>JAZQLR010000042.1:0-7143 GCA_045542775.1 Clostridia bacterium
GCCGACTGTTACAACTGTCTGGGTAAGAGGGTCATAATTCAGGTTAAAACGGCGTTTGAGGTAGTTTGAAATTTCACGGCGCAGCTCCATAAGACCCTTGTTTGAGGTGTAGTGGGTGTGGCCTTTTTGCAGTGAATATATACCCTCGTCACGGATGTGCCAGGGCGTAACAAAATCAGGCTCGCCAACGCCAAGTGAAATGGCATCTTTCATCTCGGCAACGATGTCAAAAAACTTACGGATGCCTGAGGGCGGTATGCTGCTGACAGTTTTGCTCAGCAGATTTTCGGGATTAAAACTCATAGTGAGATTACCTCCCTGTCGTCTTCTTTTTCACCAGAGAAGACAACACCGTCATCCTTATAGCATTTAAGAACAAAATGTGTTGCCGTACTCAAGACGCATTCCATAGTAGCAAGGTGTTCGGATACAAAAAGTGATATATCCTTTATGTTTTCGCCCTCAACGGTAACACCAAAATCATAGCTTCCGCTCATAAGATTCATTGACTTTACCTGAGGGAACTGATAAATCTGCTGTGCAAGGCGGTTAAAGCCGTTGTGACGCTGAGGTGTAACCTTAAGCTCGATGTATGCAGTGACCTTATCCTTTGCCGACGGCAGTTTGTCCCAGTTTACAACCGCACCATATCCCATAATAACACCCTCTTTTTCAAGGGTCTCAATGGCGGCGGCGGCCTCCGGTACAGTCATTTCCGCAATGGCGGCGACTTGCTCCAATGAAAGTTTACAGTTTTTATGAAGAATGTCAATAAGTTTTTCTGCCTTTTTGATTTGTGTCATAGCAAGTGCCTCCTGTTTTCGGCTTGAAAGAATACAAGCCATAAATTTTATTGATATTTAGAAGTATACCACTAAATATTATTTAAGTCAAATATTTTTGTCAAATATTTTATGTCAAAAAGCGTGTTGTTTCTCTTGCTTTTTTTAGTGGTTTGTAGTAAAATGATTATGATGGTAACAAAAATGTAACAATTCATTTAAACGGCGTTAATCTTTTGATGATAGTATAGATACAGCGATTTCAGAGTGAGGTGATTTTTTGAGTAACAAATGGAATATGCGAAAAATCGCAAAAAGTCAGGCGTTTACTCCGGGAATAATAGCAAAATTAAAAAGGTCAGTATTTTGGAGCTTGAAAAATTCTGAAAAACTCAAATATAGCATTAATCTGTCCGGTTTTGGAAAGAGTCCGTACATCAAGGCTGTCGGCGGTATGTGGAGCGAGTTCAGACGCCAGATTGTCACAGGAATGGTGACGGCAGCTGCGGCAATTTTACTTACTGTTACGGTCAATGCCCTTAACTGGAGCTTTGGCTATGAGGTAATTATCGACGGCGAAAATATCGGTATGGTTACCGATAAAGAAACTGTTTACGAGGCAATTGACGGTGTGAAGGAACAAATGCGATTGTTTTTTGGCGAGGAAAGCGATTACGAAAAACAGCCGGTTTTTGTGCAGAGAATTGTTTCCGAGAACGAAATCTCGGATGCCAAAGCACTCGAAAATGCTCTTCTTGCCAATGTTGATACCATGGTCGAGGGCTATGCGGTGTATGTGGACGGCGAAGCACTTTTCGGAGTCTCAAGTCAGGAGGCTGCGGATTGGGTTTTCACCAGATACAAGCAAAAATACACCCCCGAACAAATAACCGACGATATGGTGGTTGACTTTTGCGAAAATACCGAGGTTAAAAAAGAGTTTATGCACATAGCTCTTCTCAGAACTCCGGAGGAAGCCCTTGAAGCCTTGACGGACGGCGAGATGCAGCCAACGGAATATACCGTCAGGGACAACGACACGCTCTGGGATATTGCCGAAAGCTTTGGTATGTCGGTGGAGCGGATACTTGCGCTTAATGATGATTTATCGGATAACATCAAAGCCGGAATGAAGATTAAGGTAGAACAGCCGTCTCCGTTGCTTTCTGTCCGCAGTGTTCAGACTCTTGCTATGACCGAGGGAGTCCCCTACGAGGTTGAAAAAATCAAGGATGACACCATATATGAGGGCAAAAGCGTGATTACCCAAAAGGGTAAGGAGGGCACGGCAAAGGTTGTTGCAAGAGTTACAAAGGTTAATGGCGTTCAGACCGAAAAAGATGTTCTGGAGAGCGAGACCCTAACAAAACCCGTCAAGCAGATTGAAAAGGTGGGAACTAAAAAGAGACCTCCCACAACCGGCTCGGGAAGCTTTATAAGACCTACCTACGGTAGCCTGTCGTCAAGATACGGAAGCCGTTGGAACAGAAGCCATACCGGCGTTGATATTGCCGGCTCGTATAACTCTGATATAAAGGCGTCGGACGGCGGAGTGGTTACTTATGCCAGCTGGATGTCGGGATACGGCAATTATGTAGTGATAGACCACGAGAACGGCTACGAAACCGCATACGGACATTGTGCATCCCTTGATGTAAAGGTTGGCGACCGTGTTGCCAAGGGCGAGGTTATTGCCAAAATGGGCAACACCGGACGCAGTACGGGCACTCATCTGCACTTTGAAGTGCGTAAAAACGGCAAATTTGTAAACCCGCTTGAATATGTGGGTTATTAATGAAAAAGTATAATATTCAGACCGGGAGGTGCTGATTTTGGAAAAGAAAGTTTTAGTAGTTGATGATGAAAGACCGATAGTTGAGATTCTGAAGATAAATCTTCAGCGCGAGGGCTATGTGGTGTTCGAGGCATACGATGGTGAGGAAGCGGTAAGCAAGGCAATGACGATAGAGCCGGATTTGATTTTGCTTGATGTTATGCTGCCCAAGCTGGACGGCTTTTCGGTGTGCAAAAAAATCCGCGAGAAATCGTCTGTTCCTATCCTTATGCTCACCGCAAGGGAGGAAGAACTCGACAAGGTGCTTGGCCTTGAGCTGGGTGCTGATGACTATATAACAAAGCCGTTCAGCGTTCGCGAGCTTATGGCAAGAGTAAAGGCAAATATGCGCCGCAACCAGACCGTGTTCGAGGATAAGACCGAAGTTCCTGCTGAAAAATTGGAAATCAGTGGATTTTTACTGGACTTCAACCGTTATGAACTGTATAAAAACGGCAAGCTGATTGACCTCACAATCAGAGAGTTTGACCTTATAAAATTCCTGGCAAGCCAGCCCAACAAGGTTTTCTCAAGACAAAGCCTGCTTGAAAGCGTGTGGGACTATGAATACTACGGTGATGTACGAACTGTCGATGTTACCGTGCGCCGCCTGCGTGAAAAGGTGGAGGATGACCCCTCCGAGCCAAAGGTTATTATGACCAAGCGTGGCGTTGGCTACTACTTTCAGCCGTAATGCTGGGGGTAACGCTGATTACGGTGGGCAAGCTTAAGGAAAAGTTCTATGTATCGGCAATGGAGGAGTATGCAAAAAGGCTCTCGGCATATTGCCGGTTTGAGGTGATTGAGGTAAAGGACGAAAAAACTCCTGAAAATCCCACCGAGGTTGAAAAAGAGGCGGTTTTAGACTGCGAGGCAGAACGGATAATCGCCAAAATCCCCAAAGGTGCAAAGGTGATAACCCTGTGTGTCGAGGGCAAGCAGATGCCGTCTGAAAAATTTGCGGAGTTAATATCTAAAAGTGCGGTAGAGGGAACAAGCAAGCTGGTATTTCTAATCGGCGGCTCGATGGGACTTTCAGAAAAGGTGAAAAGCCTCTCGTCGGTAAGACTGAGCTTTTCCGAAATGACCTTTCCGCATATGCTTATGCGTGTAATACTTGCGGAACAGATTTATAGAGGTTTCACAATCATTGAAGGTAAAACTTATCATAAATAATAAAAAGGCAGAAACGATGTATCGTTTCTGCCTTTTTATTATTTGTTAATCTCTTCATCCATTGCGATAATATAATGGGTAATGACTCTCACTGCCGCAAAGAAGCTTTCAAGGTCAATCATTTCGTCGCGCTGATGTGCGCCGCCGTGACCTGCCGGCATTTTCAGCTGTGGCTCGGGTCGGTCTGCGGTTTGGGTGAATGTTCCAACAGAGAATGCATTCTTAATTTTTCTTGCATAAGTTCCGCCGCCAAGTTTAATGCTCTTTTTCGCAGTTCCGGTAACTTCACGATAAATTTCTTCAAATATCTCAGCAATTTTACTGTCTGCATCAATGGAAAATCCCTTAAGATTGCTGTCAACTTCAATTTTCCAACCCAAATCCCCAAATGCATCGATTGCCGATTTCTCAAGCACGGTGTGGTCAAGAGCACTGCTGTAACGCATATCAAATGAAAGGCCAAGCGAGCTGTCTTTCAGACATACCATACCATTAACAAATGTAAGCTTGCCAAAAAGTTCGTCACAATGGTCAAGTCCCATTGTTGTTCCAAAGGGACAGCCAAGTATGTGCTTTGCCTGAGCCATAATCTTGCGGTCAGCGTCCGATAGTGCGGCGGTATCCGCCAAAAGCTCGGCTAAAAGATATGCGGCATTAATCGAACCCTCCGGCTCGCAGGCATGTTTTGCAATTCCGGTTGCGCAAACTGTAATTTGGTTGCCATTGCAGTTGACCGAAAGTTTATCGGTTGCCTTACCTGAAAGCTCTGCCTCAAGCTCGGGTGAATATTTAAGGGTTACGGTTGCCTTGTCAAGCACAATGTTAAATGCCCCGCCACCGCAAAAATCAAGAATGTCAACTGTTTTATCGCCGGAGTATGCCCAGAAGTGACAAATTCCTTTTTCACCGGTACTGCAAGGGAATTCCGCATCGGGGACAAGCGAAATTTCCGGCATTGGCTGCTCGTTTACAAAGGCTTCAATGTCTTTCATTCCGGTCTCCTCGTTGGAGCCGATAAACAGCTGCAGCTTTGATTTAAGCGGAATATTGAATTTTCGGATAATCTCCATTGCACAAAGTGCCGCCATAATACCCGATTTGTTATCCTCAACACCTCTGCCGATTAATGCGCCGTCCTTTACAACCGGCTCAAACGGCTCGGTGTAAAGCCAGCCCTCGCCAACGGGAACAACATCGCTGTGCGAGAATATGCCGATTGTCTTATCCCCGTCGCCAAAGTTTACCAAAGCATAACCACTGTCGGTATAGACCTTTGCATCAAAGCCACGGTCCTTGAATATACCGGCACATTTTGAGAGTGCCTCGGCGCAAGCCTTTCCAAAGGGCGCACCGTCCTCGGCATCGCCTAATATTGCGGGTATTTTTGCAATTTCAATCCAAGTCTCTAAAAGACCATCCTCGTTATCTTTTATCCATTCTTTTATCTGATTGTCATAAGTCAAATTCATTTTATTCAGTCCTTTTTAATTGCTTGAAAAATTTTGTTTATACGCTTGTCTTTATTTGCAACATTATTATATACCATATCAAAATAAATATTAATGTTATGTTTATGGTCTGTGCTGTCGGCGTAATTAAATACTTCGCCCGCTGCAGTTTTATAAAGGTTGAATGCCGTGATAACCGGTGTTGTCTCTGCCATATTCAGTATGTGTCTGTAATAAGGCGAAAGCGGCACGCCTGCAAGCTCCAAAGTGGTTGGAACAAGTACGGGCATTGAAAGCTCGGCAGGAGTATCTTCGGCTATGTCGAAGTTCGACCAGATAACATAGGGCGTAGACCGCAGGTTAAAGGTGACTTCAAGCTGAGACGAATCAACCAGAGCTGTTGCAAACGATGGAGCATGGTCGCCAACCATACAGATTATAACATCTCTGTCGTGGTTTTCAAAGTATTTGGTCAGTTGTTCAAATGCCCGGTCGGATTCTCTGACGCAGCTCATAAATTCGTTGATATCATCGGTGTAATCGCCAAAATCGGTAAGGGAATGTACCGTGTCGGCATCCTCGGGGTTAATGTCCCAGTTGCCGTGGTTCTGGATTGTCAGCATATACATAAGTCTTGGCGAAGCGCCCATCTTTTCGTAATCCTCAAGCATTTTGCCGTAAACAAATTCGTCGGTGGCGTACGGACGGTCTCCGTAGCGTTCCTTTTCGCCGAAATCGGTGTCAAAAAGCACGCTGTCAAATCCAAGCTTGGGATATACAATTCCCCGTTCATAGTTGAGCGGTTCAGCACAATGCGCTCCCCACGAGGTGTAGCCCATCCCCTCAAGATAGCTCACAATGCTGTTGGCATTGTCAAAATCAAGGTAGTTAAAGGGCGTGATTGCCGGCATAAGCTGAAGTGAATTGCTGGTTAAAAACTCGTATTCACTTTTGTTTGTACCGCCGCCTGTTCCGGCAACAACCGTGCGTCCCGAGGTCTTGATGCTGTCAATAAACGGCATAATGGGAGCATCGGTCTCAATGTCAACCAAATCACGCATATCGTAAAAGGTCTCGTTGAGAATAAGGATTATATCCGGAGTGCGTGTTTCTGTATCGGTAGTGTCGGTGGAATTCGCGAGTTTGTGCAGATTTTCTTCCGAGTAGTTTTCAGGCTTGTTTATCATATTAACCGAGTTCTGAAAGACCTCGATGGAGCTTGCTGCGTAGCCGTATTTATAGTACGAGTCCTCCCACGACCACACAAAGGTGTTTCGGGGTTTTATGGGGTTTTCGGAAAAATAAACCGAGTGTAAAAATAATCCGCCAAACGCGGCAAGACAAACGGTTGCAATTACCGAGTTTTTAAATGTGCGTTTCAATAACTTTTCACGCTTAAAAAGCTGAACGCAAACGGCAATATTCAAGCCAAAGAACAGAATAATTCCCAACACAAACAGGTTGAGGGGGAAGCTGTAGCTATCCAGTACCGAAAGCGCCGTGCCGGCATTGTGTATATCCTGAGTGGATATGGGCGAATTCCGGTAGATAAGGGTGTAGTAGTTGGCAATACTGAGTGCGGTCAGGGGAATTCCCACTACAAGCGACGAAATCCACCATCTGCGCACGAATATAAACACCGCCGACATAACGACAAATACCGTAAGGATATTTACAAAGGTATAAAATACCCCGTTGAAAAGCGGATTTTTGTTGCCAAGCTCCAAGCAGTAGTAGATAAGAGTCGCACTTAAAAGTGCATAAAGTAATGCGATGCATCCGTTTTTGCGGTGGCCAAAAAAGTTACTTATTTTGTTAATTATATTTTTCACATTAATCACCTGAGATAAAGTATAACATACAAAAACTAAAAATGCCATAAGAAAATATTATTGATTACAAA
>JAZQLR010000043.1:0-5814 GCA_045542775.1 Clostridia bacterium
GGATTTTTTTTGAAAAAATTATTCTTCAAACCTAAGTTTTTCAACAAGCTTTTCATCGGGTGTAACATATACAGTGTAATTCGTTTCATAAATTACAAATCCGGGTTTTGAACCATTGGGCTTGCGTATGTTTTTAATAAGCGTGTAGTCCACGGCAACACCCGTTGCCTTTTGAGCCTTGCTGTAATATGCGGCAATGATTGCAGCTTCAACAAGAGTGTTGTCGGGAACTTCTCCCGTCCCTCCGGTGCGGATAAGCGTATGCGAGCCGGGAATATTTTTTGTATGCAGCCACATATCTGTTGAATATGCGGTGCGTATGGTCAGCTCGTCGTTTTGCTTGTTGTTTCTGCCGACTAAAATGGTATAGCCGTCGGAGGAAATGAATTTAATCGGTGCAGACTTCTTCTGCGCCTTTTTCTTTTTTGGATTTCCTGACGAAATATAGCCTTGCTCCGCAAGCTCATCCCGTATTTCGCTTATGTCGGTGTAGCTTGAAGCGCGGTTTACGCTGTCTAAAACGGTTTCAAGATATGCCTTTTCTTCAATAGCCTCTTCAAGCTGCCTCTTTGAATGTTCTTCAGTTGCCTTTGCCTTTGTAAACAGCTTGTAGTATCTTTGTGCATTCTTTGATGGCGAAAGCTCCGGCTTCAGCGGAATTTCTATATCCTCAAGATTTTCGCTGTAGTAGTTCTGCAACACCACTTTTTCCGCTCCCGCAGGCAACTGATAAAGATTTGCGGTCAGCAGGTCGCCATAGATTTTGTATTTATCACGATCTTCAGCTTTTTTTATGTTTTCGGTATGAAGCGTTATCTTCTTTTCACAACGCTCAAGATTGTTGTTGATTACTTTAAGCGTTCCTGCAGATTTCTGAGAGAGTCTGTCGTGCAAATCTCTCTCAGCAAAAAAGGTCTCAACCGCCTCGCTGAGCGACTCGCATTTTTTTATCTTACCCAGCCCTGAGTATTGCATAAGCTCCACACACGAGAACGCAACCGGCTTGCCTGTGTCACTATCCAACACCACGCAGCCGCCAAAAGGATGGGATAAATAGTCCTTTATAAAGCCAATGGTGTGTACGGCAAATTTTTCTGCATCAACATCTGAAACAAATGCTTTGGTGTTGCCGGTGTGGCGGTGAACAATTTCCCGTGCTAAAAGGGGACTCATACCAATAAATTCCGATACGAGAAATTTATCTAAAAGCGTATCAGAAGAAGTAGATTTCAGCTTTTCACAAAACTCTGTTTCTTTCGCATTTGTTGGGTCGGTTTTATCCTGCGTCGGAGGCAACTCGTAAAAAAGTCCGGGCAAAACCTGACGCACCGCACTTGTGGTAAAGTCGATGTGCTTTATGCTGTCAATTATTTTGTTGTCGTTTTGGATAAATATAATATTGCTGTGCCTGCCCATAATTTCAACAATCAGACTTTTCTCGGTCAGGTCGCCCATTTCTGTATAACATTCAATATCAATCCTGATTACTCGGTCAAAATCCTGCTGAGTAATTCTTTTTATCTTGCCGCCGGCAAGGTGCTTTCGGAGAATCATACAAAAAAGCGGAGCGGTAATGGGATTTTCGCGGTTTCTTTGGGTAAGATGCAGTCTTGGGTTTGAGGTTGCAGCAGAAATTACCATACGGAACAGACCCTCTCGTGTGCGGACAGAAACAGTAAGCTCGTCCTTTTCGGGCTGGTGTATTTTGTCAATTTTTCCGTCTATGAGTATGTCGCATAATTCTGCCACAATTCCGTGTGTTACAAATCCGTCAAATGCCATAAATCTAAACCTTTTTTACAAAAAAACATTTATTTTAAACAGTATACAACAAAGTTTGGAAATTTTCAAATATTTATTTGATTTTTTCGGAAATATATGGTATACTCTTATTAAGTATCTTAAAATGGCGGAAATTGTGTGTAAATATACGCCAAAGGAGGCATTTGCAATGCTTAAAAGTATGACAGGCTTCGGCAGAGCCGAAAAACTGATTGACGGTTTTGAAGTTAAGGTTAATTTAAAGTCGGTTAATCACAGATATATGGACGCATCTATCAGAGTCCCCAAATATTACTCGTTTGTTGAGGACAAAATTCGTCAGGCTGCAACGAAATATATTTCCCGCGGCAAGGTTGAAATTTTTGTTTCGGTTGAACGCACCGAGGGTAGCGGCAAAACTGTTACCATTGACAGTGAGGTTGCCCAAAATTATATAAACGCACTCAAAAGTCTTGCTGAATTCGGTATTGAAGACGATGTAAAGATTTCAACCATCTCCCAGTACCACGACATTTTTAAAATTGAAAGTGACGAGGACGATGAGGAGAGAATTACCGCAATGATAATCGAGGTATTCTCCGAGGCGGCAGAAGACTTTGTAAATATGCGTATCAACGAGGGCAAGAATATGGAAGCGGATATTCTTTCACATCTTGACTGCCTTGCAGAAAATCTTGCAGAGGTTGAAAAGCGGTATCCTGCAATTGTTGCAGAGTACAGAGCACGCCTTGAAAAGAAGATTTCCGAGGTTCTTGAGGATAAGAATATTGACGAAACAAGAATTATCACCGAGGCGGCAATCTTTGCGGAAAAGACAGATATCGGCGAGGAAACAGTGAGACTCGCAAGCCATATCAAGGAATTCAAAAAGATGATATGCACAGACGAGCCGATTGGTAAAAAGCTCGACTTCATGATTCAGGAAATGAACCGCGAAACAAACACTATGGGCTCAAAGGCAAACGATGTTGAGATCGCCAAGCTTATAGTCAATATGAAGTCCGAGATTGAAAAGATAAGAGAACAGATTCAGAACATAGAATAAAACAGGTGAGAAGTTATGAAGCTTATAAATATTGGATTTGGTAATATCGTATCGGGCGACAGAGTGGTTGCGATTGTCAGCCCCGAATCTGCGCCTATCAAGCGTATTGTTCAGGACGCCCGTGACAAGGGCCTCTTGATTGATGCCTCATGCGGCCGCCGCACCCGTGCGGTTATTATAACCGACAGCGACCATATTATTCTGTCTGCAATCCAGACCGAAACTATTGCGGGCCGTGCAGCGGTTAAGGAAGACGCAACTGAAACCCGTGACGAAGGAGAAATCGAGAATGAAGAATAAGGGCAGACTTTTTGTTATCTCCGGCCCCTCTGGTGTGGGTAAGGGTACGGTTTGCAAGTTGATTCTTTCAAGAAATGATGATATTAAGCTTTCGGTCTCCGCAACAACCCGTACCCCAAGATGCGAGGATACAGAGGGCGTGACATATTACTTTAAATCCAAAGCGGAATTTGAAAAAATGATTGACGATGCGGCGTTTCTTGAATGGGCAGTGTATAACGGCAATTATTACGGAACGCCCATTGCCGCAGTTGAGAAAAATCTGGAAAGCGGAATAAGTGTTATTCTTGAAATTGATGCGCAGGGTGCACTTGATGTAAAGACTAAACGCCCCGATGCAGTTTTGATATTCATCGCTCCGCCGGATAAGGAAACTCTTTTTGAGCGGCTTAAGGGCAGAGGCACAGAGGGCGACGAGGAAATTGCAAAACGTATTGCCGCAGCTGACTGGGAACTCAGCCAGATGGATAAGTATGATTATACCGTTGTAAATGATGATTTGGATACTGCGGTAATTAACATAGAAAACATAATGAAAAGCGAAAAGGAGAAGATGTAAAATGATGATTTATCCCCCCATTACCGAACTGGTAAAAAAGACAGGCAGCAGATACGCTCTGGTAATAGAAACAGCAAAGAGAACCAGACAGCTGGTTGAAGGTGCACAGAAGCTTTCCGAGGTTGAAACATCAAAAGATGTTACAGTTGCAGTAAACGAGATTTACGAAAATAAAATCGAGGCTGTTGCAAAGGTTAAGACTGTTGAGCCTGCTCCGGCAGCTACAGACGGCGAAGCTGAGCTTTAATACTTGAGGGACTGCTCTGTATCTGAGGTAGTCCCTTACTTATTAATATGTAAATTTCGGGAAAGTGAAAAACTTATGATTGTAAAGGTAGTTCTCAACAACAAGGAACAGAATATCGACCGCACCTTTGACTATGAAGTCCCCGAGGGTCTCGAGGACAAAATGCAAATAGGTATGCGTGTGCTTGTTCCCTTTGGCTTCCGCAATAAATTGGTGGAAGGCATTGTTGTTGGTATGCCGGAAATTAGTGAGTTTAATTCTTTAAAACCGGTCAGTAAAGTTTTAGGAACAGAACCGGTCTGTCCACCCGATACGCTTAAGCTATGTCTTTGGATAAGCCAAAGATATTTCTGCTCACTGTATCAGGCAATAAGGCTCACAACTCCGCCGGGTATGACCTCCGGTGTGGGTGAAAAAACCGAGAACTACGCACGCCTTGCAATCGATAGAGATATGGCATTTGAACTTAAAGAGGAGTTAAGGCAAAACCGTGCAGTTGCCCGTGCAAGAGTGCTTGAGGCACTTATAATGTCGGACGATATTCCCCTTGCAAAGCTTATCAGGGAAAAGGGCGGCACATACGATGCAGTCAGATACCTTAAAGAAAAAGGCTATATAACTGTTGAAAGCGAACAGGTAGTAAGGGAAGCGTACAACGAAGAAAAGTACGAAAAAACAACGGCATATACCCCCACCGAGGAGCAGAAAACGGTTATTGACCATCTGTATAACCGTATAGATTCGGGTGAGCACGAAAAGATACTTCTCCGTGGCGTTACCGGAAGTGGCAAAACCGAGGTATTTTTGCAGGCGATTGAACGGGTAATGCAAAAGGGGAAGAACGCAATTATGCTTGTCCCCGAAATATCTTTGACACCGCAGATGGTTCAAAGATTTGTAGGCAGATTCGGTAATCGAGTCGCAGTAATCCACAGCGCACTGTCAAATGGCGAGAGATTTGACCAGTGGAACCGTATAAAAAAAGGCGAGGTTCGCGTGGTTGTAGGTGCAAGGTCAGCGATTTTTGCGCCTATGAAAAATGTCGGGATAATAATTCTTGACGAGGAGCACGAAAATAGCTATAAGTCGGAAACAACGCCCAGATACCACGCAATTGAGGTTGCAGAAAAAATGTCAGAGGATGCAAGCTGCGTTCTGCTTTTAGCATCAGCAACCCCCTCAGTAACCGAGTATTATAAGGCAAAAAACGGGGGATATACCCTGTTCGAGATGACAAAACGCTACAACGAGGGCGCAATGCCGACGGTTAAAATTGTTGATATGCGTGGAGAGCTTTTTGAGAATAAAAACCGTTCACCGCTAAGTCTTGCACTTCAGGCAGAAATAAAACGAAATTTGTTTATCGGTCAAAAGACCATACTGTTTTTAAATCGGCGTGGATATTCGACCTTTGTATCCTGCCGTGAATGTGGTGAGGTAATCAACTGCCCCGATTGCAGTATTGCAATGACCTACCACAAAAAATCTGACTCCTTGTCCTGCCATTATTGCGGCTACACAATGAAGAATGTATGCGAATGTCCCGAATGTGGATCAAAGTATGTACGATACTTCGGCACGGGTACACAGAAGATAGAGGAAGAACTCAAAAATTTGTTCCCCGAGGCAAAGGTTCTCCGTATGGATACCGATACAACATCGCAAAAAGGCGGCCACGAAAGAATTCTCGATAAGTTCAAAAACGAGGGTGCGGATATTCTGCTGGGCACACAAATGGTAACAAAAGGCCTTGATTTTCACGATGTGACCTTGGTTGGTGTACTTGCGGCGGATACGGCACTCGCTGTTGATGATTTCCGTGCCAATGAAAAGGGATTTTCGCTTTTCACTCAGGTCTGCGGCAGAGCAGGCAGAGGTGAT
>JAZQLR010000044.1:0-21869 GCA_045542775.1 Clostridia bacterium
ACGCTTGTTACCTCTAACGCAAAGAACATTGCCGTAACAGGTGTCCCGAAAACTGCCGCAAATACCGCACTCATACCCGACATAACAATTATATGCTTATCTTTTTTATCAAGTCTAAGCACCTTGCCCAAGGCATAACCAATACTTCCGCCAAGCTGGAGCGCAGCGCCCTCTCTTCCGGCACTACCGCCTAAGAGATGGGTAATCACGGTGCTGACGAAAATCAGCGGTGCCATCACAATCGGAACAGATTCCTCGCTGCGTACAGACTCGATAACACGATTTGTATCAATTTTGCCATAGCCTTTAAACAATCGATATAGTACAGCTATCACAACACCTCCTGCCGGTAAAAACAGGATAAGCCATTTGTTAAGGTGACGGAGTTCGGTTACAAATTCGACGCTTATATGGAAGGCACTACCGACCACTCCGCCTGTCAAACCTACAATTATCGCAATTATCAGCCACTTCAAAAATACTTTGAGATATTCCAAAGATGCGGTCAGATTATTTTTTATCTGTAACACAGGAACCCTCCCTCCGTTGATTACACTATATTCTTTTATATTAAATATGTAAAAAATCGCAACTTTATATATAATACATCTTATAATTTAAAAAGTCAACAACTTTCTGAAATTGTGTTAATGATTGCAATTATTGACCGTTTTTCTAATTTTTTGTTATTAATTTCTAATAAAAAACTCTGCAGAATTTATATCCACAGAGTTTTTGTTTTATTCCAATAAATTATTCGTTTTAGTCCACTTTACCAAGCCGTCCTCTCCGCAAGGACTGCACTCGTACATTTCGGTCAGCTGTTCATTCAGTACAAACTCGCAAAGCAGCGAGCTATGGTCTTTGACCCACCAGCGCCACCTGCCAACATATACCGTTTCGCCGCCGAACTCCGATTTGCCGGCAATTTCAAATATAAAAGGATTGCCCGTTTCTGCATCAACTTCACCAAATTTCCGACGAAGATTATCCTCAATACTTTTCCGTTCCTCTTCCGTCACTTCACTCAGCTCTGTAATCATAAATTCGCAAACTGCATCAGTTGGCGGGGTCATTCGTGCCATTGATGGTGTGCTCTCTGCATCTGTCTCTGTTGTGGCAGCCGGTTGCGGTACATCATTTTGTTTTATCGGTGTTTCTGCCGGTTTTTCGGTAACAGTCTCTGCGCTTTTTATCTCCGCTGCCTCTATTTGCCTTGGCTGAACGCTTTTCTCCAAAGGCGTTTCGATTGCAGGATTAATTTGGGGAAGTGCCGCGATGCCCATAACAAGTACCAGAACTGCCGCAATTGCCGTGCCGTAGCCCGGCTTAAATCTGAATACCTTTTTTGCCGGTTTTTTTGTTTGTGCTTTTTCAAATATTTCATCAATCAGTTCACGGTTTGGCTTTATATCGTCATTTGCCGCCTTGTAGTATTTTTTAAACAAAGTCATATCCTCCTTTCAGCTTTTCGCCCAGCATTTTTCTGCCGCGGCTAAGCTGTGATTTTACGGTTGAGGGGTTTGTTCCCAGATATTTTGAAATCTGCTCCACCGACATATCCTCATAGTAAAAAAGATGAATAACCGCACGATACTTGTGCGGAAGCTCCGCCACTGCGTAATATACATCACTCTTTTCGGTTGCATCGAACACCGGCATATCCTCACGCTCGGACAACGGAACGGTTTTTTTGTGCCAGCTTGTTGTAAATATACTTTTACTGCAATTAAGCGTAACACGGATAAGCCACGCCTTTATATGTTCTTCGCTTTGAAAGTCGGTGTCGGTTTTTATATATCTCAAAAAAACCTCCTGCACCACATCGTCCGCGTGTTCGCGGTTTTTGGTCTGAGACAAGGCGAGCTTATAAATCATATCAAAATATTTTTCAACAATATGACGCTTTGTGTCCATAAGGAATCCCTCTGAATATAATACTTTTAAACTACCGCAAAGGTTGCAAAAACTTTTTAATATTTATAGTTTGTCTTTATTTTCAAAAAGGATGGCATAAAGCCATCCTTTTTTATGTTAATTCTTTAAACTGTGTATCGGTGCCGGAATTCTTCCGCCACGATTTATGAAGTCGCAGCTTGAATAGTTATGAACCGGCATAATGGGGGCGTAGCCCAAAAGTCCGCCGAATTCCACGGTTTCACCTACACCTTTGCCGATAACCGGAATTATTCTGACCGCTGTTGTTTTCTGGTTTATCATACCGATTGCCATTTCGTCTGCAATAATTGCAGAAATTGTCGAAGCCGAGGTATCACCGGGAATTGCAATCATATCAAGACCAACCGAGCATACACAGGTCATCGCCTCAAGCTTATCAAGCGTCAATGCACCACATTCTGCCGCCGCAATCATACCTGCATCCTCGCTAACAGGGATAAACGCACCGCTGAGTCCGCCAACATAGCTTGATGCCATAACGCCGCCCTTTTTAACCGCATCGTTAAGAAGTGCAAGTGCCGCTGTTGTGCCATGAGTTCCGCATTTTTCAAGACCCATTTCCTCTAAGATATATGCAACGCTGTCACCAATCTCGGGAGTAGGTGCTAAGGATAAGTCCACAATGCCAAAAGGCACATCAAGCCGTCTTGACGCTTCCTGCGCAACAAGCTGACCCATACGGGTGATTTTAAATGCAGTCTTTTTAATCACCTCTGCAACTGTACCAAAATCTTCACCCTTGACCTTTTCGAGTGCTGATTTTACAACTCCGGGGCCACTGACACCTACATTTATAACGGTGTCGCCCTCGCCCACGCCGTGGAATGCTCCTGCCATAAATGGGTTATCTTCAACAGCATTTGCAAACACAACAAGTTTTGCGCAACCGAACGAGTCGTTATCAGCAGTAAGCTCTGCCGATTTTTTGATTACCTCACCCATAAGCTTAACGGCATCCATATTAATACCCGCTTTTGTTGTGGCAACGCCAACAGATGAGCACACTCTGTCTGTTGTTGCAAGCGCTTCGGGAATTGAATCTATAAGTATTTTATCGCCCTTGGTAAAGCCTTTGTGCACCAATGCCGAATAACCGCCTATAAAGTTTACACCCGTCTCAATCGCAGCACGGTTAAGAGTTTCGGCAAAGCAAACATAGTCCTTTGCATCACTTGCCCCTGCAATCATTGAAATCGGTGTAACTGAAATTCGTTTGTTGATAATTGGAATTCCGTACTGGCGGCTGATATCCTCGCCGGTTTTTACCAAATCCTTTGCCGAGCGGGTAATTTTGTCATAAATCTTCTCACAGGCGCGTTTTGCATCGCTATCAATGCAATCCTGAAGAGAAATTCCCATTGTTATAGTTCTTATATCAAGATGCTGGTCATCAATCATCTTGATTGTTTCCATTATTTCTCTTGTGTTAATCATAAACCGTCAACCCCGCAAATTATATTCTGTGCATTGAATTGAAGATATCCTCATTCTGCAAACGGATATCAACGCCGATTTCCTTACCGATTTTTTCAAGTTCAGCAATAAGTGCAGATGTATCCTGACCGTCACCGTCAAGTTCAACCAACATAATCATTGTAAAAATATTCTGCATAATTGTTTGGTTAATATCCAGAACATTAACCCCATGACGATAAAGGCAATCACTTACCTTTGCAATAATACCGGTGCGGTCAATACCCATAACTGTAACAATTGCTCTCATATTAATTCTCCTTTTTTATACGCCGCCAAAAATGCGATTTTTGTTTAAATATTAACAATTATTATACAAGGAATATGCCTTTCCGTCAAGTAAATTTTGTATAAAAAAATGTTGAAAAAATTTATACTTTGTGGTATACTTAATAGAAATTATTACTATAAAAATGCGAGGCTTTTTGATATGTTTCTTCCTGTTTCGAAGGACGATATGAAAAAACTTAACACAGACCGACTTGACTTTGTTTATGTAGTCGGTGATGCGTATGTTGACCATTCAAGCTTTGGTCACGCAATTATTTCCCGTGTGTTGGAGGCGGCAGGCTTTTCAGTGGGTATAATCTCACAGCCCAACTGGCAAAGCTGTGAAGGCTTCAAGGCTCTTGGCGAGCCGAGGCTTGGCTTTTTGGTTTCCTCAGGAAACATCGACCCTATGGTCAACCGCTACACGGTATCAAAAAAAGTCCGCTCCACCGACCTTTACTCACCCGGTGGCAAAACCGGTATGCGTCCCGACAGAGCAACCATTGTTTACTGCAACCGCATCCGTGAAGCGTACGGCAAAAAAATTCCTGTTATAATCGGTGGTGTTGAAGCAAGTCTCAGGCGATTTGCGCACTACGACTATTGGTCGGACAAGGTTAGGCGAAGTATTCTTATCGACAGTGGTGCAGACCTGCTTATCTATGGTATGGGCGAGCATCAGATTGTTGAGATTGCGAAGCTTCTTGATATGGGTGTTCCCGTAAATGAAATAAAAAGCGTACCCGGCACAGTCTATATTGAAGACTGCAGAGGCTTATTCCCTGATAAATCCATAAAAATACCGTCTTTTGACGAGGTATGTGAAAGTAAAAAACTATATGCAGAGGCATCTAAAATCCAATACGAGGAACAGGATGCATTCCGTGGCAAAGCAATTATCCAGGCAGACAATGCCGACAAGTGCATTGTTCAACTGCCCCCATCACCGCCACTCACCACGGAGGAGCTTGATGCAGTTTACGAACTTCCGTACGAGGGGACATACCACCC
Organism: Clostridia bacterium; assembly: GCA_045542775.1. GTDB lineage: Bacteria > Bacillota > Clostridia > Monoglobales > Monoglobaceae > SIG440. Next base: position 4,714 of record JAZQLR010000044.1, read on the forward strand.
TATGTATGAAAGCTTTGGCGGTGTACCTGCAATTAATGAGATTGAATTCAGTATCACCTCATCACGAGGATGCTTTGGCTCGTGCAATTTCTGCACCCTTGCTTTTCATCAAGGCAGAACTGTTACCGCAAGGAGTCACGAGTCCATCATCCGTGAAGTTACGGCAATGACAAAAAAGCCGAACTTTAAGGGATACATTCACGATGTGGGTGGTCCGACGGCGAACTTCCGTGCTCCGTCCTGCAAAAAACAGCTTAAATACGGAGTGTGCAAGGACAGACAATGCCTCTTCCCCACTCCCTGCAAAAATCTTGAGGTGTCACACAGCGACTATCTGGAATTGCTTCGTAAAATACGAAGAATCCCAAAGGTAAAAAAGGTGTTTATCCGTTCCGGAATACGATTTGACTATCTTCTTGCCGATAAGGACGAGACATTTTTCCGTGAGCTGTGCAAGCACCATATCAGCGGTCAGCTGAGAGTTGCTCCCGAGCATATCTCAAATAATGTTTTAAAATATATGGGTAAACCCTCGTCCGAAGTCTATGAAAGCTTTGTTAAAAAGTTTGAAAAAATAAACAAGCAGACCGGCAAGGAGCAATATGTTGTTCCTTACCTTATGTCATCACATCCGGGAAGCACATTAAAGGATGCAATACAGCTTGCCCAGTACCTGAACAAAAACAAGCTGAGTCCCGAACAGGTTCAGGACTTTTACCCCACACCGGGCAGCATTTCCACCTGTATGTATTATACGGGAATTGACCCCAGAACGGGAAAATCGGTTTATGTTGCAACGGATTACAAAGAAAAGCAACTGCAGAGGGCACTTTTGCAGTTTAAATCGCCGGAAAACTACACAAAAGTTTTAACGGCATTAAAAAAGGCAAACCGGCTTGACCTTGTTGGTTACGGACCCGATTGCCTTATAAAACCGGAAAAAGGAGAAAATAAAAATGGCAGAAATACTCAGCGGAAAGACAGTGTCCGCAAGAATAAAGGAAAATCTGAAAAAGGAAATCGAAGAACTGAAAGCGAAAGGCGTACTCCCCGGTCTCGCCGTAATCATAGTAGGTGAGGACCCTGCATCAAAGGTTTATGTCGGCAGAAAGGAAGCAATGTGTCAGGAGCTTGGTATGCATTCTGAAAAATTTGCTCTTCCCGAAGAAACCACACAGGAAGAACTTGTAGCTCTTGTTGAAAAGCTCAATTGTGATGATAAGGTTCACGGAATTCTTGTTCAGCTTCCTCTCCCCAAGCACCTTGACGAAAAGGCTGTTATAAACACCATCCGTCCCGAAAAGGATGTTGATGCTTTCCACCCCGTAAATGTGGGTAAAATAATGATAGGTGACTACGATTTTGTACCCTGTACCCCTGCCGGCATTATGGAGCTTATCGCAGAGAGTAAGGTTGAGGTTGAGGGCAAAACCTGCGTTGTAATCGGCAGAAGTAATATTGTGGGCAAACCTATGAGTATGCTTCTTCTCCATAAAAACGGAACTGTTACCACCTGCCATTCACGCACAAAGAACATCAAAGAAATCACTAAAACTGCAGATATTCTTGTTGCAGCGGTTGGCCGTGCCAACTTTGTTACTGCAGATATGGTAAAACCCGGTGCCGTTGTTATTGATGTTGGTATGAACCGTCTGGAGGACGGCAGACTTGTTGGTGATGTGGCATTTGACGAAGTGGAAAAGATTGCCGGAGCAATCACTCCCGTACCCGGCGGCGTTGGTCCTATGACCATTGCAATGCTTATGCAGAACACCTTTACGGCTGCAAAAAACACTTTAAATAAATAGTTTCAAAGGAATTTAAATATGAAGCTTAAAACAGTTTACACCTGCACGGAATGCGGTGCACAGTTCCCGAAATGGATGGGCAAGTGTACCACCTGCAATTCGTGGAACACCATAATTGAAGAAGTAATCAGCGAGGCCCCTGCGAAGTCCAGGGCGTCGGTTATATCGACCCCCTCTTCTCACACATCTGTCCCCAAAACCATACGGGACATTGACTCAACCGACGAGGAGCGGACTCTTACCGGTATGGGAGAGCTTGACCGCGTTCTCGGTGGAGGACTTGTCAGCGGTTCTCTTGTTTTAGTCGGCGGCGACCCCGGAATAGGTAAGTCCACACTTCTTTTACAGATTTGCGAGACTCTTGGAAGGACTAAAAAAATCCTCTATGTTTCCGGCGAGGAATCACAAAGGCAAATCAAACTGAGAGCCGACCGTCTTGGTATAACAACAGAAAACCTTAAAATATATTCCGAGACAAATATGAGTCTGATAATCGACTGCGTTTTCCGTGAAAATCCCGATATTCTCATTGTTGACTCGGTTCAGACAATGTTTAATCCAGAAATTCAGTCAACGCCCGGCAATATCACTCAAATCCGTGACACAGCTTCGGTACTTATGAAGATTGCAAAAGAGAATTCCATATCGGTATTTCTTGTTGGGCATGTTACAAAAGAAGGTTCGCTTGCAGGACCTAAGGTTCTGGAACACATCGTTGATTCGGTTCTCTATTTTGAGGGCGACCGTCACCAATCGTTCCGGATACTGCGTGCTGTTAAGAACCGTTTTGGCTCGACAAACGAAATAGGCGTTTTTGAAATGAGCGGAAACGGACTGCAGGAAATCCCCAACCCCTCACAGGCTATGCTTTCGGGCAGACCGGAAAATGTCCCCGGCTCGTGCATTATATGCACTATGGAGGGTACAAGACCGGTGCTTGCAGAGGTTCAGGCACTTGTATCCCCTACTTCTTTCGGCAATCCTCGGCGAATGGCAAGCGGGCCTGACCTCAGCCGTTCACTTATGCTTATGGCGGTGCTGGAAAAGCGTGGAGGGCTCAGGCTTTCTACATACGATGCGTATGTAAACATTGTTGGGGGGCTCAGGATCACCGAGCCTGCGGCGGATTTAGGCCTTGCTTTAGCAACTGCCTCAAGCTTTACGGGAACTGCAATTGACAGCGACACCGTTGCAATCGGCGAAATAGGTCTTACCGGTGAGCTTAGAAGCTGCAGCTTTTTAGAAGCACGAATTGCCGAATGCGAAAAGCTCGGTTTTAAAAAATGTATTGTTCCTGCATCAGGGACGGCTAAGCTTAAAAAGTTCAAAAACATTGAGGTTTGTCCTTTTTACGACATAAAATCCGTAATCGACAAATTCTGTAAATAATTTTGCAAAAAAAGTAATAAGTATATAATAATTAAGATGAAAAGCTCCAAAATCTTATCGCACAAATTATACGCAGAAATTTTTTTGTCAGATTCTTCAAAAAACGCAGCGAATACTTTGTGTATTTGAGAGTATTTTTGATGGATATGGCGAGAAAATGGCAAGTATAATTTCGTGCGAGAAGGTTGTGGAGGTTTTCAAAAAATGAAGGGAAGTCTTTGCGTGTTTCACATAGGCGACAGAGTAGTTTATCCAATGCACGGAGCCGGCATCATTGTCGACATTGAAAAGAAAAAAATCCTGGGTGAAGAGCACCAATACTATATTGTGCAGATTTCTATCAGCGATATGAAAGTCATGCTCCCTGTAAACAACACAGAAACCATAGGCGTTCGCAAAATAGTGTCCGAGGACGCTGCTGACGATGCCATCAACCACTTCCACTCGTGCAACGAAGATTGCAACGACAACTGGAACCAACGATACAGAGAAAATATTGAAAAGCTTAAAAGCGGAGACCTGATGGATGTTGCCACCGTTGCAAAAACCCTGCTTCTCCGCGACAGAAAGAAATCACTATCGAACGCTGAGCGAAAAATGCTTTCCAATGCGAAGAATATACTTATATCAGAACTTATTCTTGCAAAAGGCAAAACCTACAGCGAAATCGAAGGACTTCTGATGAACGAATAACACTCCACGGAGGGACTTGTATGTTTTCAAAGAAATATGCAAAACCAAAGTCAACCGCAATTATTGTTGCGGCAGGCGACAGCCGCAGAATGGGCGAGGGTGTCAACAAGCAGTTTTTGCTGCTTGACGAAATCCCCGTTCTTGCACATACCCTGAAAAAGTTTGATGACTCGGACTCAATAGGCAATGTAATAATTGTGACAAAGCCCGAGAACATACCAACTGTTTGGGATATGATAAGGGAATTTGGTATCCGCAAGGTTACTGATATAGTTCCCGGCGGCGAAACACGCCAACAATCGGTTATAAACGGCTTAAAGCTTGTGGAAAACGATGCATTGGTTGCAGTTCACGACGGTGCACGCCCCTTTGTTTCACCCAAACTTATTGACCGGTTATGCGAAATAGGACTTGAGTCCGGTGCGGTTGTTCCCGGAGTTGTCCCCAAAGATACAGTTAAAGTCCTTGACCCAAGTGGCAATGTTGAAAGTACTCCGGACAGAAGTACATTACGCTGTATACAGACGCCTCAGGTATTCAGGGCGGATATCCTGAAGCTCTCCTACATTCGTGCCGAAGAATTAAACTTTCTTGGCACAGACGATGCATCCGTGGTTGAATTTTCGGGTACGCCTGTCGCAATTACAGACGGTGAACACACCAATATAAAGGTAACTACCCCCGAGGATTTACCTGTTGCAGAGGCAATCTGTCAATTTTTGAAAAATAATTACTAAGGAAGTGTTTTTATGCGAATAGGTTACGGCTACGATGTCCATGCTCTTTGCGAGGGACGCAAGCTGATTTTGGGCGGAGTTGAAGTTCCGCATTCTGTTGGTCTTTTAGGACACTCAGACGCAGATGTGCTGGTTCACGCAATTATGGACGCACTCCTCGGTGCTGCGGCACTTGGCGATATCGGCAAGCACTTCCCTGATACCGACCCCAAATACAAGGGTGCAGACAGCATTGAGCTATTAAAGGAAGTTTGCCGGCTTATTTCCTCTCACGGCTACACCATTTCCAACATTGACTCCACCGTTGTTGCTCAAGCACCTAAGCTTGCACCATTCATCGAAAAGATGCGTGAGAATATAGCTGCCGCATCCGGTCTTGATATCGGTTGTGTAAGTGTTAAGGCAACCACCACCGAGCATCTTGGTTTTGAGGGACGCAAAGAGGGGATTTCTGCGATAGCAGCGGTACTTTTAGAGCAAAAATAACCGCATTTTGAAGATTTTGGTATATAAGTCAAAATAATCGGCCATAATTAACCATAACCGTCTGTAATCCGGTTTGATTTATGGCATTTTATTTTGTATTATATATTCCGTTAGCACTCAACACATAAGAGTGCTAACACATTAAAAAGTATAAATTCTAAAGGAGGATTTCAATATGAACATTAAACCATTAGCAGACAGAGTTGTTATTAAAATGGTAGAAGCTGAGGAGACCACAAAGAGTGGTATTATTCTTACCGGTGCAGCTAAGGAAAAGCCCGAGGTTGCAGAAGTTGTGGCAGTTGGCCCCGGCGGCGTAGTTGACGGCAAGGAAGTTGTTATGGAGCTGAAAGTCGGCGATAAGGTTCTTACCAGTAAGTATGCAGGTACAGAGGTTAAGCTTGACGGTCAGGAATATACTATTCTTCGTCAGAGCGATGTTCTGGCTAAAATTGAAGGTTAATTAAATTTTTCAGGAGGACAGAAAAATGGCAAAACAGATTTTATTCGGAGAAGAAGCAAGACACGCTCTTGAGCAGGGCGTTAACCAGCTTGCAAATACAGTTAAGGTTACACTTGGCCCCAAAGGCAGAAATGTTGTTCTTGACAGAAAATTCGGTGCGCCCCTCATCACAAACGACGGTGTTACCATAGCAAAGGAAATTGAGCTTGAAAACCCCTTTGAGAATATGGGCGCTCAGCTTGTTAAGGAAGTTGCATCAAAGACAAACGATATCGCAGGTGACGGTACAACAACCGCAACTCTTCTTGCACAGGCATTGGTTCGTGAAGGTCTTAAGAATGTTACCGCAGGTGCAAATCCTATGATTATCCGCAAGGGTATTGCTGCTGCTGTTGAGACAGCTGTTGCTGAAGTTATCAAAAACAGCAAAAAAATAAGCGGCCGTGACGATATCGCAAGAGTTGCAGCAGTTTCTGCAGCTGATGACAGCATTGGCGAGCTTATTGCTGACGCTATGGAAAAGGTTACAAGCGACGGCGTTATCACCGTGGAAGAATCAAAGACCGCTGAGACATACTCAGAGGTTGTTGAGGGTATGCAGTTTGACAGAGGCTACATCACACCTTATATGGTTACAGATACCGATAAGATGGAGGCTATTATTGACGATGCATACATTCTTGTTACAGACAAGAAGATTTCAAACATTCAGGAAATCCTCCCCCTCCTTGAACAGATTGTTCAGCAGGGCAAGAAGCTTATGATTATTGCTGAAGATATTGAGGGCGAAGCACTTTCAACTCTTATCGTCAACAAGCTCCGCGGAACATTCACCTGCGTTGGTGTTAAAGCTCCCGGCTTTGGCGACAGAAGAAAGGCTATGCTTGAGGATATTGCAATTCTCACCGGCGGTACTGTTATCACAGACGACCTCGGCCTTGACCTTAAGGAAGCAACCATTGCACAGCTTGGCCGTGCCCGTCAGGTTAAGATTCAGAAAGAAAACACCATCATTGTTGACGGCGCAGGTAACGCTGATGCTATCAAAGCTCGTGTTAACCAGATTAAGAACCAGATTGAGGACACAACCTCAGAATTCGACAAGGAAAAGCTGACCGAAAGACTTGCTAAGATGGCAGGCGGTGTTGCAGTTATCAAGGTTGGTGCTGCAACAGAGGTTGAAATGAAAGAAAAGAAGCTTAGAATCGAGGACGCTCTTGCTGCTACCCGTGCTGCTGTTGAAGAAGGCATTGTTGCCGGCGGTGGTACTGCATTCATCAATGCTATGCCCGCAGTTGAAGCTCTTATGAACTCACTCGAGGGTGACGAGAAGATTGGTGTTAAGACAGTTCTCCGTGCTCTTGAAGAGCCTGTTCGTCAGATTGCATTCAATGCAGGTGTTGAAGGCAGCGTTATCGTAAACAAGATTAAGGCAAGCGAAATCGGTATTGGCTACAACGCTCTTACAGAAGAGTATATGGATATGCTCAAGAATGGTATTGTTGACCCGACAAAGGTTACCCGTTCAGCACTCCAGAATGCAGCGTCTGTTGCAGCAATGGTTCTCACAACAGAAAGCCTTGTTGCAAACAAACCTAACCCCGCAGCAGAAGCAGCTGAGGCTGCTGCTATGGCAGGTGCAGGTGCTGGTATGGGTGGAATGTATTAATCCGCCGTACAGCAAAAACAAAATTTTACCCGTGCAGGTTTTGCACGGGTATTTTTGTCAAAAAGCCTTGACAAAACCGATATTCTGCATTAAAATTAATAGTATCTATTTTACATAAACCTTTAGGAGGATTTAGAAATGAAAAAAATTATTGCTTTAGTTCTCGCAGTTATGATGGCTGTATGCTGCCTCGCAGGTTGCGGCAGCGCAAAAGACGACAACACTCTTACAATGGCAACAAACGCCGAATTCCCTCCCTTTGAATACCTCGAAGGCGAAGAAATCGTTGGCGCAGATGTTGACATTGCAAATGCTATTGCTGAAAAGCTTGGCAAGACTCTCGAAATCACAAACATTGACTTCGACGCAGCTCTTACCGGTGCTGCTACAGGCAAGTACGATGTAGCAATCGCAGGTGTTACAGCTACCGACGAAAGAAGACAGAACATGGGCTTCACAGATGACTACTACACAGCATCACAGGCAATTATCGTTATGGCTGATAGCACAATCAAGACTGCAGCTGACCTTACCGGCAAGACAGTTTCATGCCAGGAAGGTACAACCGGCGAACAGTATCTGCTCGACAACAAATACAATGTTCAGTCATTCAAGACCGGTGCAGAAGCAATCTCTGCTCTTACAGCAGGCAAGGTTGACGCAGTTGTAATTGACAATGCAGTTGCAAAGGCACTTTCAGAAAAGCAGGACGGCAAGACAGTTGTTCTTGACGAGGCTCTCACAGAAGAAGCTTATGCTATCGTAACAAAGCTCGGCAACGATGACCTGATTGCTGAAATCAACAAGGCTCTTGCTGAACTCAAGGCTGAAGGAAAGCTCGCTGAAATCTTTGCAAAATACGAACTTCCCTACGACGCTGAATAATCAAACATTCTGATTAAAATATGATAAAAGCGGCGAGCAACTGTCGCCGCTTTTTGATTGAGACGAGGTTTTTACTATGGATTGGCTTTTTAAGTGGTTTGACACACTTTACAACACTTTTATCGTAGCCGAACGATACAAAACTCTTATTGAGGGTTTCAGCAAGACAATTATAATTACTGTCGGTGCCCTCCTTATCGGCATCGTTATCGGTACAATTGTTGCAATAATCAAGGTTTTTGCTGACCGAAACAAAAAGCTTAAAATCTTTGATATGATATGTAACCTATACCTTACCGTTATTCGCGGAACTCCCGTTGTTGTTCAGCTTCTTATCTCATTCTTCATTATTTTTGTAAACGCAAAAGACGGAACATGGGTGGCTATCATCACCTTTGGTATTAACTCCGGCGCTTATGTTGCCGAGGTTATCCGTTCCGGAATAATGGCGATTGATGCAGGACAGACCGAAGCCGGACGCTCACTTGGTTTCTCCAAGGTTCAGACAATGTGGCTTATCGTTCTTCCGCAGGCATTTAAGAACATTCTCCCTGCAATCGGCAACGAAATGATTGCTTTGCTTAAGGAGACATCTGTTGCCGGCTATGTGGCAGTTATCGAGCTTACAAAGGCAGGTAATCAGATTAAGAACACTACATATGACCAGATTAACCCCATTTTGCTTGTTGCACTTGTTTATCTGGTGATGGTTGTTGGACTTACAAAACTCCTTAATATATTCGAAAGGAGATTGAGAATAAATGAACGATAATTTCCTTATTTCCACAAAAGACCTTTGTAAACACTACAACAAAGGCACAATAAAAGCTCTTGACGGAGTGACCTCCGGTATTCAAAAGGGTGAGGTTGTGGTTGTTATCGGGCCGTCCGGTTCAGGCAAATCCACCTACCTCCGCTCACTTAACCTTTTGGAAGTTCCCACCTCCGGCGAAATTATTTTTGACGGAATTGAGATTACCGACCCAAAGGTTAACATCAATCTTCACAGACAGAGAATGGGAATGGTATTTCAACAGTTCAACCTGTTCCCGCATATGACTGTTCTCAAAAATCTGACCATTGCACCTATGAAGCTGTTTAAGATGGAAAAGTCCGTAGCTGAAGAAAAGGCAATGTCACTTCTTAAGAGAGTCGGCCTCTCGGACCGTGCAGAAGCATATCCCGCACAGCTTTCGGGCGGACAGAAGCAGCGTGTTGCCATTGTTCGTGCGCTTATGATGAGCCCTGATGTTATGCTGTTTGACGAACCTACCTCCGCTCTTGACCCCGAAATGGTCGGCGAAGTTCTTGATGTTATGAAAGAGCTTGCAAAAGAGGGTATGACAATGGTTGTGGTAACACACGAAATGGGATTTGCCCGTGAGGTTGCAGACCGCGTAATCTTTATGTCTGACGGAAAAATCGTTGAGGAAGGCAGTCCTGAAGAAATCTTCACTAATCCCAACGACCCGAGAACAAAGCAATTTTTACAAAGCATATTATAAAGTTAAAGCAGTGCATTTTAGGTGCACTGCTTTCATTTTTGTATTGATTTTCCTACAAAATGGTGATATACTTTACTTGAAAGACATATATAGAGAGGATTGTCATATTTATGGTACTTGCGATAGATATAGGAAATACAAATATTGTGCTTGGAGGTTTTGTTGAAGAAAGCCTTACATTTGTTGCCCGCATTGCAACAAACGCCAACAAGACAGAAGACGAATATGCTACAAAAATCCGCAGCGTTCTCGCTCTTCACAATGTTGACAAATCTGCAATTGAGGGAGCAATCATTTCTTCCGTTGTTCCTCCTCTCAATTCGGTTATGAAGAAAGCAATACACCTTGTCTACGGCGTTGAACCCATTATGGTTCAGCCGGGAATCAAGACCGGTATAGGCATACATTGCGACAATCCGGCAAGCGTCGGCGCCGACCTTATCTGCGCCTGCGTTGCAGCACACCACATCTATGGCAGTCCATCACTGGTAATTGATATGGGAACTGCTACCAAGATAATGCTTATGGATAATTCCGGAGCATTTGTGGGTGCTTCCATTATACCGGGTGTAAGCATCGGGCTTAAGGCTCTTGCCAGCGGAACTGCACAGCTTCCGCAAATCAGCTTAGAGGCACCAAAGTCGGTTGCCGGTAAAAATACCGTTGACTGTATGCGTTCGGGTGTAGTATTCGGTAACGCCAGTCTTATCGACGGAATGATTGACCGCTATAATGCCGAAGTCGGCGAAAATCTTAAGGTTTACGCAACCGGTGGACTTGCATCCACCATTGTATGCCATTGCAAGCACGACATCGCACTTGATGTTGATTTAGTTCTTAAAGGACTTTATATTTTATACAAAAAGAACAGTTAGAATATCTCTCTGCTATGCAGAGTTGATATAAAAATTTTATGCGTTGTATCGCAATATTGCGAACGACAGCAAGGAGGAATTTTTATGAAAACACAAAAGAGAAAAATGTCAACCGAAACCATGGTCCTCGGCGCGGTACTGACTGCATTGGTTATTGTCCTGCAATACCTCAGTATGGCTATACGCTTTGGAACATTCTCAATCACACTCTCCCTTATTCCAATAGTCGTTGGTGCATTGACCTGCGGGGCAGGTATGGGCGCATGGCTTGGCTTGGTTTTCGGCATAACAGTTCTGCTAACCGGTGATGCTGCACCATTTTGGGCAGTCAACGCCGCAGGTACATTTGTTACTGTTATTGCAAAAGGCATTGCGGCAGGTCTTTTTCCTGCACTTGTCTTCAAGCTTTTAAAAAAGCTTAACCCAACCATTGCATCCGCTGTTGCAGCTATTATCAGTCCTATTGCAAATACCGGTGTATTTCTGTTAGGCTGCGTGATATTCTTCATCCCGACTTTAATTGAGTGGTATGGTAATGTTACTGCATTTCTGATTACCATATTCAGCTTCAACTTTGTTATAGAACTGGTTCTTAATATTGTTTTGACTCCCGTTATTATAAGATTAATGAATATGAAAGTGAAAAAATAAAATGTCTGATATCTTCACACGCACCGAAATGCTCCTTGGAGCTGAAAATATGGAAAAACTGAAAAATGCCCGTGTTGCGATTTTCGGTCTCGGCGGTGTGGGCGGACATACAGTTGAGGCACTTGCCCGGTCAGGAGTCGGACACTTTACTCTTTTCGATTCTGACACGGTTGCAGAATCCAACCTCAACCGTCAGATTATTGCAACGCTTGAAACCCTTGGCAAAAAAAAGACCGAGGCGATGAAAAATCGCATTTTAAGCATTAATCCGTCAGCAGAGATAATCACTCACAATGTATTCTACTTGCCCGAAAATGCGGATAATTTTGACCTTTCAGGATATTCATATATTATTGATGCTATTGATACTGTAAGTGCCAAATTGGAGCTTGCCGTGCGTGCACAAGCATCAGGTATACCAATTATAAGTTCAATGGGCACGGGAAACAAATTAGATCCAACACAGCTTAAGGTTTGCGACATATACCAGACCTCCGGATGCCCGCTTGCAAGGGTTATGCGACGAGGACTCAAAAATCGTGGTGTAAAGGCACTTAAGGTAGTTTATTCGGAAGAGACTCCTATAAAGCCGTTATTCTCCGAAAATCCCGATGCAAAAAAGCAATCTCCCGGCAGCACGGCGTTTGTGCCTTCGGTTGCAGGGCTTATAATTGCAAGCGAGGTTATAAAAGATATTTGTAAAGCATAAAAAAATAACGAAGCATTAAATGCTTCGTGATTTTTTGTTATATGTCTTATTTCTTCATTGAAACGCCCATTGTTTCGAGTCGGGCAACGATTGAATCAACAACTGCCATTGCCTCTTCCTTGGTAAGAGTTCTTTCGGGGTGAGAGAACACAAGGCGAACGGTGATTGACTTACCATTCTCGTCGGTGTAGGTATCTACCACACTTACCTTTTTGATAAGGTCGCAATTTTCAGCCTTTATTGCACCGCCGATAGGTGCGTACATATCCGAGATAAAAGAAAGGTCAATCTCCATTTCAGGATATTTTGAGGGTTCGCTGTATGAAATGCTTGCATTTTTGATTTCGGCAAAGGTTGCCATATCAATTTCTGCGTATACAATAGCCGCCTTCTTATCTATCTTCTTTGAAACAACCGGATGAACAACACCCATTTCACCAATAGCTGTTTCTCCACAGTAAATCTTGTTAAGATTCTTAAGATGCTGATATGAATGGGTTGCCTCAATTTTCTCAAAGCTGAGTTCCTCGTGCTTGATGTCATCTGCAACAACTGCAAGCATATCACGAAGTCCGAGATACAGTTCTTCAACCGATTTAGTTTTTGAGAAGAGTGTTATTGCAAGCTTTTTGCGTTCGTCGCAAAGGTTGTCGCTATTTACACCATTAACCACTCTGCCTACCTCGAACACGCCGAAATCGGGAGCAAATCCTGTGTTGTACTTAACCTGACAAAGCTGTGTGGGGATAATTGACTTTCTGATAGTTTCAATATTCGGGTTGGTTGCATTAACCAGCTTGATATTATCCTCAACCTCAATGCCAAGAGCCTTGTATTCGTCATAATATGCCCATACATAGGAGTGAAGCTCGTGAAGTGAATATCTCTTTACCAGAATATCCTTCACCTTATCCTCAACTGTCTTTTCAAGGTCTGCACGAACAGGATAAAGCGGTGCATCTGCTGTGTTGATTTCAAAGTTATCATAGCCGTAAATTCTGGTGATTTCTTCAATGATATCAGCCTTTATAGTAACATCCTTGGTTGCTCTCCAGCTTGGAACTACTACACTAAAATCGTCACCGCTGAGCTTAACCTCAAAGCCCAAAGATTTGAGAGTATCAACGATACATTCGTTGCTGATTTGGATACCTGTATAACGGTCAACAAACTTTTTATCAAAGTCAAGCTTTACTGTATCGTACTTGAACGCATACTCGTCTGTGAGTGCAGAAACAACCTTAACACCGCTATCGATATCTGTGAGAAGCTTGATAAATCTCGCAATTGCAGGAACGGTCATTTCGGGGTCAAGACATTTTTCGTAACGCATTGACGCATCGGTTCTGTGGGCAAGGCGAACAGTTGATTTACGGATTGAAACTGCATCAAATGTTGCAGATTCCAAAGTCAAAGTTGTTGTATCATCAACAATTTCAGAATCAAGGCCGCCCATAATACCGGCAATCGCAACGGGAGTATTATCATTGCAAATCATAAGAGTGTTTTCGTCGATACCTCGTTCAATTCCATCAAGAGTCTGGAATGTGAATGGCTTGTCAAATCTCTTAATTCTCAATTTTTCAACCTTGCGTGAATCAAATGCGTGCATCGGCTGACCCATTTCGAGCATAAGGTAGTTTGTAAGGTCGGCAAGGAGATTGATTCCACGCATTCCGCAGTAATAAAGTCGGATTCGCATATTTACCGGACTAACGGTTTTTGTGATATTCTCCACCTGCATACACGAATATCTCTGGCAGAGCTTGTCTTCAATCTTCATATCAACCTTGGGAAGGCTGTCGTACTTTGCAAGGTCTACGCAGTCGAGTGGTCTCAATTCTCTGCCTGCAAGTGCCGCAAATTCACGGGCTATTCCGTAATGACCCCAAAGGTCGGGGCGGTTGGTGAGGGACTTGTTGTCAACCTCAAAGATTATATCGTCCATCGCATAGAGTTCCTTCAAATCAGTTCCGCAGGGTGCATCATCGAGAATTTCCATAATGCCCTCGTGGTCGTCAGAGATACCGATTTCCTTTTCGCTGCAGCACATACCATACGAGGTAACACCGGCAACGGGACGAGGTGTAATCTCAATCTCGCCAATTTTTGCGCCAACCTTTGCAAATGCGGTTTTCATACCCACCTTTACATTAGGTGCACCGCATACAACATCGGTCAGTTTTCCGTCACCTGCATCAACCTTCAGAAGGTGCAGTTTCTTTGAATCGGGGTGGTCTGCCACCTCTTTAATTTCGGCAACAACTATACCTGAAATATCGCTGCCCTTATGGAAAATTTCGTTTTCAACCTCCGCTGTGGAAAGTGAAAAACGGCTGATAAGTTCCATTTTGTCAAGACCTGTTAAATCAACAAAGTCTGAAATCCAGTTCATAGATAAAAACATTTTTCTTTCCCCCTTCCTTACTCGTCGTCGGTAAACTGTGACAGGCTCTTGAGACTGCCGCTGTTCAAGTCACGGATATCCTTTACTCCGTACTTCATCATTGCAAGACGGGTAAGACCAAGACCAAATGCAAATCCGGTATATTCCTCGGGGTCTATACCGCCGGCTTTGAGAACCTCGGGGTGAATCATACCGCAGGGGCAAAGCTCAAGCCAACCGCTGTGCTTACACGAGGGACAACCGTCGCCGCCACAGATAAGACAGCTTATATCAAGCTCAAAACCGGGTTCCACGAACGGGAAAAAGCCCGGACGGAGTCTTACCTTGATATCCTTCTGGAATACCTCGGAAAGCATTGTCTTCATAAAGAAAATAAGGTTTGAAATTGAAATATTCTTGTCAACCATCACACCTTCCATCTGGAAGAATGTGTTCTCGTGGCAGGCGTCGGTTGCTTCGTTACGGAAGCATCTGCCGGGGAAGATTGCCTTTATCGGAACGCCGTCGTTGATGAGAGCATCCTTATACTTTTTGTAGATCGCGTTCTGTGCCGCAGAGGTCTGGGACTTTAAAAGCTGTCCGTTTTCAAGATAGTAAGTATCCTGCATATCACGGGCAGGGTGATGTTTGGGAATGTTGAGAGACTCAAAGCACTCGTAGTCCGAAACAACCTCGCTGTAATCCTCAACGCTAAAGCCCATTGACTTGAAAATCTTCTCACACTGGCGCTGAACCAATGTAATAGGATGATACGAGCCACGGTCAAGCTTTGCCGGGCTGGAAACATCAAATTCAGGCATAGCATTGATTTCCTTGAGGATTTCTGCATTTTTCATTTCCTCGCCTTTTTGGGCTATCATTTCCGCCGCTTCGTTTTTAAGTTCGTTTACCTCCTGTCCGAAGGTCTTTTTTTCCTCAATGGATAAGTCCTTCATACCCTTGAGGAGGCCTGTGATAAGACCGTTTTTGCCAAGATACTCAACGCGTATCTGGTCAAGCTGCATTGCATCGCTTACCGACTGGAGCTTTTCGGTAAGTTCCTGCTTCAGCTTCATTGTTTGTTCAGCCATAATATTTTTTCCTTTCTTTTGTTTTCAGGGATAATAAAAATAAAAACCCGTCCCCGTAAAAACAGGGACGAGCATAATTTACCCGCGGTACCACCCATATTCAGAATCACTTCTGCTCTTTTTGCGGTTTGCCGTGACCGCTCCACCTTGCTTAGCCCGAAAAATCCGGTTTTCGCAAAACGCTCCGATGCTGAAATTCACAAAGCATTTCCTCAATGACCGCTTTCAGCCCGTGACGGTCAATCTCTTGTGAGGGGATATGCTTGCTACTTACACATCTTCACAGCGCGTACATTAGTAATATACCACAAACAACCACATTATGTCAAGATATTATTCGACAGAAAGTAAAACAAGTTTTAGGTTTAGTTAAGAATATGCTTGCAAAATCTATTTTGATATGATATATTATATTTATTATGAAACAATATATATTCTTAGCCATTATCAGTTTAATAGTTATTGCTTTGCTTCTTGTAAGCTTTCCGCACACCACCACCCATAAGGGAATTTACACGGCTCCGGAGCTTGAAGAGGCAAAGAATGCGAGCATTGAGCTTACTCGTACGATAAGCTTCAAAAGCATAATAAATCCGAACAAGATATACGGTACAATTTCCGTTTCGCCATATCAATCGGACGATGTTGCTGTTGCTGAGTTTGACTTTACCGGTGAAACCACCGTCATTGCAGATAACTTATATTATGTTATGCTGACAAGGTACAATCACCGTAAAAAGGATGTGACCTATGCAAATATGTGGTTCGACAGGAAACTCAATAACATCGTAATTGCAGAAGCTACCGAAGACAGCTACCTTTATATATCATCAACCGAGGAATTCCTCAATAAGGTTCACCAAAACATCAAAAAATAAATTACAAAGCCGTTGCGGTTTAAACCGCAACGGCTTTTAAATTGCAATAGACTTAAATATTGAAGATTCCAAACGCATCAAGCACTGATGAAACAAGAATAAGTACGATACAAATCGGTGCCATATATTTGATAACAAATACAAAAATCTTCTTTCTCTTGAACTTTGAAGAAAGCTCTACTTCGTCAACAACTGCCTGCGGTTTGATTACATATCCTACGAATATACAGGTAAGGAATGCAACCACCGGCATCAGAACGCTGTTACTGATAAAGTCAAAGAAATCAAGGAACTGGAGTCCGATAATTGTTATATGACTCCAGATACTGTAACCAAAAATTGAGAGAAGACCCAAAACAACAGAACCTATAAACACAACCAAGCAGGAAAGCTTTCTGCCGATTTTGCACTTATCACAAACAATAGAAACAACGGTTTCCATAAGTGAAATTGATGAGGTAAGTGCTGCAAAAAGCACAAGCAGGAAGAATAAAATTCCTATTAAATGTCCACCCCACATTGTTTCAAAAACCTTGGGAAGTGTCACAAACATAAGGCTGGGACCTTTGCCAAGAGCTTCCGGAGTTCCGCCGGAAAATACAAATACGGCAGGGATAATCATAAGACCAGCAAGGAAAGCAATACCTGTATCAAAAATTTCAATCTGTCTTACTGAAGATTCAAGACGAACGTCTTTCTTCATGTAAGAACCGTATGTAATCATAATACCCATTGCAAGTGACATTGAATAGAAAAGCTGTCCCATTGCAGCAAGGAATGTGTTGACCGAAAGGTCTTTGATGTGGGGGATGAAATAGTATTTAACGCCTTCCATTGCACCGGGAAGTGTCATTGAATAAATTGCAACAAAAATTGTAAGGATTACAAGAACAGGCATCATAACCTTACTTACTTTCTCAATGCCTTTTTC
>JAZQLR010000045.1:0-7543 GCA_045542775.1 Clostridia bacterium
TTCTGCACCGGAGGCTTGGGTTCTTCCGGTTTTTCTGTTGTGGTGTTACCGCCATTTGGCTTGTTATCATTATTGGAGGGTTTATTCTCGTCCTCGTCGGGTTCTTTCTCCTCCGGACCTTTGCTTACATAGAATGTGATCTTATCGCCCTTTTTAACCGTTGCGCCCGACTGGGGTTCCTGACTGATTATCGAGCCGGTGGGGATTGTGTCGCTGAATTCTTCAACAAACTCTGCGCGGAGTCCGAGATTCTCCATTTCAAGCTCTACATTTCTTGAGTCCTTATATCTTGTGTAGCTTTTGAGTATTATTTCAGAACTGCCGGCACTGAGCTCAACCGTAATTACAACAACATCCTTCTTTTTAACCTTGCTTC
Source organism: Clostridia bacterium (assembly GCA_045542775.1). Taxonomy (GTDB): domain Bacteria; phylum Bacillota; class Clostridia; order Monoglobales; family Monoglobaceae; genus SIG440. The sequence goes on from JAZQLR010000045.1 coordinate 377, forward strand.
CGCCCTCGGGATCCTGACTGAGGATTGTGCCCTCTTTCAGGTTATTTTCAACAGCTTTGCCTTTGATGATGTTGAATCGGTATTCCGCATTTTCGTTATCGATATTTACATACTTCTCAACCGCTTCCTCATAGAGCATACCCTCAAGGTCGGGAATATCAACTGTTTTGCTGCCCATAAGCATTCCGCCTATGCCGGTAATTGATAAAAATGCAACTGAAATCAGAAGAATTACCGCAACAGCACAAGCAATTGCAACTGTAATTACCTTTTTTTCTTTTTTTCTGTCGATATTGGCAGGTTTTGCTTTTTTTACGGGTTTCTTCGGAGGATTGTTTACAGGTTTAACCTCTTCCTGCGCCTCTTCCTCCACTACTTCAATCTTTTCGATTGTTTCAAGCTTTACTGCAGGCATCTTTTTGGTTGCGCCCATATCCTCTGCCGGATTTGCTGCCGGTTCGGGAACCTTAACCACTTCACGGCTGGGGTCGTTGAGAACGCTCTCAAGGTCTGCCGCCATTTCTGCCGCTGTTTTATATCTTGACGAAACCTCTTTTGTTATTGCTTTAAGCACAATACGCTCAAGTGCAAGAGGAATACTGAGATTTTTCTCTCTTGGCGGAACGGGTTTTTCCTGAAGATGCATAATTGCAACTGTTACCGGACGGTCACTGTCAAAGGGAACTGTTCCTGTAAGCATCTCATAAAGAACGATACCAAGTGAATAGATATCGGAACGCTCGTCGGTATATCCGCCTCTTGCCTGTTCGGGTGAGATATAGTGAACAGAGCCGATTGCGCTGTCCTCGCAGGTCATTGTTTTTTGAACATTGGCACGGGCAATACCAAAGTCGGTAACCTTAAGCACGCCGTCTTCCTTGATTATTATATTATGTGGCTTGATATCACGGTGAATGATGGAATTCTTATGTGCCTGTTCAAGACCCTGAGCAATCTGGATTGCATAGCCTGCCGCTTCACGCCATGGAAGAATGTGCTTTTCGTCAATATACTCTTTAAGGGTTACACCCTGAATATATTCCATTACAATATAATGAAGACCGTCCTCGGTGCCAACATCGAAGATTGACACGATATTAGGGTGGGTCAGGCTTGCTGCAGCCTGAGCCTCAACATTAAAGCGACGAACAAATTCATCGTCGTTCTGGAGGTCGGGTCTTAAAACCTTTACCGCAACAAAACGGTTGAGCAGACGGCATTTTGCTTTGTAAACAACAGCCATTCCGCCGCTTCCTACTTCTTCAAGTATCTCATAACGGTTCGCAAGAACCTTACCAATCAATGTCATATATTCTCCTCCTTTTTAAACCGAAGGGCAATAACTGTTATATTATCTACGCCACCATTACCGTTTGCCGCATCAATCAAGGCACCTACCGCCTCTTTCAAATTTTCGTATTTATTCACTATGCTCCGTATTTCCTTGTCCGTAACCATTTCATAAAGTCCGTCGCTGCACATAAGGATTGTTTCACCGCCCATGGGGGTGTATTCATAAAAATCTGCGTCTACATATTCCTCTGTTCCGACAGCACGGGTTATGATATTCTTATCCGGATGATTACGAGCCTCCTCGGGCGTAATTGAGCCACTCTTTACAAGCTCTTCAACTACCGAATGATCGACCGTAATCCTTCGTATCTTCTTTTCGGTCACAACATAGGCACGGCTGTCGCCGATATTTGCAATTTTAACTCTGCCGTCCTTAACAAGCGCCACCACAAGTGTTGTACCCATACCCGCCTGCTCGCGGTTATGGAGAGACATCCGGTAAATCTCGGAATTTGCAAAATCTATCGCCGATGCCATATTCTGATTTACCCGTTTTTCGTCCGGCTCGTCGAGTCTGCCCACCATATCAAGGGCTATTAATTCTGCCGCTTTAGCACTCGCTACTTCTCCGGCATTGTGTCCGCCCATACCATCGGCAAGAACCGCTATGCCCTGAGGCTTGCCGTCATCAAAGCCGCATATTATGAAGTTGTCTTCGTTAAGCTCACGGAGTCTGCCCTTGTTGGTCAGACCACATACTTCAATAACCATACTATCATTGCCTTTCTGTCCCTTAGAGGAACTGTTTTTCGAATCTATTTGTCACATTTTTGCTCTGAGTTCTTTTTCTTTCGCAGCTGTCCGCAAGCGGCATTTATATCACTGCCCATTTCCCGGCGAACTGTTGCCTGAATTCCCCGTTTTTCAAGCTGTTTTCTGAACGCCTCAATACGCGCCTTGTCGCCTTTTTCAAATCCGGTTTCCTCAACCTTGTTTACCGGAATAAGATTTACATGGCACAATTTACCACGGAGAAGTGTTGCAAGCTCGTCAGCCTCTGCTATGGAGTCATTCACCCCTGAAATCAGCGTATATTCAAAGGAAATCCGTCTGCCCGTCTTTTCTATGTAATAATCGCAGGCTGACAGCACTTCCTCGACGGAATACTTTTTATTAATCGGCATAATTGCCGAGCGTTTTTCGTTATTCGGTGCGTGCAGGGAAATCAAAAGAGTTATCTGAAGCTCTCTGTCGGCAAGCTCACGCATTTTTTCCGCAAGGCCGCAGGTTGACAGTGAAATATGCCGCTGCCCGATATTAAGTCCTCCGGGTGCATTGACAAGTTCGATAAACTTTAAGACATTATCAAAGTTATCAAGCGGCTCGCCTATACCCATCATAACAATATTGGAAATACGCTGCCCCAAATCCTTTTGCACACATATTATCTGGCTGAGCAGCTCGCCTGCAGTGAGGTCTCGCTCCTTACCGCCTATGGTAGACGCACAGAACTTACAACCCATTCTGCAGCCAACCTGAGTGGATATACAAATTGTGTAGCCATACTCGTATTTCATAAGAACTGCTTCAACATAATTGCCATCATTTAATTGTAACAGATACTTACGGGTTTCGTCAATCTTTGAAACAAATTTTTCTGCGATTTTTACCGCACCAATATATGTCTCCTCAGAAAGTTTCTGCCGAAAGTCCCTGGGGAGATTTTTCATATCATCAAAGGTTTCCGCACCCTTATAAAGCCACTCGTATATCTGTTTGCCGCGGAACTTCGGCTGTCCCATTTCTTTGACAAGTGCCTCAAGCTCGCTTAAATTAAGACTTAGTAGTTCTGTTTTCATCTCTTTTCACCATTTTACAAATATAAAATCCACTTTCGCCAAGTGCTCCGGTCAATATCTGTTGTTCGGATATTTTTTCAAACTCTGTAGGCTCTTTTAAAAACTCTTCGATGCGGAGTCTGTTTTCCTCGGGAAGAATTGTGCAAGTGCTGTAAACCAGCACGCCGCCGTCTTTAACATACTCTGCCGCAACCTCAAGAATTTTTACCTGTATTTCACAAAGCTCTTCTATATCTGATTCTTTGCGGCTCCATTTGATGTCCGGCTTTTTATGAATAACGCCAAGACCCGAGCACGGAACATCCGCAAGCACACGGTCGGCTTTGCCCAACAGCTCCTTGCAAGGAACTGTTGAATCACCCACGCTTGCATCTATTATACTGATACCTAAGCGGTTTGCCGCATTTTGTATCAGCTTTATTTTATGTTCAAACACATCAAAGGACAAAACTTTGCCCTCATTTTCCATTCTCTCTGCCGCAGCACAGCTTTTGCCGCCCGGTGCAGCACACATATCAATAATAAATTCACCGATTTGAGGTTCAAGTGCCTCCACCGCCATTTGTGATGAAATATTCTGGAGTGAGAAAAGTCCATCACGATATGCGTTAGATGCTTCTGCGTTGAATTTGCCGTGTATTATAAGGGCATTATCCATCCCCTCGATACTTTCACATTCTACGCCCTCATCAGCTAAGATTGAAATTAACTCTTCTTTGGTTGTTTTAAGGGTGTTTACACGGATACATACGCCGTGTGCCTTGCGGTTTTCCGCATATAACTTAGCGCACTTCTCTGCGCCATATTCATCCACAAGCTTTTGGGTCATCCATTCGGGATAAGAATATTCAAGTGACAAATCCGCAACAGGGTTTCCGGTTTTGGGGAATTTAAAGCTATCACATTCTCTTGAAACACTTCTGAGCACGCCGTTTACAAACCCGGCACCTGCGCCGTGAGAATATTTTTTTGCAAGCTTTACCGCCTCGTTGCAGGCGGCACTATGTGGGATTTTATCCATATAGAAAATCTGGAATACACCCATACGAAGAATTGCCAGTACCCAAGGCGACATTTTTTTGAGTTTTACCTTTGAAAACCGAGAAATTATATAGTCTATTGATGTTTTATTTGATACAACACCATAAATAATTTCGGTTACAAGCCCCTTATCCGGCAGGGACATACCGTCAACAGACAAAGCCTGCTTAAGGGCGGCATTTATATATGCGCCCTGAGTATCTATACTATGTAACGCCCTGAGGGCGGATTCCCGTGCCGTCATTTTTATCTGCTCTTTTCCTTTAATCTCTGTTATTTCGTCCTACGAGCGCAAGAAGTCTCAACAGGTTTGCAATAGCTACAGCAGCTGATGCAACATAAGTCATTGCCGCAGCACTAAGCACCTTTTTGGACGCCGAAAGCTCCTCACCATCCAAGATTGCATTGTCGCCTAAAGTCTTGATTGCTCTGTTTGACGCATTGAACTCAACAGGGAGAGTGATAAGCTGGAACAGCACCACAAGACCAAACAAAATTACACCAAAATTCGCAAGGCCCGAAAAACTGAGTAATATACCGAATATTGCAAGCGGCCACGCAGCATAAGATGCAATCTGAACCACCGGAACAATGGCGTTGCGAACCTTAATCGGACCATAACCCTCTGCATACTGAACTGCGTGTCCTACCTCGTGTGCAGCAACACCTATTGCCGCAACAGAAGTACTGGAATAGGTTGCATCGGAAAGTCTGACAACATTAGCCTTAGGGTCAAAATGGTCGGTAAGGTTGCCTGAAACCCTTTCAACAATAACATTGCTGAGTCCGTTCATATCCAGAATACGGCGCGCAATTTCCGCACCGGTATAGCCTCGTCTGTTATTAACTGTTCTGTACTTGTTAAAGGTCGTATTAACCTTGCTCTGCGCATACATTGCAAAAATCAATGCCGGCATAACAAAAATAATATATGTTATATCAATTCCGTAAAAATATCCAAGACCAAACATAATTTTGCTCCTTTCTTAGCCGAGAATTTCTCCCTCTTCAATCGAATGTCCGTTTAGGTAATCACGGACCTGCATTGCCTTTGAGCCGGCAAACTGCACTTCTGTTGCAAGAATACTTACGCCGTCACCGCAAAGGATTTCAATTCCGTTTTCGTTTGCGGCAAGAATCTGACCGGTTTTACCCTTAGCTGCGCCCTTGACGGTTGCGCGGTAAATCTTCAGCACCTCGCCTTTATATAAAGTGTGTGCAACAGGCCAGGAATTCATTCCTGCAATCAGCTTGGAAACCACCTTTGCCGACCTTGACCAGTCGATTTTTGCCGTTTCCTTGCTTATCATAGGAGCATAGCAGGATTCCTCGTCACTTTGTTTTTCTGGGGTTATTTCGCCCAATTTTATTCCCTCAATCGTTTTTATGAGAAGCTCTGCACCCATAACCATAAGGCGGTCGTGGAGCTCGCTTGCAGTCTCGTATTCACCAATTTCGGTTTCGACCTTGAGGAGCATATCTCCCGTATCAAGACCCTTTTCCATAAGCATTGAGGTTATACCGGTTTTTTCCTCACCGTTTATAACCGACCACTGTATCGGTCCTGCACCACGGTACTTTGGGAGAAGTGATGCGTGCATATTGATACAGCCGTACTTGGGGAAGTTAAGTATATATTCCGGCAGAATTTTGCCGTACGCCACAACAACAATCATATCGGGATTCAAGCGTTCAAGCTCCGGCTTAAATGCAAAGTCTTTCAGGGTTTCGGGTTGGAATACCTCAATTCCGTTTTCCATTGCCAGCCGTTTAACCGGCGGCGGGGTCAGTTTGTGGCCTCTGCCCTGAGGCTTGTCCGGCTGAGTTACTACGCCGCATACCTCATATTCACTTTTAATCAGTATATCAAGACAGGGAACTGCAAAGTCCGGTGTTCCCATAAACAGAATTTTCAAATCAGTTCAATCCTCTCTGTGAATTAGTCCTCGTCTTCAACCTCAATCCATTCGGTAACAAGGTCCATAAACATATTTCCGTCAAGATGGTCGGTTTCGTGACAGAATGCACGGGCAAGAATTTCTTCACCCTCATATTCGTGCCATTCGCCGTGACGGTCCTGAGCCTTTACTCTGACCTTCATAGGTCTTGTAACAATGCCGAACTTACCGGGGTAGCTGAGGCAGCCCTCCGCTCCGGTCTGCTCGCCCTCGGTTGCTATAATTTCGGGGTTTACAAGCTCGTACGGATTATCGTCTATATCTATAACTGCAACACGGCGCATAACTCCCACCTGCGGAGCGGCAAGCCCTGCACCGCCGGAGTCATAGAGTGTATCAAACAAATCTTCTATTAATGTTTCAAGTCTTTCGTCAAACTTTTCAACTGTTCTGCATTTTTTTGTAAGCACCTCGTCGCCGTGCTTAACTATATTTCTTATCGCCATTTTTGTTACCTCTCTTTTTTATTCATCAGTACATATTTATAGGATTTGTGTCAATTGTCAGAAATGTCTTTTTACTGTTCTTTTCGTGTTCTTCGTAAATACTCTGCAAGAAGTTGTGGGAATCGTCCTTATTCTTGCATTTAAGCAGAATTCTGTAACGGTAGTTATTCCGTATTTTTTCAATCGGAGCGGGAGCCGGACCAAGGATTGAGAAAATGTTTCTATCGCTTTGCATTTCCTTTTTTATCCTGTCGCCAATTTCCTCTGAACGCTGTTTCACAAGCGCCTCATCCTCGCCCGTGACCATAATATATATTATGTCACAAAACGGGGGATAATTCAACCTTTTTCTTTGTATTATCTCATTTTCATAAAAGCCCTCGTAATCGTGAGTTTTTGCAAAATTTACGGTTGCGTTGAACGGCTGATAGGTCTGGATTATTGCACGGCCCGGAACATCACCTCTGCCTGCTCTGCCGCAAACCTGAGTGAAAAGGGAAAAGCCTTTTTCGTTAGCACGGAAATCATCAACCGCAAGTGCCGTATCTGCCGCAAGTACACCAACCAAGG
>JAZQLR010000046.1:0-7201 GCA_045542775.1 Clostridia bacterium
AGCCTTGTAATTCAGTGCGGTGGCTGTATGATAAATAAAAAGGCAATACAAACCAGACTGGATATATTCAGCGAACAAGGCGTTCCGGTCACGAACTACGGTGTGATTTTAGCTTATCTTAGCGGCATACTCGACCGCGCAGCCGAAATTTTCCTTGACAATGATAATAGTATAAGATAAAATTAAATTGTAAGTTATAATTAACCTAGCAAGAAAGGCGGAATAAAAAATGGATACTACATTAGTTGTAATGGCTGCAGGTATGGGCAGCAGATTTGGTGGACTTAAGCAGATGACACCTGTTGGCCCTGGCGGAGAGTTTTTGATGGACTTTTCTGCGTATGATGCAAAGCAGGCAGGCTTTAACAAGGTTGTTTTTGTTATAAAAAAGGAGATGGAGGAAGACTTCAATCGCATCGTTGGCGAGCGTGTTAAAAAGTACATAGATGTTGACTATGTATTCCAGACAATGGACGAACTTCCCGAGGGCAGAGTTAAGCCTTTTGGTACAGGTCACGCAATTCTTTGTTGCCGTGATAAGGTTAAGACTCCCTTTGCAATAATCAATGCGGACGATTACTACGGCAAGCAGGGTTATGTTGAAATCAACAACTTCCTTAAAGCAGCAAACAAAGGCGAATATGCAATGGTTGCATACGACCTTGCAATGACAACTACCGAAAACGGAACCGTTACCCGTGGCGTATGTCAGGTGGAAGATGGATTCCTCAAGGGTATTCGTGAAACTCAGGGCATTAAAGGCTACGAATACTGCGAGGATGGTGAAACAGTTCATCCTCTCCCCAAGGACACAGTTGTTTCAATGAATCTCTGGGGCTTTACTCCCGAATTCTTTGATTATCTTGACCGCGAATTCGAGAACTTCAAAAAGACAGCAAATCTCCTTAAGGACGAATTCCTTATCCCCGGCGTTGTTGATATTCTTATCAAGAGCGGCGATGCATCGGTAAAGGTTCTCAGAAGCCCTGACCGTTGGTATGGAATGACCTACCGCGAAGACCACGAAACTGTTATGGCAGCTATGAAAGAGCTTTGCGATAAGGGCGGATACAACGGTATTTCCTAAAACATAAAATTTAAAACACCGGAGCGAAATCTCCGGTGTTTTTGTGTATATATTTAAGGGTTATAAGGAATTATAAAAAATATCTTTACATTGTAAAATTTTTCTGCTATACTGTATATTGTGAAAAAATATATGCAAATTTACTACATATAGTTAGCGTGATATATTAAGCAGTAAAAGACGGAGGTATATACAAAAGTGTGTGCAAAAACTTACAATGATGACAGTATTGTATCGCTTAAAGGTGCGGACAGAGTTCGAAAGCGTCCGGCGGTTATTTTTGGCTCGGACGGTATAGAGGGATGTCAGCATTCTGTGTTTGAAATACTTTCAAACTCAATTGACGAGGCTCGTGAGGGTCACGGCAAGCTTATTACTGTCCGCAGATTTTTGGATAAATCGATTGAAGTAGAGGACCAGGGCCGTGGTATACCGGTTGACTACAACCAACGCGAGGAGCGGTTTAACTGGGAACTTGTCTTTTGTGAGATGTACGCAGGCGGTAAGTATAAAAACAACTCCGGCGAGAACTACGAATTCAGCCTTGGCTTAAACGGCCTTGGTACTTGTGCAACCCAGTACAGCTCGGAATATATGGATGTTGAAATTCTTCGCGACGGCTTTAAGTTTGAACTGCATTTTGAAAAAGGCGAAAATATAGGCGGACTCCAGAAAACCGAGTTCAGGCATAGACACACGGGTACAAAAATCCGTTGGAAGCCGGACCTTGAGGTGTTTACCGATATAAATGTTCCTCTTGAATATTACTGCGATGTAATGAAAAAACAAGCGGTTGTCAATTCAGGTGTGAAGTTTGTTCTTTATAATGAAACCGACCCCGGCAAATTCGAAAAGTTTGAATTTGAATATACAAACGGCATTGTTGACTACCTCACCGAATTGTGTGACGGAAAGGAAAAAACTCTGCCGCACTATATCGAAACCGAACGCCGCGGTCGTGACCGTGAGGATAAGGAAGAATACAAGGTTAAAATGAGCTTTGCGTTCTGTATGAATAATGATGTAAATACCATTGAATACTATCATAACTCCAGCTTCCTCGAACACGGCGGTGCGCCGGATAAGGCGGTGCGCAATGCGTTTGTTTATGCGATAGACAAGTACCTTAAGGCAAACGGAAAGTATACTAAAAATGAGTCAAAAATACTGTTTGCCGATGTTCAGGACAGCCTTTGTCTTATAAGCAACTCGTTCTCAACTCTTACAAGCTATGAGAACCAGACGAAAAAAGCGATTACCAACAAGTTTATTCAGGAGGCAATGACAGAATTCCTCCGTGAACAGCTTGATGTATATTTTATTGAAAATAAGATGGATGCCGACAAACTGGCAGAGCAGGTTCTTGTCAACAAGCGCAGCCGTGAAACAGCGGAAAAAACACGAACCACAATGAAAAAGAAGCTCGATGTCAAGATGGACGCTGTAAACCGTGTGAAAAAGTTTGTGGATTGCCGAAGCAAGGACAACTCGAAACGCGAAATTTATATTGTGGAGGGTGATTCAGCGCTTGGTGCGTGTAAGCTTGGCCGTGATAGTGAGTTTCAGGCAATTATTCCGCTCCGCGGTAAAATTCTCAACTGCCTTAAAGCCGACTATGACAGAATTTTCAAAAGCGATGTAATAGTCGATTTGCTTAAGGTTCTTGGCTGCGGTGTCGAGATAAGCTCAAAAAGCAACAAGGATTTGAATTCCTTTGATATAGACAACCTCAGATGGAATAAGGTTATAATCTGTACCGATGCCGATGTCGACGGCTTCCAGATTCGCACATTGGTTTTGACAATGATTTATCGTCTTGCTCCAACACTTATCGAACAGGGATATGTCTATATAGCCGAATCTCCGCTTTATGAAATAAATTCAAAAAACAACACCTATTTCGCATTTGACGAAAAGGAAAAGGCGGATATATTGAAAAAGCTTGAGGGACAGAAATACACCATTCAGCGAAGCAAAGGTCTTGGTGAAAACCAGCCCGAAATGATGTGGGAAACAACAATGAATCCCGAAACCCGCAGACTGATAAAAGTAATGCCGGATGATGTTGAAAAAACCAAAGAAGTATTCGAGCTTCTGCTCGGTGATAACCTTGCCGGCAGAAAAGAGCATATAGCGGAAAATGGTTATAAGTATATCGACTTTACCGACCTTATGTAGTCTGTGATAAATTCACTCATCTTCCGCGTTTGCGCGTAATTGTTTGAAAGGAAAAAAGTAATATGGCAAGAAAAGCAAGTACAAAAAAATCTGCCGAAACAAAGCCGATGAAAGAACCAATCATCGACAATCAGCAGATAACATATACGCTTGAAAGCAATTATATGCCCTATGCAATGAGCGTTATAATTTCCCGTGCAATCCCCGAAATTGACGGATTCAAGCCATCGCACAGAAAGCTGCTTTACACTATGTATAAAATGGGTCTTATCAATGGTGCTCGTATTAAATCTGCCAATGTTGTTGGTCGTACTATGCAGCTTAATCCTCATGGCGATGCAGCTATTTATGAAACGATGGTCCGTCTCACCGAGGGACATCAGGCACTCCTGCATCCGCTTGTTGACTCCAAGGGTAACTTTGGTCGCCAGTATTCAAGGGATATGGCGTATGCTGCTTCCCGTTATACCGAGGTCAAGCTGGCTAAGGTCTGCTCTGAGATTTTCTGCGATATCGACAAGGACACGGTAGACTTTGTTGATAACTATGACGGAAGCCTTAAAGAGCCGACACTTCTGCCGGTAAGCTTCCCCAATATCCTTGTTAATCCCAATCAGGGCATTGCGGTAGGTATGGCATCCAATATATGTAGCTTTAACCTTAAGGAAATCTGCGATGCCACAATAAAGATAATGAAAAACCCTGAAAGTGATATCCTTGATGTACTTAAAGCTCCTGATTTCTCAACAGGTGGTCAGGTGGTTTATGAGGAGGAAACATTAAGAGAGATTTATTCGACAGGCCGTGGCTCTGTAAAGCTCCGTGCCAAGTACGAATATGACAAAAAAGCAAACTGTATCGATATAAAAGAAATTCCCTACACAACAACGGTTGAAGCGATTATCGAGAAGATAATCGAACTTATAAAAGCGGGCAAGCTGAAAGAGGTTGCCGATATCCGTGACGAAACCGATTTGAACGGTCTTAAGGTTACAATCGACCTCAAAAAGGGAACAGACCCACACAAGCTTATGGCCAAGCTGTTTAAAATGACAACACTTCAGGACAGCTTTGGCTGCAACTTCAATATCCTGGTTGAAGGTTCGCCGATGGTTTTAGGCGTTACCGATATAATATGCGAATGGCTGAGATTTCGTAAAAACTGTATTAAGCGCGGTATCAGATTTGATATTGAGAAAAAAAGTGCAAGGCTTCACCTGCTGAAAGGCCTTGAAAAAATCCTCCTTGATATCGACAAGGCGGTTAAAATTGTTCGCGAAACCGAAGAAGATGCAATGGTTGTTCCCAACTTTATGGACGGTTTTGGTATTGATGAAGTTCAGGCGGAATTTGTTGCTGAAATCAAGCTGAGAAATCTTAACAAAGAATACATTCTCAAACAAACTGCCGAAATTAAAAAGCTTGAAGAAGAGCTTGAAGAACTTCGTGACACCCTTGAAAATAACAAAAAGATTGAAAAGATTATTGAAAAGCAACTTAAGGAAATCTCAAAGAAGTTTGGGGTTGACAGAAAAACCGAGATTGTTTACGATGAGACGGCGGAAGATGGTGAGACAGAGGAACCGGTGGAAAGCTATCCTGTTAAAATCTTCAGAACAGCTGACGGCTACCTCAAAAAGATTTCACTTCTCTCGCTCAGGTTCAGCGGCGAACAAAAGGTTAAGGAAAATGACAGGATAGTTCAGTGTATCGACTCGGACAATACGGCAGAGCTCCTTGTATTCTCAAGCTCCGGCGAGGTATACAAAATTAAAGAGCACGAAGTCCCCGACGGCAAAGCAAGCCTTTTGGGCGAATACCTGCCAAACCTCTTGAAAATGGGTCCCGATGAAAGAGTTACAGGAATGGTTGTGACAAAAGATTTTGATGGACATATCTTATTCTGTTTTGAAAACGGTAAGGTTGCAAAGGTTGAACTTAAAGGCTACCAGACCAAGCTGAATCGAAAGAAGCTCACTAATGCGTATTCAACTGCATCGCCGCTTGTTCAGGCAATTTATATCCGCGAGGATTGTGATGTATGCCTTATCAGCAATGCGGGCAAAGCTGTTGTATTCAATACCGAAAAGATAGCGGCAAAATCAACCAAAAGTACACAGGGCGTAAGCGTTATGCAGCCTACCAAAAACAGCATAGTTTCTGAGGCGAAGCTAGCCGAGGAAACAGGTTTTAAGGATATAAAGCACTACCGCCCCAAAAATATTCCGGCAAAAGGCTCCTTTATCCGTCCTGAAGACGAGGGAACAGAGCAAATGACACTATTTGAGGAATTATAAAATTTAAGGGGGATGTTAAAATAGTCCAGACCGCAAAAAGACTGGAAAAACAACGAATATTCCTTTTAAATTAGCAATAAAAAGATATTATAAATGTAGAAAAATCGCATAATAATGCGATTTTTCTGTTTTTATAGTCTTTTTGCTACGCACAAACCTCGCCTCTCGGTGTACACAAGTACACCTTCGGGTAACCCAAAGTCTTGACTTTGGCTCGGTTTGTGTGTTCTGAATCAATTTTACCTATCCCCTAATGGAAGGCTGTCTAAAAACTATGCTTTTAAACAGTCTCTCTTTTTTATGTGAATAATACAACCTTAGTACTTCATAAAATTCACCAGAGGTGATTTGATGAAGAAAAAATGCCGGATTTTTGTAATTTCACGAAAAGGCGGTTTTATTATTGCTGCCTTGTTGGTTGTGATTGGATTATTTTTGCTGATTACGGGCGGTTATGTATATAAAAGTGCAGATGTTATGGCAACAACAATGGAGGGTAAGACAATTCTCATCGACCCCGGCCACGGCGGGATAGACGCCGGTGCGTCTGAGGGCAATGCCGTCGAAAAAAACATTAACCTTGAGGTTGCTATGCTTTTGAAAGGGTATATCGAAGAAAACGGCGGAGTGGTATATATGACCCGAACAGAGGATACAAACACGGCAGACCCGAACCGGCCTAAGGGCGTTACACAAAAAATGTCCGACCTGAAAACCCGTAAGCAAAACATAACGGATACTTCAGCGGACATATTCATCAGTATTCATATGAACAAGTTTGCACAATCCAAGTATAAAGGCTGTCAGGTGTTTTATGACCCGAACTCTGCAGAGAGCAAACGCCTTGGCGAAACAATTCAAAAATCGGTGCTTGATGTGCTGAAAGACGGAAATGGCAGAAAAGCTAAGGCAACCGGTGATAAAATATATGTTCTCAAGGGCAATACAATCCCGTCAGCTTTGGTGGAATGTGGTTTTCTGTCAAATCCGGATGAAGCAAAATTGCTTACAACACCGGAATATCAGCGCAAACTGGCGTGGGGAATTTATGTGGGAATTATGCGATACCTCAACTGTTAATCATTTTGTTTATATCCCGTCTCAGCCGTGCGATTATACGCTTTTCCAGACGGGATATGTAGGATTGTGAAATCCCAAGCATATCTGCAACCTGCTTTTGGGTTTTTTCCTCTCCGGATGAGTTTATACCAAACCGCAGATTCATTATACACCGCTCTCTGTCCGAAAGCTTGCTCATCGCAAGCCTGAGCAGCTCCTTGTCAACTTCTTCATCAATTTTACGGTGTGTTACATCGCTGTCTGTACCAAGAATGTCGGAAAGTAAAAGCTCGTTGCCGTCCCAGTCTATGTTCAGAGGCTCGTCTATGGAAATGTTAATGCGAGTTGAGCTGTTTTTTCTCAGGTACATAAGAATTTCATTCTCGATACATCGCGAGGCATAGGTGGCAAGCTTGATGTTTTTGTCGGGTTTAAAGGTGTTTATTGCCTTGATTAAACCAATCGTTCCAATTGAAATGAGGTCCTCAATACCAATGCCGGTATTTTCGAATTTCTTTGCTATATACACCACAAGTCTCAGGTTGTGCTCGATTAATGCGCTCTTTGCCGAATCGGTATC
>JAZQLR010000047.1:0-14359 GCA_045542775.1 Clostridia bacterium
GTGGCTTTTTTATTATGCTTGCCGCGTCAGGCGTTCTTTTCGAAAGCACCTTTAGCCTGCCGCAAAAATTCGGCATACTTCTGCTTGCCTCACTCTGCTTTATGGTTTTTGTTTTTGACCTTCGCGGAATAGTTGCCGTAAACTCCATACTCGTTCCGCTGATGATTGCAGGCATGCTGTATCTTTGTATCACATCAATATTGTTTGATGCAAAACCTGTTTCTTCATTATATAATAATGTACGCAGGAATTTTCTCATTTCCGCTGTCTGCTATGTAAGCTACAACACCATAACCGCAGGGGCGGTCCTTGTTCCGCTTTCGGCAAACGCACAAAAGCGCGAGCTTATCCGCTCCTCCGTGCTTGCAGGATGCATTCTTGGCGGACTTATATTTCTGGTATGGTCGGCTCTTAATATTTATTACGACGCGCTTTTCTCGTCTGAAATGCCGCTTCTGAGCCTTGCCGCGGCTCAAGGAACCATCAGCGAATGGATTTACACCGCTGTTTTGTTTATGGCACTTTGCACCACCGCAATATCTCAGGGTTTTGGAATTCTCTCAAAATTCCGTCTTGAAAAAGTCCTTGACCGCGCACTTGTTGCCGCTATAATCTGCCTTGGGGCAATCCCGTTTGCCGGTTTTGGATTTTCCTCATTAATATCCCGTCTTTACTCCGCCTTTGGTTTTATGGGCCTTGGCTGGACGGCAATGCTTATATATAAGTATATAAAAGACAAGTAATGCAGGCTACATAGCCTGCATTTTTGCTGTAACCACTCTGTCAATTCCGCTTAAATCTTTTGTTACTTCAACATCAGTAAATCTTGCTTCAAGAAAGTCTGTCACGGCATCAGCCTGACCTATGCCAACTTCAAAGGCAATTATGCCGTTGTTTTTAAGCGGAGCATTTTCTGAAATCAACCGGTAAAAATCCAATCCGTCATCGCCGCCGTCGAGTGCCGTAAGCGGCTCGAAATCTTTAACCTTTTTATCCAGTTCAAGAATGTCCAGTTTAGGGATATACGGTGGATTAGAAACAATCACATCGGGGCTTTCCGAAAACTCGGGGAAGCCTTTTTTTATGTCCCACTCGATAAACGAGACTCTGTCTGATACGCCAAGATTTTCGGCGTTCTTTTTTGCAACCGCCAGAGCATCTGCCGAAATATCCGCCGAAATCACCTTTGCGTCGGGCAGAAATTTTGCAAGGCTGATTGCAATGCATCCCGACCCGCTGCCGACTTCAAAAATATTCAAATCAGGCTTGTCCTTGCAAAGCTCAATAACCTTTTCCACCAGAATTTCGGTATCACACCTTGGAATAAGAGTTGCCGGACTTACCCGGAACCACATCGACATAAACTCACAGCCGCCCACAACATACTGCACCGGCTCGCCGATTTTTACCCGTTCGACCGCCTGCATAAACCGCGCTTCGGCTTTCTCATCAATAGTTTTGTCGCCAATTACAATATCCGTTTTGGAAAATCCCATAGCACTCAGAATAAAATCCACATCTGCCGTGGGACTGTCGTTGCCCGAAGTCTCCAGCATCCTTGCTGCAGCTATTCTCAGTTCCTTTAGTCTTACCATTTATCTTCCGCCTTGTCCTCGGGAATAACTGCCTTGAGTGCCGCAATGGCAACTTCAATCTGGCTGTCGTCCGGCTCGTTTGTGGTTATGTACTGAAGCCACTTGCCGGGCGCACTGATTGCCGCAGTGAACCAATTATCATGTCTTCCCGCAAACTTTATAACCTCATACGAAAGGCCTGCAACAACCGGCAGAAGAGCAAGTCGGAGCACCAGACGGATTATTGCATTATTCCACGAAATGAACGAAAATACAATTATACTGATTACCATAACAACAAGCAGAAAGCTGGTTCCGCAGCGAGGGTGGAGTCTGGACTGGGTACGGACATTTTCAACCGTAAGTTCAAGGCCCTGCTCGTAGCAATGGATTGTTTTATGCTCTGCACCGTGGTACATAAACACACGCTTGATGTCCTCCATCCGCGCAACAAGCGACAGATATATGAGGAATATCACAATTCTCACACAACCTTCGGCGAGGGTGAGTACAATGTGATTTTCTGTTATACCCTTAAGAAAACCAACAATAACAGTAGGCAGAAGAATAAAAAGACCTACACTCATAAAAAGAGAAAGAATAACCGAGAAGTAAATCACGGCATTCATACCCTTTTCAGAGCCGAGCTTTTCTTCAAGCCATATTTCAAACTTGCTGCGGCTGTCCTTGGGCGTGCCGTCTTCCTCAATATCAAAGAACTTTGCCGAATACATAAGCGACTGAACGCCCAGAATCATAGAATCTATAAAATTGACACAGCCACGGATAATCGGCAATTTAAAAATCTTGCTGCGTCGCATCTTGCCGCAGGATTTTTCGTCCATAACAATCTCGCCGTCGGTTTTGCGGACAGCGGTGGCAATTTTTGCCGGACCTTTCATCATAACGCCCTCAATTACAGCCTGACCGCCGATTGAGGTTTTGTGTATATTACATTTTTTATCGCAACTCATTGTGTTTCACCATTCCTTTCAACACACAATGAGTATAACATAAAATTCCGTATTATACAACCCAAAAATTTTTACGAATTTGTAAATAACGAAGGCGAAGAGAAAATAGCGCAGAACGGACAAACCGAACCCGCAGGGGCACCCGAAGGCGTATGCAGATACGTCGAGAGGTGAAGTTTGTTTGTTATGTGCATTTTCTCACAGCCTATTTATATCTGTTTATATCGTCAAGTCCTATTCCCTCGTGGAGAGCAATGTTAATTCCGTTCGCAATTATTTCCGCAATATTTTCAACCACCGTATCCACCTCCTTTGGTGTCACTACAAAATCACCGTAGTCCGGTGTTAACACTTGCTTAATCATTCCGTACTTGTCCTCCTCGGCAATTACCGAAAGCATTTTATAGAGTGGAAGATTTTCCTCCGCATTTAACTTGAGGTTTTCGATTATTTTATCAATTGTATCCCCTGCGATGGTTGCGGCATCAATTACGGTAGGAACACCGATTGCAATTACGGGAACACCAAGCGTATCCTTGTCAATTGCCATACGGCGATTGCCTATTCCGGCACCGGGGACAATCCCCGTATCGGTCAGCTGAATTGTGTTGTTTATGCGTTCCATCCGTCTTGAGCAAAGTGCGTCAACCGCTATAATCAGTCCCGGCTTCACCCTGTCGCAGATACCCTTTACTATCTCGCCGGTCTCCACTCCGGTAATCCCCAAAACACCGGGGGATATTGCACAGACAGAGCGAAGTCTTTCGTCAATCTCCTCGGGCATATACTGAAGTAAATGCCTTGTGACCAGTACCGAATCCACAGTTTTAGGTCCGAGGGCATCCGCCGTAATATTCCGGTTTCCCAAGCCGAGAACCAGTACCGTGCCGTCCCATTTGCCTTTTATAAGCTTGGCCAGCTCCACCGAGCAAATGCGGCAAGCCTCCTCGTATGCCTCCTGCAGAGTTTCGTTAGGGTCTGGCAGCTCCACCGTTATATATGTTCCCTCGGCTTTGTTCAAAGCCTTTTTCCCTCTCTCGTCCTGAACAAAAACCCTCGTTACCTTTATCCCGAAGTCACATTCCTGTTCCTCTGCCGTCACCCCCTCAGCCTCGGTTTCAAGCTGTGCGTTTTCAAAATACATCTCTCTCGCCTCAATAGCAAGGTCTGTCCGTGCGTTAAATGACATTTTTCTGTTCCTTTCCAAAGTCTGATTTTACGGTGCTCTGCTTGACACCAAAATAAGTTTGTGATAAAATATATGCGGAATATTGTCAGCTTGTGAAGTTTTCTATGAACCCCATTAAGGCTTCAGAGGTTTCAAGCACAACACCATGGTTTAACAGTTCCCTGTCCTCATAGCTGAGATTATTGGCATACACGGTTTCGCCGTACAAAAATTCCTCGGCGTTGCCGTAACGGGCATATACGCCCAGCGTGTCGCCCTCAAGACGGACAATATACCAATCGAATTTTGCCGTTTCGGACAGTTCCGGGTTTTCCCCATCGTTTCGTGGGCTGAGAAGTCCGGTTTCGACCGATTGCACAGGCGCTTGTTGCATTTGCCTGTTTTCCATTGAATTTTTGGTTATAATATACGATATGGTTGCCGATACGGCTGCAAGGGTTGCAAGACCGAAAAATATCAGAATTATTTTCGTTACAGTTTTTAACATATACGGTCAATCCGCCTTTCAATATTAATATTAAAAATTATTTACGCAAATTTGTAAATTTATACAATTGGATAAAATCCATATAAAACGGGAGGGTTTCGTGTGAAAAACAATCCTTATACCAGAGTATTTGTAAAGTTCTTTTCCGTTACGGTTGGCATCGGCTTTGTCATTCTTGCATTGATTTTTCTCTGCACGGTGCTGGGCGTTTTTGGCGGAATTGGCGATATTGACATCAATTCTCTCACTGCAAATTCATCTTCTCAGGTATTTTATATCGACTCGTCGGGCAACGAAAGACCCCTTACAACCCTCTCTGCCGAGCAAAGTCGTATCTGGGTTGACGCCAAGGACATTCCTCAGAATATGAAGGATGCTATCGTTTCCATTGAGGACGAGCGTTTTTACACACATAAAGGCTTTGACATCAAGAGAACCACCCGTGCTTTCTTTGAATTTGTAAAAAACAAAATCACCCGAAAGCCCACCACCTTTGGCGGCAGTACCATTACCCAGCAGCTTGTAAAGAACATCACGCAGCAGCGTGACCGAACAGCTGCCCGAAAGATAATGGAAATTTCACGGGCTGTCAACCTTGAAAAAAAGATTTCAAAGGACAAAATTCTGGAGCTTTACCTGAACTCAATTTACCTTTCGCAAGGTTGTAACGGCGTCCAGGCGGCATCACACAAGTTCTTTGGCAAGCCGGTATCCGAGCTGAACCTTGCCGAGTGTGCATCCATTGCCGGAATAACCCAGTATCCGTCACTTTATGACCCGCTTATAAACCCCGAAAACAACAAAGAAAAACAGGAACTTGTCCTTTCCAAAATGCTTGAACTTGGGTATATAGACCAAAAGGAGCACGACGAGGCAGTTGCCTTCAAGCTGAGCTTCACCGAATTTGACCCCGACGAGCTTACAACCGGCGCAATAAATTCATATTTTGTTGACCACCTTATCAACGAAATCATTGACGATCTGGTTGAAAAGGGATATCCGGAAGCAATGGCAAGCAAAATGTTATATTCGGGCGGACTTAAAATTGTTGCCACCATTGACCCCAATGTTCAAAGAGCAATGGAGGATGTTTTTGAAAACACCGAGAACTTCCCCAACTCCACCGGCAGCAATCCGGCACAGGCATCAATGGCAGTTTTAGACCCCCAGACCGGACAGATAAAAGGTCTTGTTGGCGGAATAGGCAAAAAGACCGGCAACCTTGTTTTGAACCGTGCAACACAGACACTTCGTCAGCCCGGTTCAACCATCAAGCCTATCGGCGTTTACGCACCTGCATTTGAATACGGAATTATTAATCCGTCAGATATATACGAGGACAAGGCAATTAACTACGGTGGCTGGACGCCACGAAACTATGACCACAAATTCAGCGGCGATGTATCGGTGAGAGTTGCACTCCGCAAATCACTTAACACCATTCCCGTTCAGATTCTGAACGAGATGGGAGCTGACCGCTCGTTCAACTTCCTTACAAATAAGCTTGGCATTACCTCACTTGTGAAGCATGAGACCAATTCAGAAGGCAAAGTATTCTCGGATATCGGGCTTTCGCAGCTGGCACTTGGCGGTCTTACCCACGGCATATCAGCCCTTGAGCTGACAGCCGCATATGTACCTTTTGCAAACCGCGGAATTTACTCCGTTCCCCATTGCTATACATCGGTTGTTGACTCTGATGGTAAGGAAATTCTTTCCACACATACAGAGTCGACCATTGCACTTTCCGAAAAGGCGGCATTTGTTACATCAATGATACTCAAAGAGGTTGTCACAAGCGGCACAGGCGGCGGAGCACAGCTCCCGTCGGGAATGTTCACCGCCGGTAAAACCGGTACCACCTCCGACAACCACGACCGTTGGTTTGTTGGATATACTCCTCACTATGTTGCAAGCGTATGGTACGGTTATGACACACCTCAGTCAATCAGCGCATCCGGCAACCCGTGTATTCCGGTTTGGCGCAGCGTAATGACCAAAATCAATGCAGGCAAGCCTATGTCATCACCCACAGCACCGTCCGGTGTTAAGTATGCAAGTTACTGCACAAAGACCGGTCTTTTACCCGGCGAAAACTGCGGTGAGGAGGTTTCGTCGTGTTGGTTTATTTCCGGCAATCTGCCGAAAGAAAAATGCACCTCGTCACACAAGACCGAGGAAGAACTGAAAGCCGAGGCTGAGACCGAAACCGAGAACAACAAACCCGTAGAGGAAATCACCGTACCCGGTGAAGAAACCGAAGAAACATCAGCTACTCAAGAGTCTGTCCCGGCTGAGGCAGCGCCCGCAGCATAAAAAAATATAAAAGGTTGAGGGAATAGGTAAAATTGATTCAGAACACACAAACCGAGCCAAAGCCAAGTCTTTGGGTTACCCGAAGGTGTACTTGTGTACACCGAGAGGCGAGGTTTGTGCGTAGCAAAAAGACTAAAAAAACAGAAAAAATCGCATTGCAATGCGATTTTTTCTACATTTGTAATAGCTTTTATCGCTAATCCCTAAGGATATATTTTGATTTTTCCGTCTTTTTGCGGTCTGGACGATTTTAACATTCCCTTTTCTGACAAAGGAGCTTTTAAATGAAATTTGTATCCTGGAATGTAAACGGACTTCGTGCCTGTATTGAAAAAGGCTTTTTAGATATTATGAAAGATTTTGATGTCGACATATTTGCCCTACAGGAAACAAAGATGCATCCCGAGCAGGCAGAGATTGTTACAGACGGATATTTTCAGTACTGGAACAGTGCAGAAAAAAAGGGTTATTCGGGAACTGCAGTTTTCACCAAACACGAACCACTTTCCGTCAGCTACGGAATAGGCATCCCCGAACACGATACCGAAGGCAGAGTAATTACTCTTGAATATGAAGATTTTTATTTTGTTACCTGCTATACCCCTAATTCTCAAAACGAGCTTAAACGGCTGGACTACCGTATGAAATGGGAGGACGATTTTAGGGCTTACCTGCTGGCTCTTGATGCAAACAAGCCTGTTGTTCTTTGCGGCGACCTGAATGTTGCCCACAAGGAAATTGACCTTAAAAATCCCCAAACCAACCGCAAAAACGCCGGATTTACCGACGAGGAGCGTGAAAAAATGACCGCACTGCTCGACTCGGGATTTTGCGACAGCTTCCGCCACCTTTACCCCGATACCGAGGGAATTTATTCCTGGTGGAGCTACCGTTTTCAAGCACGACAGAAGAACGCAGGGTGGCGTATTGATTATTTTCTGGTATCCGACCGCATTAAAAATAAAATCAAGGCGGCAGAAATCCACACCGAGGTCTTTGGTTCTGATCATTGCCCCGTTTTGCTTGAACTTGAATAATAGTTCATATAATAAACCAAACTACACAAAAGGAGGAAAAAACAATGAGTGTTTTACATCTTAACCCCCAAAACTTCGATGAAGCAATAAATTCCGACAAACCCGTACTGGTTGACTTCTGGGCAGAATGGTGCGCCCCCTGCAGAATGTTTGGGCCGATATTTGAAAAAGCTGCAGAAAAACTGGACAGCGATGCCGTTTTTGCCAAGGTAAATGTGGACGAAAGTGAGGCTCTTGCGCTTAAATATTCGGTTATGTCTATTCCGACAGTAATTCTCTTTAAAACCGGCGCAGAAGTTGCAAGACGCACCGGAGCACTTTCCTTAGGAGAAATTGCCGAGCTTTTGAAATAACCTTTCTTTATAGAATTTTCACCAGGTATTTCCTTGCTTTTTAGGATATGCCTGGTTTTTTATTATCCTTTAAGACAAATTATATGCGCATAGATTTATTGACAATAACCGTTATTATTGATAAAATATAAACATTCAGAATGACCCAAGTTAAAGTAGCGTTTAAATAAAGGAGAAATCATGTTGAAAACAGTTATCTTAGACAAAAGCACCCTCGGTGCAGACATTGACCTTTCGCCAATACGGATTTTAGGCGAAACTGTAGAATACGAAACTACTGCACCCGAACAAGTTGCGGAGCGTATTGCGGATAGCGATACCATTGTAACAAATAAAATAAAACTTAATGCATCAAACCTTGACGCAGCAAAAAACCTTAAGCTTATCTGTGTTGCGGCTACAGGCTACGACAACATTGACACCGAATACTGTAAATCCCGTAATATTGCTCTTTGCAATGTCCCCGGTTACTCCACCGACAGCGTGGCACAGCTTTCGGTTGCAATGGCTCTGGATTTATGTATTCATATGACCGAGTACCGCCGTTTTGTTAATTCCGGCAAATACACTAAATCAGGTGTAGCGAACCGACTTGTTCCCGTTTACCACGAGCTTTCCGCTCTCAAATGGGGCGTTGTGGGCGGCGGCGGAATTGGCACAAAGGTTGCCGAAATTGCAAAAGCTATTGGCTGTGAGGTTATGGTTTGCCGCCGTAAAAATGAAGGTGAGTTTCCGCTTGCAGATATTGATACTATCTGCCGCGAATGCGACATTATATCACTCCACATCCCGCTCAGTGATTCAACCCGTGGTCTTATCAGTCGGGAACGCATTGACTCAATGAAAAATGAAGCAATTGTTGTAAATACCGCACGTGGTGCAGTTTGTGACGAAGAGGCTCTTGCCGATGCGGTATTACGCGGCAAAATCGCATTAGGATGCGATGTATATTCTGTTGAGCCGTTTGATGAAAATCATCCCTTCAACAATATACTGGATTGCGACAATGCTCTGCTCACTCCACATATGGCATGGGGAGCGGCAGAATCCCGTGCACGGTGTATAAGTGAAATTTCAAAAAATATGCAAAGCTTTTATTCCGGCGAAATAAGAAACCGTATAGTATAAAAAATAGCTGTGACATTAAGTCACAGCTATTTTTTATACTTATTTATTTCTTGCCTTGTCTTTAAGTCTGAGCTGAGTATTCAAAATTCTCTTTCTGAGTCTCAGGCTCTTAGGGGTAACTTCGAGAAGTTCGTCATCTGCCAAAAACTCTATACACATTTCAAGGCTGAGCTTAATCGGCGGAACAAGCTTAAGTGCCTCATCGCTACCCGATGCACGGGTGTTGGTCAGCTGCTTCTTTTTGCAGACATTAACCGCCATATCCTCAAGCTTGGGGTTAACACCCACAATCATACCCTCGTAAACCGGTGTTCCGGGCTCGATAAACAGCGAGCCTCTGTCCTGAATTTTAAACAATCCATAACCTACCGCTTCGCCGGTATCAAAGGACACAAGCGAGCCGGTGTATCTGCGTGTTATTTCGCCCTTGAACGGCTGATACTCGTAAAATACCGAATTCAGTATTCCCTCACCCTTGGTGTCGGTAAGGAATTCATTTCTGTAGCCAAGCAGACCTCTTGCCGGAATAAGATATTCAAGACGCATACGGTCACTGCCCTGAGGCGCCATCTGGATAAGTTCACCCTTACGGCTGCCCATCTTTTCCATTACTGCACCCATCGAGGTTTCAGGAACATCAATAAGCAGCTTTTCAATCGGCTCGCACAATGTTCCGTCAATCTCCTTATACAGCACCTTGGGAGTGCTTACAGCGAACTCGTAACCTTCACGGCGCATTGTTTCAATCAGTATGGAAATATGCATCTCGCCTCTGCCTGCAACACGGAAGGTATCTGTTGTTTCACCGTCCTCAACACGGAGCGAAACATCCTTTAAAAGCTCACGCTGGAGTCTTTCACGGATTTGTCTTGAGGTAACAAACTTACCCTCTTTGCCGGCAAAGGGGCTGTCATTTACAGCAAATGTCATTTCGATTGTAGGCTCACCGATTTTTACAAAGGGGAGCGGTGTCGGGTCGGCATTTGACGCCACGGTGTCACCGATTGAAATGTCGGTTATTCCCGAAATGCAGACTATATCACCCATCTTTGCAGTATCAACAGCAGTTTTGCCAAGGCCGTCTATCTGATACATATTCACAACCTTTGCCTTGTAGGGCGCGTGTTTTCCGTGGTAATCGCAAACTGTAATTTCCTGATTCTGTTTAAGAACACCACGCTCAATTCTGCCGATTGCCATTCTGCCCACATACTCGTTGTAGTCAATGGACGAAACCAGCATCTGCAGCTCGCCCTCATCGTCGCCCTCGGGTGCCGGAATATGCTCCACAATTGTCTTGAACAAAAGCTCAAGGTTCTCGCCCGGAACATAGGGGTTAAGAGTTGCTGTTCCCGCTCTGCCCGAACAAAAGATTATCGGGCTGTCAATCTGCTCGTCGGTTGCATCAAGGTCCAAAAGAAGCTCCAGAACCTCGTCGGGGATTTCGTCAAGACGGGCATCGGGTCTGTCCATCTTGTTGACAACTATAATAATTCTGTGCTGCATTTCAAGTGCTTTCTGCAGAACAAATCTGGTCTGGGGCATAGGTCCTTCCGCCGCATCAACAAGCAGAATTACGCCGTTAACCAT
The DNA here is from genome assembly GCA_045542775.1 of Clostridia bacterium. Classification (GTDB taxonomy): domain Bacteria; phylum Bacillota; class Clostridia; order Monoglobales; family Monoglobaceae; genus SIG440. The sequence goes on from JAZQLR010000047.1 coordinate 10,649, forward strand.
TTTAAGGATACGCTCCACCTCGCCGCTGAAGTCGGCGTGTCCGGGGGTGTCGATAATATTCATTTTTATTCCGTTATAGTATACCGAAGTATTTTTTGCCAGGATGGTAATACCACGCTCACGCTCCAAATCGCCGTTATCCATAACGCGGTCCTCTACCACCTGATTTTCACGATATATACCGCCCTGCTTGAGCATCTCGTCAACCAGTGTTGTTTTGCCGTGGTCAACATGGGCGATAATTGCTATATTTCGCAAATCTTCTCTTTTCATAAATCTGCTCCTTATATAAAACTGTTATTATGCAAAATTTTATCACAAATAATTATTATACATCTTTTTTTGCGGTTTGTCTATGGCAAGAAGTACAAATTTTTTACAACGATTGACAAAATAATGTTTGATTGGTATACTATATGTATAATTTTACACGAAAGGTTGTTTTAATTATGTGGGAAGAATTTAAAAAGTTCGCCTTTAAAGGCAATGTAATTGACATGGCAGTCGGCGTTGTTGTCGGCGGTGCGTTCAGTACAATTGTAAATTCATTGGTAAAAGACATCATTATGCCGGTCTTTGGTTTCATTACCGCAGGTATGGACTTCACCGCACTTAAGGTTGTGCTTTCCGAAGCTACCGAAACCAAGCCCGAAGCCGCAATTCTGTACGGCACATTTATTCAGAACATAATCAGCTTTCTGATCATCGCTTTCTCAATCTTTATGGTTGTTAAGGGCATCAACAAGGCAGCAAGCCTCAGAAAAGCTCCCGAACCTGAGGTTATCGAGGAGGGTCCCAAGCCTCCTACACAGGAAGAGCTGCTTGCCGAAATCCGCGACCTGCTGAAAGCATCATCTGCTCCGGCACTTGAAGAGGCAAAACAGGATTAGTTAGTCAAATCAAAAAACCGGTTGAAATATCAACCGGTTTTTTCTTATTTTATACTGAAAATTATATCACCATACGATGGTACAGGCCAGAAGCTACGGTCGGAATGTGCCTCAATTTCATCAACCAGCGCACGCAAACTCTTCATTCTTGATACAACCTCACGGCGATAGTAGGTTGCAACCTCAAGTGCTGTTCCCTCCGGAACATTCTTAAGTGCATCGTCAAGCTCACCGTTTGCCGCAAAAATCTTATCCGCAAGGGTTGAAATTCTCTGGAGTGAAAGTTTTTCAGCCTCAAAGGGAATATCAGGACACACATTGCGTTTTGCAAGAATTGTGTCGCAAAGATTTCTTTGGATATTACTGATTGCAGGGGTATAGTCCTTTTTAACCATATCCACCATTGTTAGGCCCTCGATATTGACTACCTTGGAGTATTCCTCAAGCAGAATTTCGTATCTCGCACGCATCTCGGTTTCGCTGTAAACCTTGTGGCGTGTAAACATTTCAATATTTTCAGGCTTAATGTAATGCGGAAGTGCGTCAACCGTTGATTCAAGATTCAAAAGTCCGCGTCTTTCTGCCTCTTTTACCCAATCGCCCGAATAACCGTTGCCGTCAAAGATAATGGCATCGTGTTCTTTTATGATTCGTCTTACAAGCTCGTGAACTGCTGCGAGGAAATCGTCGGCCTTTTCAAGCTCATCAGCAAACAACTGAAGCTCGTCCGCAACCATTGTGTTGAGCATAATGTTGGAGCAGGCAATAGAATCATTTGAGCCAAGCATACGGAACTCAAACTTATTACCCGTAAACGCAAAGGGCGAGGTGCGGTTTCTGTCGGTTGAATCCTTAGGGAATTCGGGCAGAACCGATACGCCAACTTTCATTGTCTGCTTGCCTGTTCCCTCATAGTCGCTGTCCTCCTTGATTGCCTCAAGAACTCCTGCAAGCTCTGAGCCAAGGAACATTGAGATTATAGCAGGGGGCGCTTCGTGACCGCCGAGACGGTGGTCGTTGCCGGCACTTGCCGCAGATACACGGAGCAAATCCTGATGCTTATGTACCGCACTCATAACCGCACAAAGGAACACAAGGAACTGTGCGTTGTCGTGAGGTGATTTTCCGGGTTCAAACAGGTTTTCACCGGTGTTGGTGGTGAGTGACCAGTTGTTATGTTTACCACTGCCGTTTACACCCTCAAAAGGCTTTTCGTGGAGCAGGCAGGTCATTCCGTGGCGGTCTGCAACAACTTTCATCATTTCCATAGTCAGCTGGTTGTGGTCTGTTGCAATATTTACTGTTGTGAATATAGGTGCAAGCTCGTGCTGAGCGGGTGCTGCCTCGTTATGCTTTGTTTTGGCTAAGATACCAAGCTTCCAAAGTTCCTCGTCAAGCTCTTTCATATATGCCGAAACTCTGGGTTTAAGCTTGCCGAAGTAGTGGTCTTCAAGCTCCTGACCCTTGGGTGCAGGCGCACCGAAAAGGGTTCTGCCGCAATAAATCAAATCCTTGCGCTTTTCAAACACTTCTTTATCAATAAGGAAGTATTCCTGCTCGGGTCCAACAGTGGGAACAACCCTTGTAACATCGCTTTTGCCAAAGAGCATAAGGATACGAACTGCCTGACGGCTTACCGCCTCCATTGAGCGGAGAAGCGGAGTCTTTTTATCCAAGGACTCGCCACCGTACGAGCAGAACGCTGTTGGGATACAAAGTGTACCGTCCTTTATGAACGCATAAGATGTGGGGTCCCAGGCTGTGTAGCCTCTTGCCTCGAATGTTGCACGGAGGCCACCCGAGGGAAAGCTCGATGCATCAGGCTCGCCCTTGATAAGCTCCTTACCGGAGAATTCCATTATAACATTGCCACCGGGTGCAGGGGTGATAAAGCTGTCGTGCTTTTCAGCCGTGATACCGGTCATCGGCTGGAACCAATGGGTGTAATGTGTTGCACCTTTTTCGATTGCCCATTCTTTCATTGCAGCGGCAATTTCGTCTGCAACGGCACGGTCAAGGCCCACACCGTCATTTATTGTTTTTTTCAGAGCCTTGTAAATATCCTGGGGAAGGCGTTCCTTCATAACGGTTTCGTTAAAAACAAACTTCCCAAAGAGTTCAGGTATGTTATTCAATACAGCTCCTCCTGTTCTAAATGTCAAATTTTTTGAATAAACTGATAGAAATGGAACATATACGCCCACTTTATCATTAAAAATTATACACAAATCCAGAGGTCTTGTCAATGCAATAAAAAATTTTTGAATTTTTTTAAAAAAATGCTTGCAATTTGGGAAAAGTTGTGTTAGTATATTATGTGCGACTCAAGGTCGCTATATCAAAAATGGAGGTGAAATCATGCCTAACATTAAATCAGCCAAGAAAAGAGTTAAGGTTATCGCTACAAAAACTCTTCAGAATCAGATGGTTAAATCACAGCTTAAGACTGCTATCAAGAAGTTTGAAGCTTCTCTTGAGGGGGGCAAAGATGATGCCTCTGTTGCATACGCAAATGTAGTTAAGAAGACAGACCAGGCTGTTGCAAAGGGTATTCTTCATAAGAATACAGCTGCCCGCAGAAAGGGTCAGTACGCAGCAAAGATGAACAAGCTTGCGTAATTAACTTTTGGTTCTCAAGAAGAGTGCATTTTCTTTAACCTGAAAACGCACTCTATATACAGGGGTATAGCTCAGTTGGTAGAGCAGCGGTCTCCAAAGCCGTGTCCCTATGTTGCAAATATTGCATAATAAAAACTTAATATGGCGCTCTTTAGGGGTATGATGTAATGGTAACATGCCGGTCTCCAAAACCGTTCTTGAG
>JAZQLR010000048.1:0-4147 GCA_045542775.1 Clostridia bacterium
TAGGCTGAACGAAATATCAAACTCCATATTATATGTTTCATTGGACATATCGTTGTAGCTCAAAACCTCAACATCCTTCTTAACTGCCTGAAGAATTTCTTTCGCATTGTAGTTAAGCGCAATATGATGGTTGAACCCCGCAAAGTAAACACGAAGGTCCGCATTCTTTACATTGTCAATATTTACATCAGAAAGACCCGTAATCTGCATCTTGTAATCAACACTCTTATACATTTCCATCAAAGCCTTGTAGCAAAGGTCGTTGTTGACCAGATACCGCCGCGCCAATACTCTACCGTTTTTGAGTTTGTATTTTACATAAAGATTATAGCCATCAAAGTCACTGCGTTCCCAAACCTCTCTTTCGGTCAAAGAAACATTTACAAGAAATTCCTTATGCATCATTCTTACCGCATTGATGGTTTGTTCATCATTTATAAACGGTTCCTCTATGTCACCGAAATAGCCGGAATATATGGTCGCTTCTTCTATTTTCTCTACTTCGGGAATTCTTGTTTCATAGCCGAATACACTTGTATATGCGCAAAAGCTTATAACAAGTGCACTGCATACCGCAAATGCCGCAAAGCCTTTATATGTACCGAAAACTTTAAATGTCTTATTCATCAGCATTTCACATATAAAGTAAACCACCGCACAGACAACCGCCGCAACAATATATATTGCCACCGCCGGAAGCTCCATCGCCCAAAGCATTGCAAGAATTGCAAGCTCGCTAATTGCGGTAACAGCATATTTAAGAATAGGACGAAACACTCTGAATGCCGCCACATCCCCACAGGCTTCGATTTTGCGGTTTTTATAGAGCACATAGCCAAACACATAGAAAGCCGCACCGACTAATACATAAATCCACAGCTTAATACTTCCGAAAAAGCTAAAATTCAAAAACTGGTCCATTGTTATTCTGGTAAACAACCACACAAGCGGTGTGTTTGAAAAAATTTCTTCAGCTATGAAATTCTCCGACCGCACAAATCCAAATAGGAACACTTCACTTACAAGCAATATTGCCCCTGCGATAAGCAACTGGAATGTATGTAGCAGAACATTTATAACAATATGCGCAACGCCGTTACCCGTCAAAAACGCCGCAAAGCTTGCAACAGAGAACATTATAAACAGCACCGCCATCTGAACAGCAACCCAGCACATAATACTCCACGGAGCAATTGTTTTGCCGTAGCCACAAACACTCATAGCAAACAAAATAACCGCATTGAGAAGTATCGGGGCAAGCATAAGGCTGAAACCGCCTGCAAGGCTTGATATGTAATAGCTTTTTCTCGTTACCGGAATGGAATGTGTAAACACACCCTGTTTTGACGAATGAACATTTCGAAATATCAGCAGCGCCACAATTGAGGGAACTATCATTGCCAAAAGATACGGAATTACCATAAACGAGTTCTTCAATATGAGTCCGCCCACCTGATAATTTCTCAGACTAAACGATTCATATACAGTATCGGGACTTTCGGTCATAAGCACAAACGGAACACTGAAAAACAGAATTATAAAACACAGAAAGCTTCCCCACTTGAATCGGTGCAGGGTGTTTTGGTAAATTCCAAAATTAAACCATGATGTTTTTGAAGTCATATCCAAGCCCTCCTAACTCATAGATAAATACTTCCTCAAGGGTAAGACTTACCTTGTCAAAAACAATAGGATTGTACGCCTTGAATTTTTGAGTTACCTCGTCCGCCGCGCCCTTGACAATAACTGTATAAACAGAGCCAACCTTTGAGGTATGAAGTATCTCCGTTTCGTCTTTTAACATTTCGGGAAACTCACCGTCAAACACAACCTGAATTTTCTGGATATTTCCCTTTATGTCGTGTAGCGGTTTTTCAATAACCATTTTGCCGTTATGTATAATTCCCACATAATCGCATATATCCTCAAGCTCTCTGAGGTTGTGTGATGAAACCAATACGGTCATACCACGGTCTGCAACATCACCGATTATAACATTCATTATTTGCTTGCGCATTACAGGGTCAAGTCCGTCGAGTGGCTCGTCAAGGATAAGCACCTCCGGCATACACGAAAGAACTATTCTGAAAGCTACCTGCTTCTTCATACCCTTTGAAAGACGGCGTATCTGCCGATTTTCCTCAATTTTCAGCTGTTCGCCCAGCTTTTCGTATCTTTCGCGGTTGAAATTTTTATATAGACTTTCGTAGAGTTTTGCCATCTCTTTGACAGTGTAGCTTCCGTAAAAGAACCATTCATCATTTATGCACAGAACCTTTTGCTTAAGCTCGCTGTTTTCCCACACCGGCTCGCCGTCTATTTCCACACTTCCGCTATCGGGCAGATATACACCTGTCATATGATTAATTATAGTAGTTTTGCCGGCTCCGTTAGGACCTACAAGTCCGTATATACTACCTTTTTCAACATTAATATCAAGCCCGTCAAGAGCACGAAAATCGCCAAAGGTCTTTACCACATTACTGGCTTTAATCATCCATCTCATCCCTTTCCGCATAAATATTCTTTACCATATTGTCAATTCTGTCTTTTGGTTCGCCATAGAATACAAGCTCCTTTAAAACATCCCTGAGACTATCATACAAAGCATCAATTTGCGTTTTATCTGCCTTTGGGATATCCGAAACAAAGTTACCCTTACCTCTGATGCTGTAAATTATCCCTTCCGTCTCAAGAGCCTTATACGCCCTTTGAACTGTATTGGGGTTCACCGTAAGACTCACCGCAAGCTCACGCACCGACGGCAGTTGTTCGTCAGCCGCAAGCACTCCGCTGATAATCAGCTCCTTTAAGCCTTGAGTAATCTGCTCGTGCAGCGGCTTGTCGTTTTTGTAATCCAGTTTAATCACAATATCACCTCGCCTAAACTGTATTATCTGTATTATCTGTATTAATACAGTTATAATATAACATCACTTTTTTATTTTGTCAATAGGTAATTTAACATTGACCTTATTTATTTTATAATCTCATCAACGAGTGAGGCTCCGTATGTTGAAAGTTCCACATTTGTTTTTCCGTCAGTACCACTCACTCCAATGCCGCCAATTACTCGTCCGCAAAATATTACGGGATTGCCGCCCCCGGAAGTTTCAATTCTGCCATTATTGGTTTTTTTGATACCGTAAAGAGCTTTGCCGTCAGCAGAAAGCTCCCCAACCTGAACAGTTGACAATTTAAGCACAGCGGCAGTAAATGCTTTGTTCTCAGCTTCAAGCAAATATTTACTCGCTGTACCGCTCATAGATTTACACATAAGTATTCTACCATTTGCATTGGCTACCGCAACAACAACATTAACCCCTGCTTCTTTCGCTTTGATAAAAACCAAGTTAATTAAAATTTCAGCGGTAGCTAAATTTAAACCGTATTGTCTTTTTTCTGACGATGCTCGTACAGCGCGCTTAACAGCATCAACAATTTTGTAAAGTTTTTGTTCTGTCATTTAACGCACCTCCCGAGTTTAACAATTTCTTTTTAATTTATAGTAACACATATTTTTGACTTAATCAATAAATTTTTATATAAAAAAGAACTGCAAGAAATGCAGTTCTTTCAGTCTTAATTTTCACTTACGAAGGCGCACGCAGCGAGAGCAGCAACGCTTCCGTCGCCCACCGCTGTTGTCAGCTGCCGGACATTTTTGTTACGGCAATCACCTGCAACAAAAATCCCTTTTTTATCGGTAAAGCAATTTTCGCCGGCTGAAATAAAGCCTCCGTCATCAATTGCGATTAATCCCTTGAATATATCGTTCTGGGGAATCTGACCAACAGCCACAAACGCACCATCAAGAGCGATATGGCGGACTTCATTGGTTTTCACATTAACCACATCAATTCCATTAATTCCGTCAGCACCGCCGCAGAATTCCTGAACCGTTGAGTCGAGAACAAACTCTACATTTGGTCTTTCCACAAGGCGTTTTACCAATTTTTCTTCAGCACGGAATGCGTCTCTGCGATGGATAAGATACACCTTTTCAGCAATATCTGAAAGGTATTCAGCATCCTCAACCGCGGTGTTACCGCCGCCGATTACCGCAACGGTTTTGCCCTTGTAAAAAGCTCCGTCACACACCGCACAGAACGATACGCCTCTGCCGATAAATTCGTTCTCGCCTTTT
>JAZQLR010000049.1:0-2271 GCA_045542775.1 Clostridia bacterium
TACGACCCGACTTCTAACGGAGGTAAAAGAAAATGGCAACACAAAAAAAGAAAGAGCCAGTAAAAAATGATGATATGCTTTGGCTAAAAATACTCGTTCCGATGCTTATCGTTGTAGTAATAGCAGTTATATTCATAGTTAAGAACATTCCCGAAGAACAGAACCCCGACGTTCCCGATGAGCTTTTCGGCTTGAATGCCACCACAGAGATTGACTTCTCGGAGCTTGCGGAATACGGATTGCCCATTATCGTGGACTACGGTGCTGACTCTTGTATTCCTTGTAAGCAGATGGCTCCCGTTCTCAAAACACTAAATGCCGAAATGAAGGACAAAGCCTTTATCAAATTCGTTGACGTGTGGAAATACGGAAGTGCGGCAAACAACGTGCCGATACAGCTTATCCCCACGCAAGTGTTCTTCAACGCTGACGGAACACCCTATATGCCGAGTGATTCCTTAAAAAAGCAGATCGGTGGTTTCAAATTATATAACGGCTTCACCATTCACGAGGGTGGTCTGACCGAGTCACAGATGAGAGCGATACTCGCTGAAATGGGGGTGGAGTAAATGATTGACGCTTGGCTTTCCGAGATAGCGAATGTCATATCAAGCAATATGTGGCTTGCTCCGATTCTCGCATTGGTAGCAGGCATACTCACCTCGGTCACGCCTTGCTCTCTGTCAAGTGTTCCGCTGATCATCGGATACGTTGGCGGCGTTGGGGAGCGAAATACGAAAAAAGCCTTTCTGTATTCAGCCGTGTTCTCCCTCGGAACTGCCGTGACCTTCGTAACGATGGGCATTATAGCGACCTCGGCAGGTATGCTGATGGGAACATCGTCACCCGTGTGGTATATCATTCTTGGTGTGCTGATGGTGTTGATGTCCTTGCAGACCTTTGGAATATTTAACTTTATACCTTCGATCAATCTCGTTGGAAAGAATAAAAAGAAAGGTATCGTTGGAGCGTTCCTTGCCGGTGTTTTCGGCGGTATATTTTCCTCGCCTTGCTCCACGCCCGTGCTGATTGCACTCCTTGCCATTGTCGCAGGGGAAGGCAAAATGCTTTGGGGCATTCTCTTGATGCTCCTATACTCGATAGGACACAGTACACTTGTGATGATAGCAGGTACTTCTATCAGCTTTGTTCAAAGTATAAACGAAAGCAATAAATACAAGACCGTAGCGGCAGTTCTCAAATACGTTATGGGAGCAGTCATTCTGCTGATCGGATTTTATATGTTCTGGTTAGCGTTCTAAATCAAAATTAAATTATAGGAGGATATTGTTATGGGACTTTTCGGAAAGAAGAAAACAGAAGAAATCAAGAAGCCTGCGTGTGCTTGCAACGGTGGTTGCCCTACGCAAGAGGTGACGGAAATCAAGGGCAAGAGCCAATGCTGCGGCGAAGCCATTGACGGCATTTGCTGCATTAAGGTGCTTGGTGCAGGCTGTGCATCCTGCCATCAGCAGTATGTCAACGTGCAAGAAGCCGTTAAGAACATGGCTCTTGATGCCGAGGTCGAGTACGTTACCGATCTCGCAAAGGTGATGGAGTACGGTGTGATGAGCGTGCCTGCCATCGTTGTAAACGATAAGGTCGTATCGATGGGAAAGGTATTGAAGTCTGCCGATGTGCAATCTTTATTGAAGAAGTTAGGCTTTTGATATGAAGAAAAAGATAGCGTTTATCTGCGTCCATAACTCTTGCAGAAGTCAGATTGCCGAAGCTCTCGGAAAGCACTTGCGTGGTGATGAGTTCGACTTTTACTCGGCAGGTACGGAAACCAAACCGCAGATCAATCAAGATGCGGTACGGCTGATGAAGGAGCTTTACGGCATCGATATGGAGCTGACACAGTACAGCAAGACTGTTGACAAGATACCGCAGCCCGACATCGCAATCTCAATGGGATGCGATGTTGGTTGCCCATTCATTGGCAGAGCCTTTGATGACGATTGGGGCTTGCCCGATCCCACCGGAAAGAGTGATGCGGATTTTTGTGAGATAATTAAGCAGATCGAAGATCGAATCAAGAATTTGTAACCGGAGCGCTCCGCTTATACATGTGGCTTGCTTCGAAAAAATGTCAGCGAGGGAATATATGAATTTTTTATCAGACAAAAGAAAGAGGAAATTATTTATTATAACAACATCCGTCATTGTCGCTCTTGCAATGATCGTAGGAGCAAGTGCTATCTATCTTGGCGACTATTACCGCGCAGACAATGAAGCGATAGACGAATTTTTGCCGAAGGAATCCATGTG
>JAZQLR010000050.1:0-3132 GCA_045542775.1 Clostridia bacterium
GATCCGACTTCCATACTGCGTACCGAGAACAGACATTGCCTTTGCAAGAAGCTCCACAAACGAAACATAGACCATAACACCGGCAGACACGCCGAGGGTGAATGCAAGAAATCTTTTGTTTGTATTTTTTGAAAAAAAAGCAGCAAGACCGCCTATGCCGGTTGAAAGTCCGGCAAGGGATGTCAGCAGAATTGCCGCTCCTACATTACTCATATCTGACCTTACCTCCAAAATGTAATTTGAAAATGCATAATTTATGCTACTTACATATTACACGCCGGCAAGGGTTTTTGTTCGCAAAAAAACAAGCAGACCCATTCAGAGTCCGCTTGTCCAAAGTCATTTTTTACAGATTATTCGCAATCGTCGCAGTCGCCTTCGCATTCGCAGTTGTTGCAATCGCAATCGCAATCAAAGTCAAATTCGATTGTTTCGCCGCATTCGGGGCAGATGATTCCGCCGTCCATCAGGTCTTCTGCAGTTACAATAATTTCTTCGCCGCAGCCCTGACAGCAGATTTCAAATTCGTCATCCTCTGCTTCGTCGTATTCATCAAATACTTCGTTGCCGATAACCTCGATTTCCTCGTCAAGGTCCTCAATCTGGTCTGCAAGGAAACCCTGCTCCGCATCAAGAGATTCAACCTCAACTGCAATATCATTGAGAAGTTCAATAATCTCAGAAAGAAGTCTGCCTTCGTTCTTTTCTGTATCCAGTTTCATTCCGTCAGCAAGACCCTTAAGGTATGCCGCACGATTTGTAAGTTCAGCCATTTTAAAAATCCTCCGTAAAGTAAATTTATATTACTTTATTATTCTACCACATATTTTAAAAATAGTAAAGGAAATTTTTTGAAAAAGATTCTTCAGCTTTGCCTCAGAATGACAATAGCATTATTAAACAGCCTCACATTAGGGGATAGTTAAAATTGATTCAGAACACATAAACCGAGCCAAAGTCTTGACTTTGGGTTACCCGAAGGTGTACTTGTGTACACCGAGAGGCGAGGTTTGTGCGTAGCAAAAAGACTATAAAAACAGAAAAATCGCATTGTTATGCGATTTTTCTACATTTATAATAGCTTTTTATTGCTGATTTATGAGGAATATTCTTTGTTTTTCCAGTCTTTTTGCGGTCTGGACTATTTTAACATTCCCATGGTTTTAAGCTATACTCTTGAAAGATACTCTGAAGTTCTGGTATCAATCTTGATTTTGTCGCCTTCGTTGATGAACATAGGTACAGTGACAATTGCGCCTGTTTCAACAGTTGCGGGCTTGGTAACATTTGTTGCGGTGTTACCCTTAACGCCGGGCTCAGTTGCGATAACTTCAAGCTCAACGAATGTCGGGGGTTCAACTGCAAATACATTACCCTTGTATGAAAGGATTGTAACGGTCATATTTTCCTTAACGAACTTAAGGGCATCGCCGAGCTGTTCAGCGCTGAGCGGAATCTGCTCGTAGTCCTGGTCCATAAAATAATAAAGACCACCGTCTTCGTATATATATTCCATATCCTTTCTTTCAATATGTGCTTTTTCAACCTTTTCTGTGGGGTTAAAGCTTCTTTCAACAACGCCGCCGGTAACAACATTCTTCATCTTTGTTCTTACAAATGCTGCACCTTTACCGGGCTTTACATGCTGAAATTCTACAACCTGATAAACATTGCCTTCGAATTCGAAAGTAATGCCGTTTCTGAAATCACCTGCAGATATCATTGGTATTTCCCTCCAAATTATTTTTTACTTATTATATTGTATACTACTATTCCAAAAAAATCAAGAAGAATTTTGAAATAACCGCAAAGAAATGTTAAATTTCTATCAATTCCTTGGTTGCCGGTGTAAGATTTATATTACCGTCCGCTTTGACAATGACCAAATCCTCAATTCTCACACCGCCAAAATCGGGTATATATATCCCCGGCTCGCAGGATACAACCATATTTGTTTTCAGCTCAATTTCGGATTTGGGTGAAAGGTTCGGTAGTTCATGAACCAGAAGTCCAACGCCGTGACCCAAAGAGTGTCTGAAATACTCGCCATAGCCTGCATCTTCGATAACCTTGCGCGCCGCCGCATCTGCCGCCTTGCCCGTAATCCCTTCGCAAATAAAATCGAGTCCTGCCTGTTGTGCAGTTTTTACTATATTATATATCTTCCTTTGCTCGTCGCTTGCTTTGCCCACAACAACCGTTCTGGTCATATCCGCACAATATCCGCCGATTTTACAACCGAAATCCATTGTCACAAAATCGCCCTTTTCAATCCGCTTCCCTGTAGGAACGCCGTGGGGCAGACTTGTTCGTGCACCTGATATTGCAATTGTATCAAAGGAAGTACCCTCGCCGCCGTTTTTCTTCATATAATATTCAAGCTCTGCCGCAAGCTCGAACTCGCAAAGACCGGGCTTGATTATTCCAAGAACATATTCAAACGCACAGCTCGCCAAAGCTTCGGCTTCTGTAATTTTTTCAAGCTCCGCCTCAGTTTTAACCATACGCAGTTTTTTAAGTTCTGCCGAGCCTGATATCAGCTTTGTTTTGGGTAATGCTTTTTTCAACTTTTCGTAGCCTGCTGCACTAACCTCTTCGTCCTCAAACAAAATCGAGTCAAAATCTTTCAGTTCGCCCAGCCAGTTGTTTGTTTCAACCACCCTGAACGCCTTTGCCTCAAGCTGTGCCGCCTCGGTATAACGCGAGTCGGTATATACCAGTTTTTCGTTTGAGGTTATCAAAACAGCACCCTCGCCGCCGGAAAAACCGCTGAAATACCGCATATTATGCGGCGATGTCAAAAGAACAGCATCACAAGTTTTTAGCAGTTCATCAAGCTTTGTATACATCCTGATACCTCCTGCATATACTTTGCATTTCTGCCGCATCACGGGTTTGAGTCCCCCGGGTTTCGCAAATTATAATCGGTGACAAATTCCGCTTTGCAACAACTTCGGCAATAGGCTCAAACTCCGGCTCGTACTCTGTTTCCGAAAAGCAATGGTGCTTCTTCTCACCTGCGTTTGTATATTCGATTCTGCTGTAATGAGCGTGGAAGTTTTTCGCGCGCCAACCGCCAAGTTTGTTTTCAAGAGCGTCAAATACCGCCTCAAAATCCGCCATTGTTTTAAG
>JAZQLR010000051.1:0-3738 GCA_045542775.1 Clostridia bacterium
TCCTTGGCTCACAGAACGACATGGCTACGATCCGACTTGGTGTAACAATGGAACAGTACAAGAGAGAATTTATACAGTTTTTAGAGGGCGCGGGCGTGCTTAAGTTCGGTGACTTCACCGCAAAAAGCGGCAGAAAGATCCCTTATTTCATCAACGCGGGCGAGATAAAGACGGGTGACCAGATCGCAAAGCTTGGCGAGTTCTATGCAAAGGCATATCTTGAAAAGATCGGCAACAAGAGATGCGTTCTCTACGGTCCTGCATATAAAGGAATTTCTATCGCGGTTTCCGCATCGGTTGGTCTCTCTAAGCAGGGGCTTGATCTCCCCTTCTTCTTTAACAGAAAAGAGGCAAAGGACCATGGTGAGGGCGGAGTTTTTGTTGGCTACAAGCCTACATCTGGCGAAGAGATCGTTATAGTTGAGGATGTTATTACCGCGGGCACGGCAATCCGCGAGAGCATGGAGATCCTCTCCTCTCTTGAGGGAACAAGGGTTGTTGCAACCTTCGTTATGGTTGACCGCAAGGAAAAGGGCAGAGGTGAGAAGTCTGCTATGGCAGAGGTTGGAGAGGAATTTGGATTCCCCGTGTACTCGGTTGTTGACGTTTACGATATTATCGAATACCTCTTGGAGGATGAAAAAAATGCCGAAAATGTAGAGAGAATTAAAAAATATCTTGAAATTTACGGAGCAGTAGTGTAAAATAAAAGTAACTCTAGCCTAAGGAGCTGCAAAATGAGAAATATTATAAACATTCTTGACCTTTCAACCGAGGAAATCGACGGACTCGTGCGACTTGCTTCTGATATAATGGAACATCCAAACGTTTATGCCGATAGCTGTAAGGGTAAAATACTCGGCGCGCTATTCTTTGAGCCCTCTACCAGAACACGCCTTTCCTTTACATCCGCGATGATGAGCCTTGGCGGCCAGGTTCTCGGCTTTGATTCCGCGCTTACATCCTCTGCTACAAAGGGTGAGACGGTTTCGGATACAGTAAGAATGGTCAGCGCATATACGGATATTATTGCAATGCGTCACCCTCTGGAGGGCGCGCCTATAGTGGCATCCCGTGTTGCATCTGTTCCGATTATAAATGCAGGTGACGGAGGACATTTCCACCCCACCCAAACTCTTACAGACCTTCTTACCATTCATAAGAAAAAGGGCAGATTTAACAACCTTGTTATCGGTATCTGCGGCGACCTTAAGTATGGAAGAACCGTTCATTCGCTTATTGCGGCAATGTCGAGATACGACAATGTGCGTTTCGTGCTTATATCTCCCGAGGAGCTTCGCCTTCCCGATTATGTAAAGGATGATCATCTCTTTACCGGCGGATGCGAGTATGTGGAGACCGAAAATCTTGAGAGCGCAATTCCATCTCTCGATATTCTTTATATGACAAGAATTCAGGAGGAGCGCTTTGAGTCTCGCGAGGATTACGAGCGCTTGAAGGACTCCTATGTTCTTACCGCACAAAAGCTTGTTATGGCAAAAGAGGATCTTTCTATAATGCATCCCCTTCCCAGAGTGAATGAGATAAACGTTAATGTTGACAATGATCCGAGAGCTCATTACTTCGATCAGGCAATGTACGGCAGATACATAAGAATGGCTCTGATCCTTATGCTTCTCGGCACAAAGGGTGTTGATGACAGAAGGATTGAGGGCGTTGAAAAGCGCGGCGTTTTCTGTCAGAATCCTCATTGCATCACACGCACCGAGCGCGGCATCAAGCGTCTGTTTGATGAATACGGCAAGTGTGTTTATTGTGATCAAGACGGAGTTTTGAAATAAAAAAATAATTAACTTCCCGGCTGAGCAAGGTCGGGAAGTTTTGCTTTTAGTATATTGTTCTTGACAAAAAAATAAATAAATGGTAAAATTAATAAAAAGATTAAAAATAAAAATGGAGGTTTGTTTTATGAAAAGGACACTTTCTTTGTTGGTTTTGATTTCTTGTATTTTATTTATCTTTACCGCGTGTAACTTAAGTTGGTCTCAAAATGATAATGTGTCGGATGATAAGGATAATACGGGCGATGTTATTGACGATAACATTAATGATGGTGCAAATGACAATACAAACGATGACACAGATAATAGCACCAATGATAATACAAACGATGACACAGATAATAACACCAATGATAATACAAACGATGACACCGATGACAAGATCGACGATGAACCCGAAGTCGAAATAAATGGCGAAGGACTTAAGTTTACGTCTAACAATGACGGTACATGCTATGTCAGCGGTATAGGATCCTGTAATGCTACCAATATCGTTATTCCTGCTATTTCTCCGGCCGGTGATGTGGTAACAGGTATAACTTCTTATGCGCTTGAAGGGCAGAGCGAAATTACCAATATATCGCTTCCTGACACTTTAATTAGTATAGGTGAGGATGCCTTTGATGGAACAAGCTTTTTGTCCGATGAAAGCAGATGGGAAAACGGTGCGTTTTATGTTGACGATTACCTGATCTGTGTAAATGAAAGTATTTCTTCGGACTATGTTATTAAAGATGGTACGAAGCTTATAGCCGACGGTGCGTTTGAATTGAATAAGGTCGTTGCAAGCTGTACTATTTCCGATAGTGTAAAATACATAGGAAAAGATGCTTTTTCCGGTTGTTATGCTCTTCAAAATGTAAGTATAGGCAGTGGTGTAGAGAGTATTGGCGAATCAGCATTTTCTTATTGTAACGCTCTTAAATCAATCACAGTTCCGGGCAGTGTGAAGAGTATAGGTGACAAAGCTTTTTACCATTGTAGAACAATGGAAAGTGTGACATTGATGAGTGGGGTAAATCACATTGGAAATGGGGCTTTCCAGGAATGCGAGAAATTACTAAGCATCGTTATCCCCAATTCGGTTAACAGCATTGGCTATAATATGTGCTATGGTTGTATCAGCCTTGAGACGGCAAATATAGGCAGCGGTATAACCGAATTTTTGGGATCTGCATTTGAGGGCTGCACCGCACTTAAAAGCGCTCGCTTTAGCAGAGGTGCCGTCGTTATGGGTGAAAATATGTTTAAGGATTGTACAGCCCTTGAAAGTGTGTATCTTCCGAGTAGCATAACCGCCATAAGTAAAGGTGCATTCTATAATTGCACAAGTCTTTATGATATTGAGATTCCCGCTAACGTAATGAGTATTGGCGAGTCTGCCTTTTTTGCTTGCAAAAGCATTGGCACCTTAACAATTCCCGAAGGAATAACTGTAATTGAGAAATTCACCTTTTATCAGTGCGAGAGCTTGACCGAAATAACCCTTCTTGACGGTTTAAATAAAATTGACTCTTTTGCGTTTTCATATTGCATAAAGCTTAACAATTTTGAAATGCCCGAATCCATTACCTTCCTCGGCAATAATGCATTCTCCTACTGCCGCTCTTTGAGCAGCATCGATCTTCCTGTCGGCATTACAGCTATAGAGAATAACACTTTTACGGAATGTAACAGTCTTGTGAGTGTCACGATTGATGGTGATATTACCGAGATTGGTGAGTATGCCTTTGCTTTTTGCTATAAGCTTTCGTCCTTTGATTATTACGAAAATTTAACGAGAATTGAAAAATATGCGTTCTATAAATGTAGTGCCCTCACAAGCATAATTATTTCAGACAATGTAACCGAAATAGGTCAAGCCGCATTTTCGCAATGCGGATCGTTGAGTAGCGTAAAGCTTGGCTCCGGTATAACGACAATAATGGATCATACG
>JAZQLR010000052.1:0-3440 GCA_045542775.1 Clostridia bacterium
ATCTCTGCCTCTCCGCCATTTTTTTATTTTAATATAATTTTTTAAATTCGGAGAAGTACTCAAGAGGCCGAAGAGGCGCCCCTGCTAAGGGTGTAGGTCGTTAACGCGGCGCGAGGGTTCAACTCCCTCCTTCTCCGCCACCAAAAAACAAGCATCTTTGATGCTTGTTTTTCTTTTATCTTAAATTTGTGTCACCGAAATATTTTTATTGATTTTTATTTTTATTCGGTATATAATAAGTACAACAAAACACATCTGGCGGTGATTTTTATGTTTAATGCAGAAAAGGTTAAAGACGAATGTATTGAATGGATACGGGATTTTTTTGATAAAAACGGTCCTGATTGCAACGCTGTTGTTGGAATTTCGGGTGGTAAGGACAGCTCTATCGTTGCAGCACTCTGTGTTGCAGCTTTGGGTAAAGACCGAGTTATCGGCGTGCTTATGCCCCAAGGACAGCAGCACGATATAGATATGGCATATCTCCTTGTTAATCATCTTGGAATAAAGCATTATGTAGTAAACATTGAAGATACAATTAATGCAATAAAAAGCAGTATTCCCGACGAGGTTGCTCTTTCTGAACAGGCAAAGCAAAATCTCCCTCCCAGAATAAGAATGGCTACACTTTATGCAGTTTCGCAAAGCAATAATGGTCGGGTTGCCAACACCTGCAACCTTTCCGAGGATTGGGTTGGATACTCCACTAGATATGGAGATTCCGTAGGCGATTTTTCACCGCTCTCGCATATAACCGTGACAGAAGCCAAGGAGATTGGTTACCTTTTAGGGCTGCCGAGAGAATTGGTTGACAAAACACCAATTGACGGACTTTGCGGGAAAACCGATGAGGAAAATCTCGGTTTCACATATGCCGAGCTTGATATATATATCCGTACCGGTAAAATTGACGATTTAAGGAAAAAAGAGCTTATTGATAAAAAGCACAAAGCAAACCTCTTTAAGCTTGAACTTATGCCAAGCTTCAAGCCGGAACTATAGCATAAAAGACCTTGCAACGCTCGTTGCAAGGTCTTTATAAATAGTATTATTCTTATGTGCACCTATTTTAAACATTTAATCACATATTTTATAAAAGTCAAGTTCTTCTCGATATTGACTTTTAAAACAAACTTTGATATAATAAAAATGCTGAGAGTGAGGAGTTTAATCTGAGCTTCAGGCAAAGAATAAAAATAATATGTTTTATACTCTTTGTCTCTCGGCAAGGAGTATCTTTTTTTATAGGAGGTCACTGATATGGAAACAAAAATTGCAATTATCGGGATTATCATCAATAATCTCGATGCATCAGAAAAAATAAACAGTATTCTTCACGATTACAGCGACTACATTGTGGGCAGAATGGGTATTCCCTACCGCGAGAAAAACCTTTCGGTTATGAGCATTGTCCTGGATGCATCAACCGATATTATAGGCGCACTAACCGGTAAGCTTGGAATGATTCCCGATGTAAGTGTAAAATCTGTCTGCTCAAAATAAGAACGGAGGCGGACTTCGTGAATAACACCGAACTTATTAAAAAGCTTGAAAGCCTTGGGACACTTACCAAGGACGAATTTATACAGCTGATTTCATCATACACCGCAGATGATTTGAACTTTGCGCGCTCTACTGCCGTCCGCATTTCAAAGCAGCATTTCGGCAACAAGATTTATATACGCGGACTTATTGAGTTTACCAACATCTGCCGTCAGGACTGCTTTTACTGCGGACTTCGGTGTAGCAACAAGGCTGTTCAGCGTTACCGGTTGACCAAAGACGAGATACTTTCGTGCTGCGAAATCGGCTATTCGCTCGGCTTTCGCACCTTTGTTCTGCAGGGTGGGGAAGACCCGCACTTTGATGACGAAAAAATGTGTGATATTATATCATCAATTAAACAGAATTATCCCGATTGTGCGGTAACTCTTTCCATTGGTGAAAAGTCGAAAGAATCTTATCAAAAATTCTTTGATGCCGGTGCTGACAGATTCTTGCTTCGCCACGAAACCGCAAACACAGAGCACTATTCAAAGCTTCATCCAAGCACTCAGACCCTGGCAAGCCGAAAAAAGTGTCTGTTTGACCTTAAAGAAATCGGATTCCAGACCGGTTGCGGTTTTATGGTCGGCTCGCCTTATCAAACAGTTGAAACGATAGCCGAGGACCTTCTGTTTATTCGGGAACTTAGCCCTGAAATGGTTGGTATAGGTCCGTTTTTACCGCATAAGGATACGCCATTTGGCAACGAGCCTGCAGGCAGTGTTGAGCTTTCGCTACTTCTTTTGGCTTTGGTAAGAATTATGCTGAAAAAAGTTCTTTTACCTGCAACCACGGCGCTTGGAACAGCTGACCAGAACGGTCGGGAGATGGGTATTCTTTCGGGAGCAAATGTTGTTATGCCCAATCTTTCACCCACCGATGTCCGCAAGAAATATATGCTTTATGACAACAAAATTGCAACCGGTAGTGAGGCCGCTGAAGGGCTTGCCGACCTGCGAAAGCGTGTGCAGAGTATTGGCTATGACATTGCGATAACACGCGGCGACTTTCAAAAATAAAATCTGACATAAAGGAGAATTAATATGGCAATCTATAATCCCAAATCTTTAGTAGCTGAAGAATTCATTAACCACGATGAAATCTTAGAAACAATCGAATATGCAAAAGCAAACAAATCAAACAAAGAGCTTATTTTCTCGCTTATTGAGCGCGCAAAGGACTGCAAGGGTCTCACCCATCGTGAGGCGGCAGTATTGCTTGAATGTGATATTCCGGAAGCAAACGAAGCCATAAAGGAGCTTGCAATTCAAATCAAAGAAAAGCTTTACGGCAACCGTATAGTTATGTTTGCACCGCTGTATCTTTCAAACTACTGTGTAAACGGCTGCACATACTGTCCCTACCATTACGGCAACAAGTGCATTACCCGTAAAAAGCTCACTCAGGAAGAAATCAAGGCAGAGGTTATCGCTCTGCAGGATATGGGACACAAGCGCTTAGCCATTGAGCTTGGCGAGGACCCCGTAAACAACCCCATTGAATATGTGCTTGAAAGCATAGATACAATTTACAGCATCAAGCACAAGAACGGCGCAATCCGCCGTGTTAATGTAAACATTGCGGCAACTACCGTTGAAAATTACCGCAAGCTTAAGGATGCCGGAATCGGAACATATATTCTGTTTCAGGAAACATATCATAAGGAAAACTACGAGATGCTCCACCCGACCGGGCCAAAGCACGATTATGCATATCATACCGAGGCTATGGATCGGGCTATGGACGGCGGCATTGACGATGTGGGAATCGGCGTGCTTTTCGGTCTTG
This sequence comes from Clostridia bacterium, assembly GCA_045542775.1. Taxonomy (GTDB): domain Bacteria; phylum Bacillota; class Clostridia; order Monoglobales; family Monoglobaceae; genus SIG440. The sequence goes on from JAZQLR010000052.1 coordinate 3,334, forward strand.
AAATGTACCGCTATGACTTTGTTGGACTTTTGATGCACGCAGAGCACTTGGAAGCAGCAAAGGGTGTTGGGCCCCACACCATCAGCGTTCCCAGAATCTGTCCGGCA
>JAZQLR010000053.1:0-11577 GCA_045542775.1 Clostridia bacterium
AAAGCAGTACACTCCCCGGTAAGCTTGCAGACTGCTCGTCCAAGGATACAGAATTCACCGAGATATATATCGTCGAAGGTGATTCTGCGGGCGGTAGTGCAAAGCAGGGCAGAGACAGACGCTTCCAGGCAATCCTGCCGCTTTGGGGTAAGATGCTCAATGTTGAAAAGTCCCGTATTGACAAGGTATTTTCAAACGAAAAGCTTCTTCCGGTAATCACCGCAATCGGTGCCGGAATCGGCAGTGATTTTGATGTTTCAAAAATCAGATACGGCAAAATTGTTATTATGGCCGATGCCGATGTGGACGGCGCTCATATCAGAACACTACTTTTAACATTCTTCTTCAGATATATGGAACCGCTCATCCGTGAGGGTCATGTATATATTGCTCAGCCGCCGCTTTACAAGGTGTATAAGGGCAAAAAGGTAATTTATGCATATAACGACGACGATTTAAAGGCGGCACTTGAGGAAATTCCGGACGCATCAATCCAGAGATATAAGGGTCTTGGTGAAATGAACCCCGAACAGCTGTGGGAGACAACAATGGACCCCGAAAAGCGTGTTATGCTCCGTGTTGACCTCGAAGACGCACGCCGTGCCGACGAAATATTTACTGTTCTTATGGGCGATAAGGTAGAACCCCGCCGTGAGTTTATTGAGGAACACTCAAAGTCGGTAGTAAACTTGGATATTTAGGTCATAAAGCTGTTAAATATTATGTGGTTCTTTAAGCAAAATTTTTTGTAATGCTGTGTTAAAATGCTCGTAAATACACAAAGTATTTACTCCGCTTTTGCCTTGCATTCCTAAAAAATTTTATCTTAAAAAACTCTTCGACCTATGTCCATATATGGACATAGGCACATACTCTTTAACATCATTAAGACCGGGTGTTTAAAAAGAAAATATGTAGTAAAATATTGGTGATTTTATGAGTAAAGCAGATGAAATTTTTGTTAATATGTGCCGTGACATAATCGACAACGGCTGGTCGGACGAGGAATGTGAGGTCAGACCAAGGTGGGAGGATGGCACTCCTGCGCATACAATCAAGAAGTTTTGTGTGGTGAACCGTTATAACTTAGCCGAGGAGTTTCCTATTTTAACTCTTCGTCCTACATATCTCAAAAGTGCCATTGACGAGATACTCTGGATATGGCAGAAAAAATCCAACAATATCAAGGATTTAAACAGCCATATCTGGGACAGCTGGGCAGGCGAAGACGGCTCAATCGGCAAGGCTTACGGCTATCAGATGTCGGTAAAGCATAAGTACCCCGAGGGCGAGTTTGACCAGGTTGACAGAGTTCTCTATGATCTCAAGCACAACCCGTACAGTCGCCGCATTATGACAAATATTTATGTTCATCAGGATTTAAGTGAGATGAATCTGTATCCTTGTGCATACAGTATGACCTTTAATGTTACGGGCAAAAAACTAAACGCGATACTCAATCAGCGGTCTCAGGATGTTCTGGCTGCAAACAACTGGAATGTGGTGCAGTATGCGGCACTTACTCATATGTTTGCGCAGGTCAGCGGCCTTGAGGTTGGCGAATTTGTTCATGTAATAGCAGATGCACATATTTACGACAGACACATTCCCGTAATTGAGGAAATGATAAAAAGACCGCAATATCCTGCACCCCGACTGATAATCAACAAAGAAATAAAGAATTTCTACGACTTCACGGTTGATGATTTTATATTGGACAATTATCAGAAGAACGAGCAGATTAAGAACATACCTATAGCAATATAAAAAAGGAACAACGCTTATGAACATTATTGCAGCAGCAGATAAAAATTGGGGAATAGGAAAGGACAACCAACTTCTTGACCATATCCCCGAGGATATGAAATTTTTCAGAGAAACAACAAAGGGTAAGGCTGTGATTATGGGAAAGAATACATTTTTGTCGTTCCCTAACCAAAAGCCGCTGCCTAATCGTCTTAATATTGTGCTGACCCGTGACGAAAGCTTCGGGGCAGACGGGATTTCTGTATGCAATTCCATGGAAAAGGCGATAGAACTTGCAAAAGAGACATATTCCGACGAGGATATTTTCTTCATCGGCGGCGAGGCGGTATACCGCGACGCAGTGCCGTTTTGCGATACTGCATACATTACCAAAATAGATAACGAATACGATGCCGACAGATTCTTAGTGAACTTTGACGAGCTTCCCGATTGGTCGGTTAAGTGTGAAGAAATGCTTAAATGCGAAAATGGACTGTATATCACTTTTGTGACATATAAAAAGAATGTGTAAGTAAAATGAAAGGGTGTTTAATTTTGTTAAACAGCCCTTTTTCGTCTATACAAAATGAGAAAAAAAGTAAACTTTGTGAGGGCTTATGATTAAAGTAAAAAACTTATCCAAGGTCTATAAAATGTATAAGAACCCCGGCGAGAGGGTAAAGGAAGCGATGTTCCCCAAGCGGTACAGCGGCAAAATCCGTGATTTTTATGCCCTGCGTGATGTGGATTTCGAGATTGAAAAGGGCGAGACTGTCGGAATTATCGGCAAAAACGGCTCGGGTAAATCGACTTTGCTTAAAATTCTGACTGGCGTAATCAACCCCACCACGGGCGAAAAGGTTATGAACGGTACTGTATCGGCACTTTTGGAGCTGGGTACGGGCTTTAACCCCGAATATACCGGAATAGAAAATATCTACCTTAACGGCACAATTATGGGTATCCCCCGTGAGGAAATGGAAAAAAAGGTGGACGAAATCTGCGATTTCGCCGAGATTGGTGACTTTATCAATCAGCCGGTAAAGAACTATTCAAGCGGTATGTTTGTCCGTCTTGCCTTTGCTGTTGCAATCAACACCAAGCCCGAAATCCTCATTGTTGACGAGGCTTTGGCGGTGGGTGACTACCGTTTTCAGGCGAAGTGCTACAACAAGTTTGAGGAGCTGAAAGAAGAGGGAACAACCATTCTCTTTGTAAGCCACGATATTGACGCAGTACGCAGGTTTTGCGAGCGTTGTATATGGCTGGACGGCGGCAGAGTGGTTATGGATGGCGATGTAAACACCGTTTCGTCCAAGTATATGGAGTTCATCACCAGCAACGAGACCGACGCAATGGCGGTTATAAATAAAGAGAAAAAAGAACGCGAGATAGTGGTGGAAAAGGAGTTCGAGGCAATCAACCGCTTTGGAACAGACATCGGCACGGTTAAAAATGTGCGTGTTTTGAAGTCTGGCGAGGAGACCGAGGTGTTTGAAACCGGTGACGAAATGACCATTGAGGTAACGGTGGATATCCCCGAGGACGCCGACCTTTCAACCACCGGTCTTGCAGTTTCGATTAAGAATAAAAGCGGTATTGATTTGGTGGTTGCGGCAATGCACGATTATGATTTGCGGTTTAAAAAGACGGGCATAAACCATGTTACATTCAAATTCAATGTCTATCTTAACTGCGGTGAATATACCCTGACTACGGGTCTTGAACACCGCGAGACCTATCCCATAAGCTATTTTGACTATATCGAGGGTTCAGCGTATATAAATATTTTGTGCGACAGGGAGTACTTTGGTATTCTTAAAGTTCCGTCCGAGATAATTGTAGAGGAAAACTGATATGAGTGAAAATATAAAAAACGAAACAAATGAATCCACGGCTCAAACGCTTGAAGAAAAGCTAAGTCGGGCGGAGGAAACCATAAAAAGCCTTAACGAGCGGATTGAGGCAGACCGCAATGCGATAATGCAAATTCAGTTCGAGGCAAGCCAGCATAAGCAGGAGGAGCTTGACCTGCACGAAACCTATGTATGGCGTACCGGTCTTAAAATAGAAAAGCTTCTGCAAAAAACGGGTATTGCGTTTATCCGTTCGCTGCTTGTCCTTGCCGACTATAAGCGTATGGGTCTTCGCGTGGTGCTTCGCCGTGGCTTAAACGAGGGATTACACCGCGAAAATGTCAGCCGCAACAAAAAGCGAAAGGCTCAGCTTTGCCGTGCAAAGTTTCTGAAGTACAAATCGGCACGGGCACAGGTTGTGAAAAATGATTTAAACAGCTTCACCGTTCCGCAAGAAGATGGCTTAGTTTCGGTTGTTCTGCCGGTTTATAACGGGGGCACAATCCTTGCAAAGTCAATAGAATCGGTGCTTTCGCAAAGCTATAAGAACTTTGAGCTGATAATTGTAAACGACGGATCAACCGACGGCTCGGCACAGATAATTGCCAAGTTTGCCAAAAAGGATAAGAGGATAAAGGTTATCGAGCAGGAGAACAAAAAGCTCCCAACTGCGCTTTCGGTGGGATTTCGCGAGGCAAAGGGCGAATTTTTTACCTGGACCAGTGCGGATAATGTTATGCTGCCCGACTGCCTTAAAATTCTGGTGGATAACCTCAACCGCAAGCCGGATACGGCGATGGTTTACGGAAATATGCGACTCATTGACCGCAGCGGTCATATAAAAAGAGGACATTTCTGGTTTGAAAAGCCGTGGTTCTCGGGCAATGTGTGTCTGCCCAAAACAACAGATTCACTCAATACTTATGCCAACAACACTATCGGTGCGGCGTTTATGTATCGCAGAAAAGCGGCATTTATCTTAGAGGACTATTCAAAATTCAAGACCAATCTTGAGGACTATGATTACTGGATGCGGCTCAACTCAATGCTCAAAATTGAGCATATCGACGAGGATAAGCCGATATATCTGTATCGCATTCACGGTGATTCCCTGACGGCTCACGATAAGGAGCTTGGCATCACCAAAAACCGTTACAAGCTGATGGTGCTTGACGATTTCCGCCGAGACTTTTATATGTCGTGCCTTGTGTGGATAATCGAGACCGAGGACGAGGAAAACCCCGTGTATAAGGAATTCCGTGCGGCGGCAGAGGCGACAGGCCATATGATTTTCACCAGAGCGGAGGCGCTTTCTGTTGAAGCGGCAAAGGAATATTCCTGCTTCTGCTATGCGTATTTCGGGGATAATCCCGACCCGGTTAGCCTCAAAGAAATGCAGAGATTTTCGGGTACGGTGCTTGTTTCAGGGAATACAGATTGTGAAATTAAGAATTCCTTTGATATGCTTATCACAACCGACAAAAATCAAATCTCTGACGAGGGCGGCTACCGTGGCTGGTTTGGAGTAAAGGACGGCAAGGCGGCGTTTGACATTGCGGAGAGCAAGCTGAAAAATAAAATTCTTTATAACCTTGAACAAATGATTGAAGAGCCGGAGAGCTATGAAAAGAAAATGTCAATTATCATCTGCACATATCTCCGCGGCGAAAAGCTGATTGATGCAATATGGTCGGTTATCCGCCAGAGCCTCAGCAAAAAGGAATATGAGATAATTATTGTAGATAATGCCCCGTTCACTTCGGGTATCCGCGAGCAGGTGGAGGAGTTCCAACGCAAGTACAGCGAGTATGAGGGATTTATCCGCTACATAGGCGTTCCGCAAAAGGGTCTTTCCTACGCACGAAACGCCGGTATGTGGAATGCCAAGGGCGAGTTCCTGACATTTTTGGACGATGATGTTTTAGCAGACTACTATCTGCTTGAAGAAATTTACAGCGGCTTTAAGTATCACCCCGAGGTGGGAATTGTGGGCGGTCAGGTAATTTTGGAGCGTCCGTTCCCCACACCCAAGGTTCTTCGTAAGGGATGGGAGAGCCTTTGGAGCCAGTTCAAGATTTCCGAAAGCACGTTCCGTCTGGCGACTCAGCAGTTCGAGTTTCCCTACGGGGCAAACTATTCGGTCAGACGCAGCGCAATATGGCGTGTTGGCGGCTTTCGTATGAGCTATGGCAGAGTGGGTAACGACTTTGCCGGCGGTGAGGAAACAGCTCTTGCGTTCAAAATGCTGCAGATTGGTTATGGTATCGGTCTTCAGCCGGGGGCAAAGGTTCTGCACCGTGTTGACCACAACCGCTTCACCACCGAGCATGTTAAAAAGACCATAATGGCAGGGATTGTAACCACGCACCGGTTCTTTCTTGATCTGCATACACCTGTCGGCTGGACAGAGAGATATGCAAAAAATCAGATAAAAATTACACAAAAAGAAATAAAAATTCTTACCAGAAAAAAAGCCGACGAGCTGGATATCTACTATAAAAAGTGTTATCTTGCCGCGTACGAACGGCTTCTGGAATATATGCAGGAAAATCAGACGGAAAGGTAGTTTAAAGCTATGTTTGATTATTTAAAAAAGCTTATTTTCGGGGCAAAAACCCCTCAGGAAAAACCTCTTAATCTCTATCAGTATAAGTTCATCAGATACAAGGAGGACAGAAACGAGAAGTATCCGCTGGACCTCGAGGCGGTTCGTGTTCCGCAGATGGACGGCTTAGTTTCGGTTGTTCTGCCGGTTTATAACGGCGGCGAAATACTAGCGGATTCCATCAAATCGGTGCTTTGCCAGACCTATGAGAATTTAGAGCTTATTATAATTAACGACGGCTCCAAGGATAATACCCTTGAAGTTGCCGAAAGCTTTGCAAAAAAGGATAACCGTGTCCGCGTTCTCACTCAGGAAAACCGCAAAATTCCCAGAACTCTCTCCCGTGGCTTTGATGAGGCGCAGGGCGAATTCTTTACATGGACCAGTGCGGATAATGTGATGGATAAGGACTTTATCGAAAAAATGGTTGCCGACATCAAGTCAAAGCCAAATGCCGGTATGATTTGGGCAAATATGCGTCTTATCGATGCCAAGGGCAAAAAGCTGACCAAGCACGGCTGGTTTGAGTTCCCCTTTGGCAGCGGCAATGTTATTTTTCCCAATAATTCCTACGAGCTTAATACCTACGCCAACAACACCATTGGTGCGGCGTTTATGTACCGTGCCTCGGCAAAGGAGATACTCGGCTGTTATTCAAGCTATAAGCACACCCTTGAGGACTATGATTACTGGATGCGTATGAATTCGCTTTTAGAGCTTAAGCATACCGATTTCACCGAGCCGGTGTATTCATACCGCTGGCACGACGGCTCGCTCACCGCAAAGGATAAGGAGCTGGGCATAACCAAAAACCGCTACAAGCTGATGGCGCTTGACGATTTCCGCCGTGACTTTTATATGATGCCGCTTATGTGGTACATCACTTCAACAGAGTCTTGTATGGCAGCAGCGGAGGAGTTCCGTAAGATTGCAGAGAAAACAGGGCATATCATTGTTGCAAAAGAGGATTTTCAGAATTTGTATTTTGGCGGTTCGTGCAGCAGCCTTTGCCATATCTCATTCGGTGGCAAGGAAGCAGAGGTAAATCTCCCCGACGACACCGTTAAAATCTGCGTAAATGCCGAAACCTTGGGCTATGACATCTATGCCTCAACCTATATGGGCGGCGCAAAAATTCTCGGAGAAGGCAAAAAGGTTTACGGCTTTGCCGATTTACAGAATATGTTCTCCTACCTTGATGCAAAGGCGAAGAATGATATTTTATATGGCTTAGAGGGCAGAATAGAGGCAGGCGACGAGCCGCAGAAAAAGCTCTCGGTTATCGTATGCACACATAAAATGACAGATACCCTCATTCCGTGCCTTGAGGCGGTTTGCAATCAGAATGTTCTGCCCGAGGACTTTGAGCTGGTGTTTGTCAGCAACTCGTTCAAGGATATGGAGCTGAAAGAGGCTGTTCAGGAGCTTAAGGCTAAATACAGTCAGATTGACATAAACTACATAACCGCACCGATGAAAGGCCTTTCCTTTGCCCGCAATGCCGGATTATGGGCGGCAAAGGGCGAGTATGTGATTTATTTTGATGACGATGCGATTGCCCGTCCCGATGTGGCGGCAGAAACAATCAAGGCGTTTGAAAGCGACGAGGAACTTGGCGTTGTAGGCGGTGAGGTTCGTGTTACCGTTCCCGACGAGGCAAAGGCTCTGGTAAACGAGAGAACAATCGGGCTTTGGAGCGACCTTCGTATTGAGGGAAAAGGCTTCCGTTATGCCCGTGATTATGGCGAATTCCCCTATGGTGCAAACTTTGCGGCACGACGCGACAGTCTGCGCCGGATAGGCGGCTTCCGCACCGGCTATGGCAGAGTTGGCAATAACTTTGCCGGCGGTGAGGAGACCTTGGTTTGCTTTATGATGGAAATGATTCATCAGAAGGTGGGGCTCAACCCCAATTCTGTAGTGGAACACCGCATTGCGGCTGACCGCTTCACTCTTGAACATATTGAAAAGACGGCATATTCGGGAATTATGACCCAGTACCGTCTGCGCCGTGACCTTTACGCTCCGGCGGACTGGAACGATAACAATGTTTTAGAGAGGGAGCAACGGGCAAAGAAGCTTGCTGCGGCGTGCACGCCGGGCTGTGCGGATTATGCTCTTCACACCGCAACGGCAAAGGCGTTCCGCGAGGTTTACGAAAACCGTCAGGCGGATTATAAGTATTTAACGGAAAACAAAACAAGCTAAACTTGGAGATACTATTATGTTCAAACGAATGCAATGGAAGATAGTCTGCATATTTGTGGCCTTGGTTCTTGCAATTATGCTGTTTGTGGGCATTTATATGTTCGGCAGTATAATCCGGCTATACAGCGACGAGTTCCGCACCCAGATGGACAAGGTAATGTCGGGCGGCTTCACCGAGGTGTTATCCGAGACTCTTAACGGAAATCTCGCAGCCAACGACCGCACCGCACAGGTTAATACGGTTATTTCGGCGTATTCGGCGCAGCTGGGACTCTCCGAGCATCGTCAATGCGCGGTTCTTGATGCAAGTGATGCGTCCAGAATTGCAACCACCGGCAGCGGCAAGACCATTCTTGAAAAAACCCCCAATATAATCCTTGCAATGTCGGGTAATGTGGGCAGGAATATCCGCAGTAATGCGGCGTATATGGACTATGCGTATTTTCTCGAGGGCAAGCCGGGCGAAAGCGGTTATATAGTTTATGTCCGTGACAACAAGCAAAATGCAAATACGCTTACCCGGAATATGCTGTATATAATCGTTCAGGCGCTCCTTTTCGGGGTTCTGGCGTCGGTATTTTTGGGGTATTTTCTCTCCAAAACTATTTCAAAGCCGATTTCCGTGCTGACCGAAAAGGCGGAGGACTTTGCCGAGGGCAATTTTGAGTCTAATCTTGAGCCACAGTCACACGATGAGATAGGCACGCTGGTTGAGACCTTCAACTACATGGGCGGAGTTATGAAAAACGCCATAAACGAGGTCGCAAGCGAGAAGCATAAGCTTGAAGTTATTCTTGAGCATATCAACAACGGTATTATTGCGTTCAACACCAGGCAGGAGATAATTTCAATCAATACTGCGGCAAAGAATATGCTCCGGATTGACGATACAGAAAAAATACGGTTTGATAAGTTTTTTAACGATTTGAATTCCGATGTGTGTATGGCAGAGTTTATGTATCTCACGAGATTCCGCACCGAGATACGGGATATTGAGGTAAACAACAAGCACATTCAGGCGTATTTTCTGCCGTTCAAGTTCGAGAACGACCGTGTTGCCGGCGTTGTGTGCGTGTTCAGTGATATAACCGAGCAGTTCAACCTCGAGCTGTCACGCCGCAAGTTTGTGGCAGAGGTATCACACGAGCTGAAAACGCCGCTTACCACCATCGGCACATATACCGAGACGCTTATTGATAACTATCCGGTTGGCGACGAAATGACCATTTCGTTCTTAAAGACCATTCATAACGAGACCGATAAGATGACCAATCTGGTTAAAAATCTGCTGACTCTGTCAAAGTTTGATGCACAAAGCGTTGATGTCAATAAGGAAGCCGTTGATATGGATATGCTGGTGAGTGAGATTGTGGAGACCTTTGAAGTCGAGGCAAGGAACAGAGGTCAAAAGCTCAGCTACAACAAGGTAAATGCACTTCCGCCGGTTATGGCGGACCCGTTCCAGATCGAGCGGGTGATTAAGAATATAATTTCCAATTCAATGAAGTACACGCCCGAAGGCGGTGAAATTCGCGTATTTGCGGGATTTTTGGGTAACGAAGTGTATATAAAAATCGAGGATACCGGTATCGGTGTGCCCGAGGAGGATTTGCCGCATATCTTTGAGCGGTTTTACCGTGTTGACAAAGCCCGTTCAAGAGAGCAGGGCGGCACAGGCCTCGGCCTTGCAATAGCCAAGGAGATTGTGGAAAACCATGGCGGCACAATCGGTATGGAAAGTAAATTTGGCGAGGGAACGAGAGTAACAATAAAATTTCCTTTGTAAATACAAAAGCAGCACTTGTAAAAGTGCTGCTTTTTAGTCTTTCAAGAATGTTGGGTTGTTGGTGCGCTCCAAAAGATAATCAATCGAAACTTCAAAATAATCCGCTATTTTAACTAACATTTCGTAGTTTGCTTCGTGAGAGCCTGTTTCATAACGGCTAATGGTATTTTGATTTGTGTTTAAGTCAAGGGCAAGCTTTAATTGTGTAACGCCTGCTTGCAGTCTCAATTCTTTTAAACGCATTAAAATCACCTCTTGACAATATTATACCATTTTGGTATAATAATAATATCCCAATTCGGGATATTATTGAATGTCGCCAGACCATCGAAAAACGCCCAGCTATTTTATCCCGGCGTTTTTCTGCAAAAAAAGACAAAAAAGAAAATTATTTAACATTGACGAAAAACAAAGGTTATGGTATACTCAATTATGCTGAAAGCGGAGGTGATTGCGGTATGGCAAAAGAAAAGAATAATGATACATTAGTTGCACAGAATAAAAAGGCATACCACGATTACTTTGTGGATGATACCTACGAGGCAGGTATTTCTCTTTTTGGCACCGAGGTCAAGTCGGTGCGTGAGGGCAGAATAAACCTGAAAGACAGCTATGTTTCGGTTAAAACAGGTGAGGCATTCCTTATTGGCGCACACATTTCACCTTACGAAAAGGGTAACATTTTTAACCGTGACCCATTGCGTGAGCGAAAGCTGTTGCTACACCGCAGGGAGATAAACAAGCTTATAGGCTTAACTCAGCAGGACGGCTACACACTTATTCCGCTTAAGGTTTATTTCAAAGGTTCTTATGCTAAGGTTCTTCTCGGTCTTTGCCGAGGCAAAAAGAACTACGACAAGCGTGATGCTATTGCCGAGCGTGACTCAAAACGCCAGATTGACAGAGCAATGAAGGAACAGAGCCGCTATTAGCGAGCATTTTAACACACAGTATGTCGGAGGATTTGCTGATTTAAGCCATATAAAGCTTGGGTATCCTCTGCATAAAATACATGGGGGCGTAAAGGTTTCGACGGGGATTTTGAAGTATACGGAGCGAGCCGCAGCGGGTACTGCGTAACAAACCCAAACTTAAATTAAACGCTAACAAAAATTTAGCTTACGCTGCCTAACTAACGGCAGCTGTCCTCTCTCCCTCACCGCAAGGGAGAGTCAGGGCATCATCTGACGCGGTGCACATGAATCCCGAAAGCTTTGACGGGGTCACGATTTTATGAAGCTACCGGCCATAAAAGTTTGTCTGTGGACTTTTGTGGCGGGGAAATTTAACCACTGACTACGCTCGTAGCGCCGGATATGAATAGGTTTTCGGACAGGGGTTCAATTCCCCTCGCCTCCACCAAAAAGAAACGACAA
>JAZQLR010000054.1:0-2486 GCA_045542775.1 Clostridia bacterium
CCCATATCAACAATCATTGAACCGTAAGGCTGAGAAATATCAATTCCTACACCGATTGCAGCAGCAAGAGGCTCTTCGATAAGGTGAACCTTGCTTGCGCCTGCCTGAATTCCGGCGTCAATAACTGCTCTCTCCTCAACCTCGGTAACACCGCTGGGAACGCAAATGATAACACGGGGCTTGAAGATGCTGCGCTTGGCAACCTTGCCTAAGAAATACTTAATCATTCTTTCTGTGGTGTTGTAGTCGGAAATTACACCGTCACGAAGCGGACGGATTGCAACGATGTTGCCGGGCGTTCTGCCGAGCATACGCTGAGCTTCCTCGCCGACAGCATAAAGCTTGTTGGTGTTTTTGTCAACAGCAACAACAGAGGGCTCCTTGGCAACAATGCCCTTACCCTTAATATAAACCAATACTGATGCTGTACCCAGGTCGATACCGATATCCTGTCCGAACATAATCAATCACCTTACCTTGCTTTTAATCTATATATATGATGCGTCAAATTCAAAAGAAAATGCATTATCCAGTCAAACTCTAACATATATAATATACTATTTACAGCCAATTGTCAAGAAAAAACAAGCGAGGTTTTCCATATTCCAGAATCAAAATAATCACTATAAAATATCCGCGGAACAACGGGTATGTGTTATATTTTTAACAAAAATTCAGAAAGTGACGAAAAATTTAAAAAAAATCTTAAAAGATACTTGTAAAAGGGTGTCATTTTATGTTAGAATATAGGAAATGATTTTTAATCAGTGTAAATAGGCAAGTGTTGCCTCTTGGAAAGGAGTAAAAAATGATTTATTCTTCAGAAGTAGAAAGAATGTGCGTTGTTAAAAAAGGCGCAAATCACGGTCCCGCACCCATACCGGAGGAAGGAAAATGGGTAAAATCAAAGGAAATTAAAGATGTATCAGGTCTGACACACGGTGTTGGCTGGTGTGCTCCTCAGCAGGGTGCTTGTAAGCTGACTCTCAATGTTAAGGACGGCATCATCCAGGAGGCTCTTGTTGAGACTCTCGGTTGCTCGGGTATGACACATTCAGCTGCTATGGCATCTGAAATTCTCCCCGGCAAGACAATTCTTGAAGCACTCAACACAGACCTTGTTTGTGATGCTATCAACACAGCTATGCGTGAACTGTTCCTCCAGATTGTTTACGGAAGAACTCAGACAGCTTTCTCAGAGGGCGGCCTCCCCATCGGCGCAGGTCTTGAGGACCTTGGTAAGGGTCTCAGAAGCCAGGTTGGTACAATGTACGGAACACTTGCAAAGGGTTCAAGATACCTCGAAATGGCAGAAGGCTATGTTACAAAGATTGCTCTTGACGCAGACGACGAAATCATCGGCTACGAATTTGTTCACCTTGGCAAGATGATGGATATGATTAAGGGCGGTATGGATGCTAACGAAGCTATGAAGAAGGCTATGGGCACATACGGCAGAGTTCAGGATGCGGTTAAAATGATTGACCCCAGACACGAATAAGGAGGTATTTACAAATGGCTTTATTTGAAAGTTATGAAAGAAGAATTGATACAATAAACAAAGTTTTGAACGCAAATGGCATTGCATCAATCGAAGAAGCAAAGTCAATTTGTGACGCAAAGGGTATTGACCCCTATGAAATCGTTAAAGGTATTCAGCCTATCGCATTTGAAAATGCGGGCTGGGCTTATGTTGTAGGTGCAGCTCTTGCAATCAAGAGAGGCGTAAAGACTGCAGCAGAAGCTGCAAAGGTTATCGGTGAAGGTCTTCAGGCTTTCTGTATCCCAGGCAGCGTTGCTGATGACAGAAAGGTTGGTCTTGGCCACGGTAATCTCGGCGCAATGCTCCTCAGCGAGGACACAAAGTGCTTTGCATTCCTCGCAGGTCACGAATCTTTTGCTGCTGCTGAAGGTGCTATCGGTATCGCTCGTAGCGCAAACAAAGTAAGAAAAGAACCCCTCAGAGTTATCCTTAACGGTCTTGGTAAGGACGCAGCTCTGATTATTTCAAGAATCAACGGCTTTACCTATGTTCAGACAGAGTTTGATTACGCAACAGGCGAAGTTAAGGTTGTTCGTGAAAAGGCATATTCTGATGGCGAGAGAGCAAAGGTTCGTTGCTACGGCTCCGACGATGTTCGTGAAGGCGTTGCAATCATGCACCTTGAGGGCGTTGATGTTTCTATCACAGGTAACTCAACCAACCCCACACGCTTCCAGCACCCCGTTGCAGGTACCTACAAGAAGGAATGCATCGAGCAGGGTAAGAAGTACTTCTCAGTTGCATCAGGTGGCGGTACAGGCCGTACACTCCATCCCGATAATATGGCTGCAGGTCCTGCATCATACGGTATGACAGATACAATGGGTCGTATGCACTCAGACGCTCAGTTCGCAGGTTCTTCATCAGTTCCCGCACACGTTGAGATGATGGGTCTCCTCGGCGCAGGTAACAACCCCATGGTTGGTATGACTGTTGCAGTTTC
>JAZQLR010000055.1:0-8755 GCA_045542775.1 Clostridia bacterium
GTGAACTTTTTATTTTGATATAAAAAGAGCTTGTAGAATAAGTTTCCACAAGCTCATGTTTTTTGCCTTTTACTTAGTCTTTCATAAGTGTAACCATAACGGCCTTCTGTGCGTGAAGTCTGTTTTCTGCTTCGTCAAAAATTTCAGCAGCGTGAGCTTCAAATACTTCGGCAGTAATTTCTTCCTCACGATGTGCCGGCAGGCAGTGAAGAACCATAGGGTCAGACTTTGCAACAGACATTAGCTTTGAGTTTATTTGGTAACTTGCAAAAATCTTTTTGCGCTCGTTTGCTTCACCCTCCTGTCCCATTGATGCCCAAACATCGGTAACGAGGATATCTGCATCCTTTGCAGCTTCTTCAACTGATTCGGTACAGGTAAATGTTCCGTTTTTCTTTGCCCACTTCATAAGGTCACTGTCCGGTTCGTAGCCTTTGGGGCAGGCAATCGCAAATTCCATACCCATCTTGATTGCACCAACCATCAATGAGTTTGCCATATTGTTGCCGTCACCGATAAAGCACATTTTAAGGTTTTTGAATGTTCCTTTGTGCTCACGGATTGTCATAAGGTCGGCAAGTACCTGACAGGGATGGCAGTAGTCGGTAAGTCCGTTGATAATCGGAATTGAGCCGTATTTTGCGAGGTCCTCGACTTCCTTTTGGGCAAAGGTTCTTATCATAATTCCGTCAAGGTACCTGGACAGAACTCTTGCGGTATCCTCGACTGGCTCGCCACGACCAATCTGGAGGTCGTTGGAACTAAGGAAGAGCGCATTTCCGCCAAGCTCATACATACCAACTTCAAAGGAAACACGGGTTCTGGTAGATGATTTTTCAAAAATCATACCAAGTGACTTGCCCTCAAGATGCTTGTGGGGAATACCGTTTTTCTTTTCATATTTCAGCTGGTCTGCCATATCCAAAACAGCGGTTATTTCTTCTGCGGACCAGTCTGAAAGCTTAAGTAAATGTTTCATTTTAATTTATCCTTTCCAAATTAGAGTGTTTCAATAGCGTTTTTAAGAATTGCAAGACCGGAGTCAATTTCTTCACGGGTTATGTTAAGCGGCGGAAGAAGCCTTACTTTGTCTTTTGCGGTAAGTACCAAAAGTCCGTCACTTAAGCACTTTTTAAGAATTTCTTTTGCGTCCTTTTCGGTTTCGATGCCAAGCATAAAGCCCATGCCTGAAACTCCTGTAATGCCGTTAATCTGCATTATTTTTTCAATCATATACTCACTGTTTTTCCGAACAGTTTCGAGAAGCACATCGTCAATTCTGCTCAAAATACTGAGTGCACCTGCTGCGGCAACGGGGTTACCGCCAAAGGTTGAACCATGAGTGCCGGGGGTGAGAATATTCTCAACCTTTTCTGCAAACATTGTTGCGCCCAAGGGCAAACCGCCGGCAAGTCCTTTTGCGGTTGAAACGATGTCGGGGTTAAGACCAAACTGCTCGTATGCATAAAGTGTACCTGTACGCCCGTTGCCGGTCTGAACCTCGTCAACAATGAGAAGTGCATCGTGTTTTGCTGCCATTTCCTCGGCGGTCTTTATAAATTCGGCGGTCAGTGGAAGAACACCGCCCTCGCCCTGAATAATCTCAAACATTATACCGCATACATTGTCGGACATTGCATTTATCAAAGCTTCGCAGTTGTTTGCTTCAACATACACAAAACCCTCGGTAAACGGAGTAAAGCTTGTGTGGAACACATCCTGACCTGTTGCAGAAAGTGTTGTTACTGTTCTGCCGTGAAAGCTGTTTTTAAGTGTGATAATAATGTTTTTATCGGGGTTTTTGTCTGTTCCGTATTTTCTTGCACCTTTAATGGCACATTCGTTTGCTTCTGCGCCTGAGTTGGAGAAGAATACCTTGCTCATACCGGTTTTTGTGCAAAGCATCTCTGCAAGGTCGGCACAAGGCTTGGTGTAATAGTAATTGGAAGCGTGCTGAAGCTTTGTGAGCTGATCGGATATTGCTTTGACCCATTCGGAATCGCAAGCGCCAAAAGTATTAACGGCAATGCCACTGCCAAAATCAATGTATTTTTTTCCGTCAGCATCAAAAAGTGTGCTGCCGCAGCCGTGGTCAAGCTCCAAATCGAGTCTTCCGTAGGTTCCCATTATATATTTTGAGTCTTTTTCCTTTGTGTTCATAATGTCTACCTCGTTTATATTAGTTTACAACATTCATCAGGGTTTTGCAGAATGCAGCAGCCTCTTTCTCGCTGTTCATTGCGATAAATACAGTGTCGTCACCTGCTATAACCCCTACAACACGGTCAAAATCCAGAGTTTCAATTGCCATTGCGCAGCCCTGAGCAGAGCCGGGAATGGTCTTGACAACAACCAGATTTGAAGCGTTTTGTATAGTAATAACTGCGTGTGTCAGAACGGCGGTGTAACGGGTGCGGATATCCACATCGGTCTCCTTGCCGGGCAGAGCATAGCGGTATTTGTCGCCTCTGTCTGCAATCTTGATAAGCCGCAGTTCTTTTATATCTCTTGAAACGGTTGCCTGAGTAACATCAAAACCCTCTGCAATCAACAGTTTTGTCAGCTGACCTTGGGTTTCAACCGCCTTTTCTGAGATAATTCTGATAATCGTGTTGTGTCGTTGCTTTTTTGAATTCTTTATGCAATCCTTTTCCTGCATAATTCTCCACCTTTCTAAAGGACCATCGTTCCGATACCCTCGTCGGTAAGGATTTCAATCAGTATAGCGTGAGGAACTCTGCCGTCAAGAATAAATACTTTCTGAACACCCTGACGGATGGAATCTATACAGCATTCAATCTTCGGTATCATTCCGCCGGAGATAACGCCTTCGTTCATAAGCTCCGGAACCTCACTTGTCTTAACAATGGGGATAAGGGTGGATTCATCGTCCTTGTCACGGAGAAGTCCACGGATATCTGTCATTGAGATAAGGCTCTCAGCCTTAAGTACACCGGCAATCTTTGCCGCAGCGGTATCTGCATTGATGTTGTATACATTACCCTCACTGTCGCAGCCGACGGTTGCAATAACGGGGATATAACCCTTGTCTAAAATATCCAGTATGGGTGTGGGGTCAATGTCGGTGATGTTGCCAACATAGCCGTGAACATCGTCAAGCTTTTCCGCCTGAATCATATGCCCGTCAATTCCGCAAAGTCCCATTGCGTTGCCGCCCATTGTGTGGATAAGGTTCACAAGGCTCTTGTTGATTTTACCTGCAAGTACCATCTGCACAATATCAACGGATTCCTTATCGGTGACACGAAGTCCGTCAATGAATTCAGATTTAGGACCAACCTTGCCGAGCATTTCGGAAATTTCAGGGCCGCCACCGTGAACTAAAACCACCTTAATTCCAATAAGGGAAAGGAGGAGTATGTCGCCCATAACGGCCTGTTTAAGCTCCTCATTAAGCATAGCGTTGCCACCGTACTTAATAACAACAATTTTATTGTAGTAGTCCTGAATATAAGGGAGTGCCTCGATAAGTATTTCGGCACGGGTTTCTATGGGGATTTTCTTTAATAATTCATTGTTCATTTCATTTACCTCAATTCAAATTAGGTGCGGTAGTCACCGTTTATTTTTACATAATCGTATGTGAGGTCACAACCCCAGGCAACAGCTTCGCCGTCTCCGTCCCCAAGAGTGATGTCGATGATAATTTCGTCCTCGCTGAGAATGGTTTTTGCAGTGTCCTCGTCAAAGTCAACGCCACTTCCGTTCTGGCAAACCAGAATTTCACCGGCGGTTGATGCAAGACTCACTGCAACCTTGTTAACATCACATTCTGCACCGCTGTAGCCTATTGCGCAAAGAATTCTGCCCCAGTTGGCATCAGCGCCAAACATTGCAGCCTTAAAGAGTGATGAGCAAACAACGCTCTTTGCAACCATTTTTGCATTCTTTGTATCCTTTGCACCGTGAACACGACCCTCAAGGAGCTTTGATGCACCTTCGCCGTCCTTGGCAATCTGGCGGCAAAGATAAGTGGTAACTGCTGAAAGTGCTTTGCAGAAAGCTTCATAGTCTTCACCGGTTTTGTCAATTACGGGATTCTCCGCCATGCCGTTTGCAAGAACAGAAACCATATCATTTGTCGATGTGTCGCCGTCAACTGAAATCATATTGAACGAGTCCTGAATATCGGCACTAAGCGCCTTTTGCAGCATTGCGGGGGTGATTGCGGCGTCGGTAGTAACAAATACAAGCATTGTTGCCATATTCGGGTGAATCATACCTGAGCCTTTTGCAATTCCGCCAATATGACAGGTCTTGCCTCCGATTTCAAATTCAAATGCAATTTCTTTTTTAGCAAGGTCG
This sequence comes from Clostridia bacterium, assembly GCA_045542775.1. GTDB lineage: Bacteria > Bacillota > Clostridia > Monoglobales > Monoglobaceae > SIG440. The sequence continues at coordinate 4,327 of JAZQLR010000055.1, forward strand.
GTTGTCATAATAGCTTCAGCTGCATCGTTGCTGCCGTCGTCGTTCAGAAGAGCAACAAGCCCCTCCATAGCATTTGCCATAGGAGTGAGGTCAAGCGGCTGACCGATAACACCGGTTGATGCAACCACAACATCTTTTTTGGAGATGCCGGTGTGTTTTTCAACAAGCTCGCACATTCCCTCGGCAATTTCAATTCCATTTGCATTGCATGTGTTGGCGTTGCCGCTGTTGCATATAATGGCAGATGCGTAGCCATCCTCGAGGTTTGCCTTTGTCACATAGATAGGCGCACCCTTAACAAGGTTTTGTGTGTATGTACTTGCGGCAGCTGCCCGTGTTTCGCTCATAATCAAAGCAAAATCTTTCTTTGTCTTGTTTTTACGGATGCCTGCGTGGATACCTGCAGCCTTAAAACCCTTTGCGGCACAAACGCCGCCGTTTATCTGTTTCATAGTTGTTTTTCCTTTCTGCATTAAAGAACAAGTCCTGTTGTCTCGTCTGTCCCCGTAATTAAGTTAAAGCATTGAATTGCCGCACCCGATGCGCCTTTGCCAAGGTTATCAAAGGTGGAAGCAATCAGAATTCTGTCGTCATTGCCTGAAACAATAATTTCCATACTGTCTTTGCCTGTCATCTCGTTTGTGCCAAGCATTCCCTCCTGACCAAAGGGTCGTACCGAAATCATTTTCTGACCGGCATAGTGCTCAGCAAAAATATCGTATATATCCTTTGCGGTAACTTTTTTTGAAAGAAGTCTTGCCGCAAGCGGAATCGAAACTGTCATACCGCTGTAAAAGTCTGCAACAATGGGTGAGAAACACGGCTCAAAGTCCAAGCCGCATACAGACTTCATCTCCGGAAGATGCTTGTGTTTCTGAGTAAGTCCGTACTGTCTGGGGCTGTCATAAATTTCGCTGCGGTCATTTTCCTCGTACTCTGCAATCATTTTCTTGCCGCCGCCGCTGTATCCTGTAACAGATGTACACGCTATCGGGTAATCCACCGGAATGATCCCGTTATCCACAAGTGGCTTTACAATCGAGCAAAAACCACTGGCGTGACAACCGGGAACGGCTATACGGTTGGAGGCAAGGAGCTTTTCTTTAAACTCCTTGGAAAGCTCCGGAAATCCGTATGCCCAATCTGGATTAGTGCGGTGAGCGGTGGAGGTGTCAAGAACCTTAACCGGTGCACTAGCGATTGCTTCTATTATTTCAATGGAGGCAACATCCGGAAGACACAAAAATGCAGCGTCAGCCGAGAGAATGGCTTCCTTTCTGGCACTCAGCTCCTTGCGGTTTTCTTCCGAGATAGTGATAAGCTCAATATCGGGGCGTTGCGACAGTCTCTCGTGTATCCTGAGCCCTGTTGTGCCAACGCTGCCGTCAATAAATACTTTAGTAGCCATTTCTGCTGCTCCTCCTGTATAATTATTCAAAACATATTATCTATTAAACTATATTTATGCAGAAAAGTCAATAGTTTTTGCATAAATATTCAAAAAATATGTAACAAATATACGGTTATTTTTAGTATGAAATATGTGCAAAGATATAGCCGCCGACATTTATATGTCAGCGGCTGTATATTATTGGTCAATTTCTTCGGGTTTGTTAAGAGCAACAACCATTCTGCGGTTAGGCTCTTCGCCAATACTGTATGTTTTAATCTTGGGGTTATTCTGGAGAGCCGAGTGAATAATGCGTCTTTCATTTGCTGTCATAGGCTCAAGGGTAATAGCCTTTTTATCTTTAAGAACATTGCGTTCAAGACCGTGTGCAAGTCTTATCAAAGTTGCTTCTCTCTTTGCACGGTAGTTTTCGGTATCAAGGTTAACCTTTACATAAGGCATATTCTTGTTTCTGTTTACATAAAGAACAGTCAGCATCTGAACGGCATCAATTGTATCGCCGCGCTTACCGATAAGAAGTCCCATCTTTTCGCCTGAAATTTCGATGTTGATAACATTTCTTTCAAGCTTGATGTGGAGGTCAAAGGTAAGACCGATTTTTGTAAGAAGTTCAGAAACAAAGTATTTTGCATCATCAACGGCTGACTTGGGAATAACAAAATCCTCGTCAGGCTCGTTCTTTGCCTTGGCAGGCTTTTCAGCTGCAGGAGCTTTGTCTGCTTTAGGTGCCTTTGCAGGTTTTTCTGCAGGTTTTGCTTCGGGTTCTTCGTCTGATTTTTTCCATGCAACGATTTCAACCTCTGAACCAAGTGAGCCTAAAATTAATTTCATAAGGCCTTTGCTGCCCTGGCGGGTTACTTCGTATGCGACTTCGTCTTTTGAAACGCCAAGCTCCTGAGCAGCAAGCTCAATTGCTTCATCGAGATTTTTTGCGCTTTTTTCTACTTTTAACATTTTTTATATCTCCTTCTAATTCTTCAAGGCTTATATCATGCGTGAAGTATTTTGTAACAAGTATGTGCTGAACAATCTGAATGATATTGCTGATTATCCAGTAAAGGCCGACAGCAGCCGGAAGTGTAAATGCAAACCATGCGGAAAAGATGGGCATAATCATTGTCATAGAACTCATAGTGCTGTTGGTTGAATTTGTTGCCTTTTCCTGAGCCTTTTTTTCTTCTTCAGAAAGTATAGCTTTCTTTTCGGCCTTAGTCTTTTTAGGTGTGGGCGAAACAATTTTGCTCGAAACAAACGAACTGAGACCCGAGAGGATAGGTATAATCCAGAGTGTAACGGTCTCTCGTGTGAGTGCTGAGAATTTGCCGAGGAACATTCCGAAAAATGCATTAAGGTTGGGTATTTCGGAAAGGTCCATACCGAAGAATCCAAAGTTAATCGGACGGATTACCTTGTCCCAGTTTGCAACTGCCGAATATTCAAGAATTTCGGGATGCTTGTAGATAAGCTGAGCAATCTGGATTTCATAAGTACCAAAGGTATTGTTTTGTATTTTTTCAAGATAGGTCACGGGAACAGCGCCTTTAAGATTTGCGGGGAGCAAATCGGGGTTTGCTGTGGCCCAGGCATTAAAAGCATCAGCAATGCGCCATATTTCCGATTCATCAACGCCCATCATATAGAAGATAGGCTTTCTTACAACCCAGTAAAGGGCGATTATGATGGGAAACTGCAAAAGCATGGGCAGACAGCCGCTTGTGGGGCTAATGCCGTACTTCTGATACAGCTTCATTGTTTCCTGATTGAGTTTGTCTTTGTCGTTTGCGTACTTTTTCTGTACCTCCATCAAAAGAGGCTGAATTTTCTGGGTCTTTGCCATAGACCGTCTCTGTTTCAGGTCAAGCGGAAACAGAACAAGCTTTACAAAAACAGTAAATGCGATAATTGCAAAACCGTAGTTACCGATAAGCCTGTAAAAAAGGTCGAGAATCCAACCCAGGGCAATCATAATATAGGTCACAGTCTTGTCCTCCAATTTTATCGAGTGTTAGGAATCGTAAAATATATTTACGGATAGTCGATGCCGCCTTTAGAGAAAGGGTTGCATCTGAGAATTCTCCACATAGCTTTAAGTCCGCCCTTAAATGCGCCATACTTTTTGATGGCAAGTATGGCATATTCCGAACAGGTGGGATAAAACCGGCACGAGGCGGGTTTCAGCGGCGAAATAAAGCGTCGGTAGAATTTAATAAGTCCTATTAATATAAAGGAAGCAAATTTATTCACCTTTCAGGACTCCTGTTTCTTTTGCGGTGTTCAAAAAGTCGCTCTGCAGTACGGAAAAGTCCACAAATGCAGTGCGTCCCCGAGCAACAAGAATAAAGTCGTATCCGCATTTAAGCTTCGGGGAATTCAGTCTGAAAACTTCGCGAAGTCTTCGCTTTGCACGGTTTCTGACCGTGGCCTTACCGATTTTTTTGCTGACAGTAATTCCGCTGCGGTTGTACGAAAGGCCGTTAGGCTTCACATAAACCACAATTGAAGACTTAACCGCGGAGCTGCCTTTTGAATAAATTCTGCGGAATTGTGTGTTGAGATTAAGCGTCTCAAGCTTGCGGGCAGTTCGCTTCATAAAATCCTCCGTTCTTACATAGCAAAACAGGACAAAACCGGCATTTTATATGCAGTTTTCCCCTGAAAAAAGGCCGTATAGTCAAAAAGACGCACAAAGGCGTCTTTAGGCTGACAATTTCTTTCTGCCTTTAAGTCTTCTTCTGGCTAAAACCTTGCGACCATTGCTGGTAGACATTCTTTTTCTGAAACCATGCTCTTTGGCTCTGTGTCTTTTCTTAGGCTGAAATGTTCTAAGCATCAAAATCCCTCCAAACCGATTGATAATCTGATTGTATAAAAAAACTTAATTTAATACTAATCTGCAAAACAGCATTACCTATTTTAGCATAAGAAACAGATATTGTCAATAGTTTAAAGATGGAAAATTTTCTAAAAAAATTTTTTTGCAGAAAAAACAGAATATATTGTAATTTAATATAGAATAAA
>JAZQLR010000056.1:0-2925 GCA_045542775.1 Clostridia bacterium
AAAGTCCTGTACAACAGACGGGGGGTGTATATCTTGCGGTTTCTCAATTCTCTTGATGAAACCGCCGAAAAAATTAGCCATAACGCTATTTCCTCCTTATATCATTTTGTTTTCCAATATTATACAAGAAAAAGACTGCGAAACTTCGGGAAATATGCCGAACTTCTCGCAGTCTTATCATTTTTTTGAAAGTCGGCTCATAAAATTACTATTTGTCTTTATTTAGCCGACGGGTATTGCTTATTACGAGCATCAGATCGTCATCGTCGAGCTTCTTGAGTTCTTCGATGGCAGATTGCAGTAATGCCGGGTTGTCTGCTGCATCGTTGAAAAACTGGCTTGGGGTAATCTCAAAGTAATCACAAATTTCAAGGAACTCTGCCATGGGAGGCAAAGATTTACCGGAAGAAATATTGTATATGTAACTGCGGCTATGACCAAGATCATAGCTCATTTTGTACTCGGATACACCTTTTTGTATCCTTAACTGCGTAATCCTATCACGAATAAACTTAGTGTCCACTTGCCTCACCACCTCTCCGCTATATATTGTAGGCGAAAAGGCAGTTTTACTAACCCAAGTGCTTACGCTTAATTCGACAGGATACTACAGAATTTTACGCTTTTTGCGAAAAATATATGGAAACAGCGTATTTGCATTGCTTTTGTTGGGGTTATATCCAGAGGTTCAGCGTTTATGCTTTGCATACTGCGAGACAAATATGGATAAGTGCCGCAAAGACGCAAAAAAGGATACCGCCGTCATTGGCGGTATCCTTTTAACTTTCAGTTTCTCTTGTACTTGTCCATTTCAAGCAGAATGCGGTATAGGTGCTCCTGCTCATCTTTGGTTTTTGCGGAGAGAAATTCATAACACTCAAGGGGTATATCCCTGGTTTCAGCCTCCTGCCCGCCAAGCTTCTCAAAGAGCTTTGACAAAGACACATTCAAAGCGGCAGCGATCTTTTCAATACTTTCAAGCGTTGCGTTCTTCTCGCCACGTTCGAGCTGACCGATATAAGTCGGGTGGCACCCGGACATTTCAGCGAGCTTTTCTTGGCTCAACCCTTGTCTTGTTCTGTAATTTCTGATTCGCTGACCTACTGATTTTGCAATTTCGCTCATAGCCTTATCCATCCTTTTTGCATTATATATAGTCTATAAATATTCAAACAAAATATCCACAGACTATTGATATTCTTTCCATTATGTGCTATACTATAAATCTGTATAAGCAAAATTTTTGTGCTTATAGTATTTGGATAGGGCGACAACAAGCCATGTCAAACTAAAAATTGTTTCTTATATGACCGCTATACACATACCGAACAGAATAAGGGCTGCGACGATCCGCTATATGCGGTAAGAACCGGCTCAGTTGCCCGCAAGGGATTTAAGGGATAGCCGAGTCATTGAGAAAGCCCACCGGACATGATTTGTTCGGTGGGCATTTTTTATAAGGGGCTAACTTGATATGAACATTTTTACGGTGTCTTTCTTCGGTCATAGAATAATTGACCGTCCATTTCTTATCGAGCAGAGGCTTGAAAGTCTGATACGTCGGTTGATAAATACGAAGGAGTATGTGGACTTCATCGTGGGGCGTAGCGGCGACTTCGATCAGTACGCATCTTCTGCCGTGTTGCGTGTAAGAAAAGCCGTAGGCGACCACAACAGCTCTCTTACATTGGTATTGCCGTATCCTACCGCCGAGTATCTGAATAACCAAGAATCGTTTGAGGACTATTACAGTTATATCGAGGTTTCCGATGCGGCATCTGCAACGCACCATAAGGCGGCATATCAAATCCGAAACCGTGAAATGGTTGATCGCTCTGATCTTGTCGTGTGTTGCGTTGAGCGAGAAAGCGGCGGTGCTTGGCAGACAGTAAAGTATGCTCTGGAGCAAGGAAAACCGGTTATCAACCTTGCGAACGAGGATGAATCTGTAAACTTATTATAACAAATGCGCAAGAACCATTGCGAACGCAATGTTTTTGTGGTATAATGAGATGAAAACATTTGGAATACTGAAATACCGGAGGTAAACACAATGGCTATCAGTTATAAGAAACTTTGGAAACTTCTCATTGACCGTGATATGAAAAAGAAAGACCTTATGGCACTTGCCGGTGTCAGCCAATCGTCGATCACAAAGATGGGACGCAACGATAATGTCAACACCGAAGTGTTGGTGAGAATTTGTTTGGCTCTTAACTGTGATCTTGGCGACATTGCGGAAATCATTTTACCAGAGGAAAAATAAAAGGAATGGAAATATTAGAGATAAAACAAGTAAACGACGCACTTGCTGAAATGGTTGCTCTGTTTCGGGTAGAGCTGCGTTCATATAAAGGCATTGTATCCAAGCCGAATATCGAAGCAGGACGAGAAGAAATGGAAGAATATCTTTCTGCCAAGTTCCCGGTGTATGCCGCCCTTGTGGATGGCGAATACGCAGGCTACGTGGTTTGCCGTATTGACAGCGAGGTTGTGTGGGTGGAATCCATCTTTGTCAAAGAGGAATACCGCCGTCATGGTGTAGCTACTGCTCTGCACAGCAAAGCGGAGGAAATCGCCGCTTCTTATGGGGATGATACCGTTTACAACTACGTTCACCCCAACAATCACCGTATGATTGAGTTTCTGCGAAAGCGTGGTTATACGGTTTTGAATCTGATTGAGATCCGCAAGCCGCATAAAGACGAAAAGCTAACGCAGACGATTGCGGTCGGTGAACATGAATTTGATTATTGATATAGACAAGGAAGATTAACAATGTCAGAACCCTATTACAAGCCTTGCAGAGAGCTTGACATCTGCAACGAGCTGATAGAAAAATACTTTAATACGCAGCAATATGAGAAGTGCTTTGAGGGGCATTTGGCTCTTGCCGAGCAGGGCTATCCTCTTGCCGAATGTCAG
>JAZQLR010000057.1:0-3986 GCA_045542775.1 Clostridia bacterium
AGAACTTAATACCGTTGAAGAAAACGGTTCAAAAATCGGTGTAATTACAGCCGGCATTGCGTATGTATATGCAAAAGAAGCTCTTGGTGATAAGGCAGACTTTTTGAAGCTTGGTATGGTTTATCCCCTGCCCCATAAAAAGATTGCAGACTTCGCAAAGAAGTATGATAAGGTTTATGTAATCGAAGAACTTGACCCCGTAATTGAGGACGAATGTAAGGCTCTCGGCCTTAATGTAATCGGCAAGGATGTATTCACACTTCTGGGCGAATACACACCTGCTATGATTAAAAAGGTAGTACTTGGCGAGGATGCTCCCGAAAAGATTGTTCCGGCAGATGATATTCCGGTAAGACCTCCGGTTATGTGTGCAGGTTGTCCCCATCGTGGAACATTCTATGTACTTAAAAAACTCGGCCTTGTTGTTTCCGGCGATATCGGCTGTTATACCCTCGGCGCGGCACTTCCGCTCCAGTCTGTTGACACAACAATCTGTATGGGTGCATCGGTAAGTGCGGCTCATGGTATGGCAAAGGCTCAGGGTCCCGAATTCAACAAAAAGTTAGTTTCGGTAATTGGCGATTCCACATTTATGCATTCAGGCATTACAGGACTTATAGACATTGTATACAACAAGGGCAATAATACGGTTATTATCCTTGACAACTCCATAACAGGTATGACAGGCCATCAGAACAACCCCACCACAGGTTATACAATTCGTGGCGAGGAGACGAAGCAGGTTAACCTTGTTGCACTTTGCAAGGCTTGCGGAATTGACCATGTAACTGTTTGTGACCCGTTTGATATTAAGGAATTCGAAAAAGTAGTAAAAACTGAAGTGGAAAGAGAAGAACCGTCGGTAATTATCGCACAGAGACCCTGCGCTCTGCTTAAAACAGTTAAGTATACAGGTCACTGCAAAATTTCTGACAACTGCAAAAACTGCAAGATGTGTATGAAGCTGGGATGTCCTGCAATTACACTCAAGGATGGTAAGGTTGTTATAGACAACACTCAGTGTAACGGTTGCGGACTTTGCATAAATGTTTGTCCCTTTGAAGCAATAGTAAAGGAGGAAGACTGATATGACAAAAAATATAATGATTGTCGGTGTAGGCGGTCAGGGAACCCTCCTTGCCAGCAGAATTTTAGGTAATGTGGCAATTAACGAGGGTTATGATGTTAAGGTGTCCGAGGTTCATGGTATGAGCCAGCGTGGTGGCAGCGTTGTTACCTATGTTAAGTATGGTGATAAGGTTTACTCCCCGATTATTGACCAGGGCGAGGCGGATACAATACTCGCATTTGAGCTTCTTGAAGCATACAGAGCACTTCCGTATCTCAAAAAAGGCGGAAAAATGATTGTAAACGCACAGAGCATTGACCCGATGCCGGTAATTACCGGTGCGGCAGAATATCCGGCAGAAATCGCTGAAAAACTCGGTAGCGCAGTTGACACAACTGTAGTTGATGCACTCAGTGCAGCAAAGGAAGCGGGTAACATAAAGGCGGTTAATGTAGTGTTAATCGGAGTTATGGCAAAGACCACAGATATTCCGTACGAAAAGTGGATTGAAACAATTAAAACAACAGTTCCACCCAAATTCCTTGATGTTAATCTTAAGGCATTTGAGCTTGGATATAATCTTTAATAAAAGAGGCGAAAGCAGATGAAATATTGGCAACCTGAATATGAGACTATGCCTCGCGAGCAGATTAAAAAAGACCAAAGTGAAAAGCTCGTATGGCAGGTTAAAAGAATGTATGAAAAGGTTGAACTTTTCAGAAAAAGAATGGATGAAGCGGGACTCAAACCTGAGGATATCAAGGGGGTTGAAGACCTCCACAAGCTTCCGTTCTCATATAAGCAGGATCTAAGAGACTATTACCCTTATGGACTTTTTGCAGTTCCTATGACAGATATCCGCCGTGTTCACGCATCGTCGGGCACAACAGGAAAGCAGATTGTTGTAGGCTACACAGACAACGACCTTGAAATGTGGGCAAATTGCTTTGCAAGAATGTTGACGGCAACCGGAGCGGATGAGAATTCTTTTGTTCATGTCGGCTACGGATTGGGTCTTTTCACAGGCGGCTTCGGTGCACATGACGGCGCACTTAAAATAGGTGCAACAGCTATCCCGATTTCTGCAGGTAACACTCAGAGACAAATCCAGACTATGATTGATTTTGGTTCAACCATTCTCTGTTGCACACCTTCGTATGCAATGTTCCTGGGCGAGACAATCGAGGAAATGGGTGTTAAAGACCAGCTTAAGCTGAAAGCCGGCATCTTCGGTGCAGAACCCTGGACAGAAGAAATGCGTGCACAGATTGAAGAAAAATTGGGTCTTAAAGCGTATGATATTTACGGACTTTCCGAAATTATGGGACCGGGTGTTTCTTATGAGTGTGAATACCAGTGCGGTATGCATGTTTGCGAGGATAACTTTATTCCCGAAATTATTGACCCTGATACAGGCGAGGTTCTTCCCGAGGGCGAGTGGGGCGAGCTTGTGTTCACCACAATCACCAAAGAAGGATTCCCGCTTATCAGATACCGTACAAGAGATATATGTTCACTTAATTATGAACAGTGTAAGTGTGGCAGAACCCATGTAAGAATGAATAAGCCTCAGGGCAGAACGGACGATATGCTTATTATCCGTGGCGTAAATGTGTTCCCGTCGCAAATTGAAGAGGTTCTCCTGAAGATAGGCGGAGATATCACACCTAATTACCAGATTATAGTAGACCGTGAAAATAACACAGATACTTTCTGCGTAAATGTTGAAATGAGCGAAGAGTTGTTCTCTGACGGTATCAAGGCTATTCAAAAGGTTGAAAAGCAGATTTCAGAAAGCCTCAGAAGTATGCTGGGTATCGGACCTAAGGTTAATCTTGTTAACCCCAAATCTATCGAACGCAGCGAGGGTAAGGCAAAACGAGTTATTGACAAACGCAAACTTGTTAAATAGTTGAAAGGAGAATGGATATGTTTATAAAACAGCTTTCAATTTTTGTTGAAAACAAGGTCGGCAGACTTCAGAATATAGTCAATGCATTGGGCGAGAATGATGTAAATATCAGTGCCCTTTCAATTGCAGATACAACCGACTTCGGTATTCTTCGTATTATCGTTGACAATCCTGATAAGGCAAAGCTTGTGCTCAAGGGTATGGGTGTAATTTCAAAAACAACAGATGTTGTTGCTGTGTATATTGATGACCGCAGCGGCGGACTTGCGGCTGTACTCGATCTGGTATCAAATGCCGGCATAGGAATTGAGTATATGTATGCATTCTTGGGCAGAAGAGAGGGTAAGGCTCTTATGGTTCTCAAAGCAGATGATGAAGAAATGCTTGAACAGGTTCTTACCAGACATGGTATTGAACTTGCAAAACCTGACGAAATTTAAAAAATCCGGCGGATTAGTTATACTAATCCGCCAATTTTGTGTCTTTTTCATTACAATATATGATAAGTGTGATAAAATAAATTTTGACAAATTCGGAAGGAGATAAAAATAATGGCAGAAATTTTTGAAGTTTTAATGATTGTGAGCTTTGGTATATCCTGGCCTATAAATAAAGAAGTTGAAAAAACTTTCGTTTTTTTGTTAAAGTGTTGAAGTTTTTATGGTGATTACTAAATACAAAAACGGCAAACATCCAATGATGTCTGCCGTTCGTGGTGATCCATCCGCGATTCGAACGCGGGACACCTTGATTAAAAGTCGAAATCCTGTGTTTGTAAAGTAAATACTGAAACGCCAAACCCGCATAAATACGCGGTTTTTGTTTCAACAGATTTCTGCAAAAGTGCAGTGATTTTTACAATTAGGGTCAAAATAGGGTCAAAACCTTATTGGTTCAATACTTTTTTTGATTGATTTTTTATACTATATATGATATTATAAAATACATAAAGTGAGGTGAGAAAATTGAAGTATCTGAAATGGAAAGATAAAATAATTGCAACTA
>JAZQLR010000058.1:0-11344 GCA_045542775.1 Clostridia bacterium
TTTTTTTTAACTTTTTCAAAAAAGTTTTAAGGCGACTGTCAAGATTGACAACCGCCCCAAAACTGCCACACAAATTCAATATTTCCTCAAAACCATCGCCTTAGATATTGGCATTTTGCCTTGCCTCAATATTCTGTTTTATCATCATATCCTTAACCTTCATCAAGCGGACCTGAGTGCTGCGCTCGTTTTCATCAAGCTTCATTGTGATATATTTTATACTCTCCTCGGTTTCAGGAATCATCACATGCTCAAGTGCGTTTACTCGGCGGCGGGTCTTTTCGATTTCTGCCGCCATAAGCTGACAGGATTTTTCGATTTCTGCAAGCTTCAGCATATCCGGAAAGATATCAGCCAAAGACTTAACTGCAAAATCCAAATCACCTGATGTGAAGGCAAAGCCGTATGAATATATGTCGTTTTCACCCGGAGTTCGTGTTTTGTAATCAAATTTCGGTATATCAACACTCATAACATTCTGACTTCCTACCTCTACCGAAAGCGACTGAAGTGGTGCCTTAAGAGCCGTATTCAGAGTTTCCTCACGCATAACAGCTTTTGCAAGAACAAAGTTCTGATTTGCAACTCTTAATCCCTCTTCAACTCTTTCACGGAGAGCCATATTCTCACGCACAAGTTCAAGGAAGCGACGCATAAGCTCATCTCGTTTATCCTTGAGCAGCTTATGCCCTCTCCTTGCCGTAACAAGCTTCTTTTTCAGCCTGGTAAGCTCCATTCGGGTAGGGTTTACTCTTGCCATTGCCACAGCAATCACCTGCCTTTATTCCACATAATATTTCTCAATGAATTCGTCCTTGATACGCTTAAGTTCGCTCTTGGGAAGAATAGAAAGCAGCTGCCAGCCTATTTCAAGAGTTTCTTCAATGCTGCGGTTTTTGTTATAGCCCTGAGAAACATACTTTTCCTCAAACTCATCTGCAAACCTTGCATAAATCTTATCCATATCGGTAAGTGCCGCTTCGCCAAGGATTACCATAAGCTCACGCGCGTCTTTACCACGGGCATATGCCGCAAACAACTGGTTCATTGTGTTTGCGTGGTCGGCACGGGTTTTGCCCTCGCCGATACCCTTATCCTTAAGACGGGAAAGTGACGGCAAAACATCAATCGGGGGCATAACATTCTTGCGGTAAAGGTCACGGCTGAGAATAATCTGTCCCTCTGTAATATATCCCGTAAGGTCGGGGATAGGATGTGTTTTGTCGTCTTCGGGCATTGTCAGAATTGGTATCATTGTGATACTGCCGTTTTTGCCCTTTTGTCTGCCGGCTCTTTCGTACATTGTTGCAAGGTCGGTATACATATAACCGGGATAACCGCGACGACCGGGAACTTCCTTTCGTGCCGCCGAAACCTCACGCAATGCGTCAGCGTAGTTTGTAATATCCGTCAGAATAACCAGAACATGCATTCCCTTGTCAAATGCAAGGTATTCTGCCGCAGTAAGTGCCATTTTAGGTGTTGCAATTCGCTCAACAGCCGGGTCATTTGCAAGGTTAACGAACATAACCGTTCTGTCAATTGCGCCTGTTTCCTTAAAGCTGTTTACAAAGTATTCCGACTCCTCAAAGGTAATGCCCATTGCCGCAAAAACAACTGCAAACGGCTCGGAAGTGCCGCGCACCTGTGCCTGTCTTGCAATCTGCGCCGCAAGCTGGGCGTGGGGCAGTCCACTGGCTGAGAAGATGGGGAGCTTCTGACCTCTTACAAGAGTGTTAAGACCGTCAATCGCCGAAACACCGGTCTGGATAAACTCCTGTGGATAGTTTCGTGCTGCAGGATTCATCGGGAGACCATCGATATCAAGACGTTTTTCGGGGAGAATTTCGGGGCCGCCGTCGATAGGTCTGCCAAGGCCGTCAAAAACTCTGCCGAGCATATCACCGGATACGCCAAGCTCCATTGACCTACCCAAAAATCTTACCTTACTGTTGGAAAGGTTGATACCTGTTGATGATTCAAAAAGCTGAACCAAAGCATTACCGCCGTCAATTTCGAGAACCTTGCAACGACGCTTTTCACCATTGGCAAGCTCGATTTCGCCCAGTTCATTATACTTGACATCTGTAACATCTTTAACCAGCATCAGAGGTCCTGCGACCTCTTGTATGGTTCTGTATTCCTTTGGCATCAGTTATCCCTCCCCTGAACCAGTCTGCTGATTTCGTCTTTCAGCTGAGCTGTAATTTTGTCAAATTCTCCGGCAATGTCTGCCTGAGGTGTATACTTATATCTTCCTATTCTCTCACGAACTTCAAGATTAACAAGCTTTTCAATGTCTGCGCCCTTTTCAAGAGCCTCTGCCGCCGCATCATAGTACATAAGAATAAGCTTCATCATAAGGAACTGCTTTTCAATTGAGGTGTATGTGTCAACCTCGTGGAATGCGTCCTGATGCAGGTAGTCCTCACGGACAGAACGGGCTGTTTCAAGAGTAAGGCGGTCGGGCGCGGAAAGTGCATCCATACCAACCAGCTTAACAATTTCTTCAAGCTCGGCTTCGTTCTGGAGAATTCGCATTATTCTTGTTCTCAGCTCTGTCCAGTTACCGTTTGCCGACTTGTTGAACCAATCCGCCATTGAATCAACATAAAGCGAATAACTGGTCAACCAGTTTATTGCAGGGAAGTGACGCTTGTACGCAAGTGCCGAATCAAGACCCCAGAACACTTTTACGATACGAAGTGTAGCCTGAGATACCGGCTCGGAAATATCACCGCCGGGGGGCGAAACCGCACCAATAACCGAAAGTGAACCCTCTCTCTCGTCGCTGCCGTTTGCAATAACTCTGCCTGCACGCTCATAGAACTGAGCAAGACGGCTGGCAAGGTATGCAGGGTAGCCTTCTTCACCGGGCATTTCTTCAAGACGGCCTGACATTTCGCGAAGAGCCTCTGCCCAACGGGATGTGGAGTCTGCCATAAGTGCAACCGAATAACCCATATCACGGAAATACTCGGCAATAGTTATACCTGTATATATTGAAGCCTCACGAGCCGCAACGGGCATATCCGAGGTATTTGCAATCAAAACTGTTCGCTCCATAAGGGATTTACCGGTTTTGGGGTCAACCAGTTCGGGGAACTCGTTGAGAACATCTGTCATCTCGTTGCCACGCTCGCCGCAACCGATATATACCACGATATCCGCCTCTGCCCACTTTGCAAGCTGATGCTGAACAACTGTTTTACCGCTACCGAAAGGACCGGGAACAGATGCCACACCGCCCTTTGCGATGGGGAACAGCGTATCAATTACACGCTGACCGGTAACAAGGGGCATTTCGGGTGACAGCTTCTTTTTATACGGTCTTTCACGGCGAACCGGCCACTTCTGCATAAGAGAGATATTCTCAACAGTACCGTCAGCCTTTTCAACTTTTGCAACCGTATCAGTAATTGTAAATTCCCCTGCATTAATCTCGGTAATTTTACCCTCAATTCCGTTGGGAACCATTATCTTTTGTGTTACAACAGCGGTTTCTTCAACCGTACCGATAATATCGCCTGCGCAAACTGCATCACCAACAGCCAATTCGGGAACAAAGCTCCACTTTTTGTCTCTGTCGAGCGACGCAACCTCAACACCACGCTGAAGATTGTTGCCCGAAACCTCCATAATTGTTTCAAGAGGTCTTTGGATACCGTCGAATATACCGCCGATAAGACCGGGGCCAAGCTCAACGCTGAGCGGACTTCCGGTTGATTCAACCGGTGCACCCGGACCAAGGCCTGAAGTTTCCTCGTAGACCTGAACAGATGCCAAATCTCCGTGGATTTCTATAATTTCGCCAATAAGACGCTGGTCACTTACACGAACCACGTCAAACATATTGGCATCACGCATATCTTCAGCTATAACAAGAGGTCCTGCGACCTTTTTTATTCTTCCGATACTCATTTTGCATCACTTCCTTCTTTATTTGTCACCGAACAATATATCCGAGCCAACCGCCTTTTCAACCGATTTGCGGACCTCATTCTTACCCTTGCCGGTATTTCCGTAAACACCGGGAATGAGAATTACCGCAGGAGTCATTTGCTCCGATACCTTTTCGATTTCTTCCTCTATTTCTGCCGCCAGAGACTCGGTTATATATATAACGGCATAATCGCCACGGCACAGCTGTCTGAATTTTTCCAGACCGTCCTCCCGATTGCTTACGGGAAAGATACTGAGACCGATTGACGCAAAGCCGTATATACTGTCTCTGTCGCCTATAACTGCTACACCCTTATACATAAAGCTCTCTCAGCCTTTCTCTTATAACACTCATTTCAAGATTATTCTGCTTGGCTGTCAGAATCAATCCTACCGCCTTTAATTCAGCTTCTTTAGCCAGTATATACGCCGCAATAGGCCCGATTGTAAAGTTATTTGACTTCTCCTTTCGAAGTTCGTCCATAACCTTATCGTCACACCATTTTTCAAAGGCAACATATGATTCCTTAACAACCTCCACCGCATCGGAATAATCGGTTGTCAGTAGATAATCATACAAGTCGTCCATACTTTTTGCGGAAGCCTCCGCCAATGAATCTGCCGAAAGAGATTTGCACTCTACAAGACTGCGTTTAAAGAATTCACGGCTTTTTTCAAGCCGACAGCCACGGACAGCTATCCGTATATCCGACATTGCAGTGTAGAGCTCGGCATATCGTCTCACCATTTCGCTATCGGATTCGTGACCCTTTTTCAGCAGCTGTTCAAGGTACGCCCTGTCTATCATCAAATCACAAAGGCCGCCGTCATTAGTCTCCAAAAGCGTTTTCAGCGCCTTTTCGGCTATATCCCTTAAAAATTCGGGCAGCTTATCAAATTCACGGTTTTTGACTGCAGAATCAATCAATTCTTTAGAAACAGTTCCGCCGCTTACATAAATATTGCCGCCGGCATCGCTTGATACCGCAGACTTAACCGCAGCCTTTAAATTCTGAAAGTCGTTTTCCAGAAAGAATATATCAAACGCAGACATATCGCCTACAAGCTCAGCTATAAGCTTATAGGTCTTTTCCCGTTCGCGGGCAAGTATTTCATCAGAAGACCTGCTTTCTGTCGTATCATAGCCTTTTTCGGCAAGAATACCCACCGCCTCGGTAAAGCCGGCAGAAGACATCAGGCGTTCCATATCCTGAGTTGAAAGCATTGAACTTTCCTTTGCGTGTATGCGGGCAACCGCATAGGTATATTGTTCGGACATTTAAATTCCTCCCTCACACACAAACAAGAATTCGTTCAACATATCCGAAATTTCTTCGGTTGCGGCATCAAAAACCGCATCAATTGTGCAGTTTATTTCTATACTTCCGTAGACCAATATAAAACCGCCACGGGCAGGAATTTCGGCAGCTAAAGCTTCAAGTGCTGAAGCTTTTACAGCTTTTTCAAATTCCGGTGTCATTGCAGCTTTATCTGTTTCGGATAAAAGCATTTTGCCGGATTCATTAAGGGCATACTTTTTCAGCAGGCTTTCGAGAAACACGAAATACTCTGCCTCCGATTGCTCCTTAATTGCTTTTTTAGCGTTATCTATTGCAGCTTTGATTATCTCCTGCTTCTTTAAAAGCTTTGCACGGCTGAGTTTTGCCTCATCACCAGCCTTAGCTCTTGACTTAATTTCCTCAGCAGTCTTTAGTGCTGCTGCATTATAGTCATTTGATATTTCTTCAGCCGCTAAAATTGCCTCGTCCACGCATTTTTGAGCCGCGTGTTCTGCCTGTTCAATTATTTTTTCGGCTTGGGTTTTTGCGTCATTTTCAATCTGCAAGAGTATATTTTCAAGACCTGTCATACATATCCCTCCTATTCACTAAAGTCAAAGTGGGTAGAAATACCCGATTACTTTAAAGACCAAGTGCAGGAATACCTACGATTGAAAGGATTGAAATAAGAAGTGCAAGGATTGCATATGTTTCAACCATTGCCGCAAAGATTATTGACTTACCCATCTGTTCGGGTCTTTTTGCAACAAGAGAAATACCGGCAACTGCCGCTCTTGCCTGACGCTTAGCTGACCAAAGGCCAACAAAGCCCATAGGGAGACATGCAACAAAGTAAAGAAGACCTTCTGCAAGTGAAATAGTGTCGCCACCGCCGCCAAGCACGCCTATCTGAGAAAGAGTGATAAATGCGATGAGCAAGCCATAAATACCCTGAGTACCGGGAAGAAGCTGGAGAATAAGAACCTTACCAAACTTCTGCGGGTCTTCAGTTACAACACCTGCAGCAGCTTCACCCGCCATACCAACGCCGACAGCTGAGCCGATACCGGCAAGAAGTGCAGATAACGCTGCGCCCAAAAGTGCAAATACCATACCTAATCCGTTCATAATTTCCATATTTAACAAAACCTTTCTGCCTGCATAAAATTTTTATGTTTGCGACCGCAGGCAAGTTGCAGTTATAATTTATAAATTTAATCGTTTTTTATCTCAAAATACTCCGTTTCAGCCTTGAACGGTGAATACTTTTCGCCGCCGCCCTCGTAGAACTTACCAAAGAATTCTACAAACTGAAGTCGGTTGGTGTGAACATATGCGCCAAGCAAATTTATACCTATATTGAGTGTATGTCCCACAATGAACACTATTGTAAATGCAATCGCACCCAATACGCCGCCGCCAAACATACTGCCCATTTTGTTGAAAACATTGGCAATAACACCGGTAGCAAGGCCAAGTGCCAAAAGTCTTGAATATGACAGTATATCACTGAGATAGCTTGTAACGCCGTAAAGCTCGTAAAGACCCTTTGCCAGACGCTTAAATGGATTTTTTGATGAGCGGCCTGCCGTCAGCGCAATTCCTAAAGCGCCAAGGCCTGCAACTATTGCGGCAATCGTGCCGACATTTGCCGAAAGCTTAAAACTGAGGTTTGCCATATCCACAAACATCTGCATAGTAAGCAGATATACTATTGCACCGCCAACCAGCATATACCAGAAGATTACATCATACAATGCGTCTTTCCAGTTGCGGGTTTTAATCAGCGAATACAGCTTCATTCCAAGACCTGCAAACAGGTGGATTATACCGACCAGAAGTGAGAAAATAAGCATTCGCATCGGCTCGTTCATTGGCGAGAACCAAAGTGGCTTAATCACAATATCCTTGTTAAAGAATGTTTTTGCAATTACCTGAATTGCATCACCGAAGTAGCCGCCGAACATTACGCCCCAGAATGTGGTTGAAATACCGCAATAAAGATACATCTTCATAGATTTGCGGAGTCCCTCGTTCATTTTGGGGAACTTCCAAAGAGCAAGTCCGCAGATGAGAATCATCAGTATTCCGTAAGCCGCATCAGAAAGCATCAAACCAAACAGGAAGTAATAGAACACCGCCATCGCGGCTGTCGGGTCGATTTCACCTTTGCCCGGCAAACTGAATGTTTCGAGCACGCCCTCAAGCGGTGCTGCAAAGCCATTGTTCTTGAGAAGTACCGGCACATCGTCTCCGTCTGCAGGAGTACATTCAACTGCCGCTCCCCATTTGTCGGTCAGTTCCTTTTCAATCACCGCCGCCTTATCCGTTGGGATATACCCCGTCATTGCAAAGGTATTGCGGCTGTGGCCAAGCTGTTCAAGCACCTTATATTTTTCGATACGCATTGAGTAGTAGTCCGCAAGGAACTTAATATCATCACGCATACTTTCAAGGCTGCATATCTCTTTTTCAGCACTGTCAATATCCGCTTTGCACTTATCTATTTCTGCTTCAAATTCCCTGATTTTTTCACCGGGGATTCCGTCACACAAAAATGCCGGTTGAGCAAAGCCCATATACCGGAGCTGATCCTCCGTTTCAGCACTTTGTATTCTGCTGCAGATTACCATTACATAGGTCTGGGTATCGGTGCTGCCGATAATCTCAAAGTGGATTGTGTCGGCAATTCCTTTCACCTCCCGTTTCTCACAAACTTCAGTGAACTCCGTCAAAAGGCTCTCCTCAGTTCGTTTCTCCGGAAAGGTTCCCACAAACGCCGATGTTTTGGTTGTTCCGTGATATTTCATGGAAACCGGAAGCTCACGCCAGGGTGCAAGGGAATCTATATCACCGGTGAGCTTAATAATTTTTGCTTTTTTGTCTGATATCTGTTTTTCGAGCTTGGTTATATTGGATACAACACTCAGAATTTTATCTCTTTGCTCAAGTCTTTTGTCATAGTCTTCACGACCGAGCTGCTCCCTGCCGTTAAAAGATGCAAAAAGCGGTTTTGACTCAGGCTTGTAAAGTTCCAGAATGTCAAGGGCTGCTTCGCAATCGTTTTTAGCTTTCTGGAAGTGGGAACGTGAATTTAAGGTATCCATCCCCTCAAAGCCGGTATCGGTTTTTTCAAAGGTACGCACATCGACCATACCCATACGCTGGATAGCTTCAAGGATTTTTTTACGGTCTTTCCGTAGCCCGAAAATACTGATTTTAGACATTTCTACAACTGCCATATCAGTCACTCCTTCTTTGAGTTAAGCCATAGGCTTAATGAGCATTTCCTTAATCTTTTCTGTTGCCTCGTCAAGTTTTGAAGACACAGCATCCTCCATTGCCTTGATTTCGCTATCAATCTTTTTTTGATTTTCGGCACTTTGCTCTTCGGCAATTTTTTGTGCTTCGGCAGACTTTTCAAGCAGATAAGCCTCGCCGGCTGACTTTGCTTTTTCGATAATCTCCGCCGCCTCAATCTTTGCCTTTTCTGCAATAAGTTCAGACGATTTAATTGCGGATTTCTCAATTTTCTCCGCAGATATTTCGGCGTTCTGGATTTTTCCGATTGTTTCTGTTGTCAAGATATCACATCCTTTTGATTATTTTAGAGCTTGATTTAAAAGCATTTATAATCTTTTATATTTTAACATTTATAAAATAGCATGTCAATCTTATTATTTCCACATTTACACAAATTTTACACATTGGGTAAGCAAAAAAAAACCGCAAGGCTTTTGCCTTGCGGTTTTTGATTGTCTTTTTATTAGAACTTAGGTCTTGCTGTATAGTGTGTGTGCAAGAGTTCGTGTGACTTATGGCTACCCGGTTTTTCAAGGAACTCTGAGTAGAGAAGCTTGATATCGGGATTCTCGTGGCTCTTACGAACAGGAAGTGATGCATCTTCTTTGTAAAGACCTGCTGCACGCTTTGCCTTGAGGTCGATATCCATACGAACAGCTGAATCAACGATAGGCTGTCCACCACCTGTTACACAGCCGCCGGGGCAAGCCATAACTTCGATGAAGTGGTAGTTTGCCTTGCCTGCTCTTATATCATTGAGAACCTTTCTTGCATTGCCAAGACCGCTGACAACAGCAACCTTAACCTCGGTACCTGCAACTGTGAGTGTTGCTTCCTTGATACCGTCTGTACCTCTTACTGCTTCGTAGTCGAGCTTGTCAAATGACTTGCCTTCAAGAACTTCAACAACAGTTCTGAGGGCAGCTTCCATAACGCCGCCTGTTGCACCGAAGATAACGCCGGCACCACTTGCTTCTTCGAACGGATTGTCAAACTTCTCATCGGGAAGCTTGTTAAAGAGGATACCTGACTGCTTAATCATCTTAGCAAGTTCGCGTGTTGAAATAACTGCATCAACATCACGGAGCTTGTTTACTTCCATTTCAGGACGACCTGCTTCGAACTTCTTAGCAACACAGGGCATAACTGAAACTACAAACATCTTAGCGGGGTCGATACCCATCTTGTCAGCATAGTATGTCTTAAGGATTGCACCAAACATCTGGTGAGGTGACTTACATGTTGAAAGATTGTCGAGGAAGTCGGGGAAGTTATGTTCGCAGAACTTAATCCAACCGGGGCTGCAAGATGTAATCATCGGGAGCTTACCGCCATTCTTAAGTCTTTCAATGAACTCTGTTCCTTCTTCCATAATTGTAAGGTCAGCACCTGTATCGGTATCAAATACGCCGTCGAAGCCCATTCTTCTGAGAGCTGCAGCCATCTTACCGGTAACGGGTGTACCGATTTCGTAACCAAATTCTTCGCCAAGACCAACTCTTACTGCAGGAGCTGTCTGAACTACAACATACTTTTCGGGATCATTGATAGCAGCCCAAACCTCGTCTGTGTTGTCCTTTTCACGGAGTGCGCCTGTGGGGCAAGCTACGATACACTGACCGCAGTTTACGCAGGGAACTTCGCCGAGTGACTTGTTGAAGGGTGATGCGATTGTTGTCTTAAAGCCTCTTTCAGTTGCATCGATAACTGAAACAGTCTGGATTGTCTTACAAGCACTTACGCAGCGACGGCAGAGAACGCACTTGTTATTGTCTCTTACGATAGAGGGTGAAACCTCATCGATATCGTATTCGTTTCTCTCGCCCATATATGTGATGTCTGTAACACCAAGCTCATCTGCAAGCTTCTGGAGCTCACAGTTCTGGTTACGAGCACAAGTGAGGCACTTGCGGTCGTGGTTTGAAAGCAAAAGTTCAAGATTAACTTTTCTTGCATCTCTTACTGCCTTAGTGTTTGTCAGAACTTCCATACCCTCTGATACGGGGTATACGCAAGCAGCCTGAAGGTTTCTTGCACCTACAACCTCAACTATACACATTCTGCAAGAACCGGTCTGGCTTACATCCTTCAGATAGCAAAGGGTAGGTATTTCGATATTTGCACTACGGGCAGCTTCCAGAACAGTGTAGTTTGCGGGAACACTAAGGCTCTGTCCGTTTATTTTAATATTAACCATTTCCATGTTATTCACTCTCCCTTTCCTTATTTTTTAATGATTGCGCCAAACTTACAGCTATCCATACAAACGCCACACTTAACGCACTTCTCAGAATCAATTACGAAAGGTGACTTAATTTCACCTGTGATTGCTCCAACAGGACACTTCTTAGCACAAAGGCTGCAGCCCTTACACTTATCTGCAACGATTTCGTACTTAACGAGCTTCTTACATACGCCAGCAGGACAAACCTTGTCACGAACATGTGCTTCATACTCGTCACGGAAATACTTGAGAGTACTGAGAACAGGGTTAGGAGCTGTCTGACCGAGACCGCAGAGAGCTGTTGACTTAATGCTGTAGCAGAGCTCTTCCATTTTGTCGAGGTCTTCCATTGTTCCGTTACCTGATGTAATCTTTTCCAGGATTTCGTAAAGTCTCTTTGTACCTACACGGCAGGGAGTACACTTACCGCAGGATTCGTCAACTGTAAATTCAAGGAAGAACTTAGCGATATCAACCATACAGTTGTCTTCGTCCATAACGATAAGACCACCTGAGCCCATCATTGATCCTATTGCCATAAGTGAATCGTAGACGATAGGTGTATCAATGAGGTGTTCCGGAATACATCCGCCTG
>JAZQLR010000059.1:0-12491 GCA_045542775.1 Clostridia bacterium
GGACAACTGGGCTATCCGTGGCGTGGCTATGGCAAACCGTGCAAAGGGTAATCATATCATCACCACAGCAGTTGAACACCACGCAGTGCTTCATACCTGTATGGCTCTTGAAAAAGAAGGTTTTGAGGTTACATACCTGCCCGTAGACGAGTTTGGTATGGTATCGCCCGAATCGGTGAAAAACGCAATAACCGATAAGACTATTCTTGTTACAATTATGACAGCCAACAACGAAATTGGCACAATTATGCCGATTGAAGAAATAGGGGAAATTACAAAGGAAGCGGGCGTGCTTTTCCACACCGATGCTGTTCAGGCAATCGGTATGATGGACCTTGATGTAAACAAAATGAATGTTGACCTGCTTTCGCTCACAGGACACAAGTTCTACGGACCTAAGGGCTCGGGTGCATTGTTTGTGAGACAGGGAACAAAAATTTCTACATTCATAACAGGCGGCGGACAGGAACGAAGCCGCAGAGCCGGAACAGAAAATGTGGTGGCTATTGTGGGTCTTGGCAAGGCAATCGAACTTGCAACAGCGGATATTTCAGCGCATACCGAAAAGCTCAAGGCTATGCGTGACAGGTTTATCGACAGAGTTTTAGCTGAAATTCCGTATACTCGTCTCAACGGCCATCGCACCGAAAGAATGGCAAGTAATGCGAATATTTCGTTTGAATTTATTGAGGGCGAGTCACTTCTCCTTATGCTGGATATGAAAGGTATCTCGGCATCAAGCGGCAGTGCCTGCACATCGGGTTCGCTCGACCCGTCCCATGTGCTTCTTGCAATCGGATTAAAGCACGAGATTGCTCATGGCTCGCTGAGAGTTACATTTGGCGAGAGTAACACGATGGAAGATGCAGACTATATTGCGGACGAGCTGAAAACAATAGTTGCAAGACTCAGAGATATGTCACCTCTTTATGAGGCTGTTAAGAATAAATAGTTTAAAAGGAGAAATATTATGTATAGCGAAAAGGTTATGGACCATTTCTCAAACCCGAGAAATGTGGGCGAAATAGAAGATGCAAATGCCGTAGGACAGGTAGGAAACCCCAAGTGCGGCGATATTATGAAGATTTATATGAAGATAAACGATGCAACCAAAACGATTGAAGAGGTAAAGTTCAAGACCTTTGGCTGCGGTGCGGCTGTTGCAACATCAAGTATGGCAACCGAGATGGTAAAGGGCAAGACTATTGACGAGGCGCTTGCAATTACCAATATTGCAGTTGCTGAGGCGCTTGACGGACTTCCTCCGGTAAAGATGCATTGCTCAAACCTTGCACAGGAGGCTATTCATTCTGCAATTGCCGACTACTACAACCGTCAGGGTATTGATCCAACAGGTATTGTAGGTTGCAATGGTGATTGTGCTTGCTGCCACGGTCATCACGACGACGAGGAATAAAATTCAAAATCGAAAGGTTAAAAAGACCGACTGTTTTTGTCGGTCTTTTTAAAAATATAAGATTATGAACAGAAAGAAAGTAGTTATAGGAATGTCGGGCGGAGTTGACTCCAGCGTTGCGGCGGCACTTTTGCTTGAGGACGGATATGAAGTAATCGGTCTTACTATGCGTCTTTGGGACGATAAGTCAGAAAACGGTGCAGGGGAGTGCTCTGCGGTAAACGATGCAAGAGCCGTTTGTGAAAAACTGGGAATCCGGCACATTGTTGCGGATTTCAGGGAGAGCTTTCGCGAAAATGTAATTGAATACTTTGTTGGTGAATACCAAAACGGCAGAACTCCTAATCCGTGTATAGTCTGCAATAAATTCCTTAAGTTTGACGAGATGCTGAAATGCGCCGAAGAGCTTGGTGCGGACTATATTGCAACAGGTCACTACGCAAAAATTGAATATAACGAAAAAACCGGAAGATATGAACTGAAGAATGCTGAGTCGGCACAAAAGGACCAGACCTATGTTCTGTACTCTCTCTCTCAGCGGCAGCTTTCAAAAACACTTATGCCACTTGGCAGACTTGAGAGCAAGGCTGAAACCCGCAAAATAGCAGAGGAACTGGGGCTTCTCACCGCCCATAAGTCTGACAGCATGGAAATCTGCTTTGTTCCCGATGGCGACTATGCAGCGTTCATTGAAAATCATACAGGAATAGTTATGCCCGAGGGCGAATTTGTGGATAGCTCAGGTAATGTTCTTGGTAAGCACAAGGGAATCATCCACTACACAATCGGTCAGCGCAAAGGCCTTGGCGTTACATTCGGCAAGCCGATGTTTGTTACAAAAATTAACCCCGAAACCAATGAGGTTGTGCTGGGCGAAAAGGGCACCGAGTTCTCAAAAGAGCTGGTAGCAGAAAAGCTGAACTTTATCAGCATTGAAGAACTTACCGCGCCGATTGAGGTTCTTGCCAAGGTGCGTTACAGCGCAAAGCCTGCAAAGGCTACGGTTTTTCCGCAGGAGGATTTGGCAAAAGTGGTGTTTGACGAACCGCAACGGGCGGTAACTCCCGGTCAGGCGGTTGTGTTTTACGAGTTAAGTGGCAACGGCGTTGTCGGCGGCGGAATAATCTGGTAAATGGGAAAATAAAGGAAGAACACAAAATGAATTTTTTAGATATACGAAAAAAAATAATAGCAAACAGCTGGTCAAATTTAAATAATAAACAGCTTGAGGCGGTTGTTAATACCGAGGGTCCGCTCCTTGTAATTGCGGGGGCCGGCTCGGGCAAGACAACTGTTATTATACATAAGATTGCACATCTGATGCTTTATGGTAAGGCGTATTTTGATACTAAAGTGCCTGATATATCCGAGGAGGAACTTGAGATACTCCAGTGGTTTTCGGAGGGCGAAATCGACGAGCTTCCGCCTGAACTGCGTGCGTTTCTTTCTGTCGAGCCGGTCAATCCGTACAATATTCTTGCCATAACCTTTACCAATAAGGCGGCAGCAGAGCTGAAAGCAAGACTTTCGGCAAAGCTAGGTGCTGTGGGCGAGGGAGTTTGGGCATCCACATTCCATTCGTCCTGCGTAAAGTTTTTGCGCCGTGATATTGACCGTTTAGGTTATGACAAAAGCTTTGTTATTTTTGATACGGCGGACCGACAGACCCTTATCAAGGACTGTATGAAGGAACTTAACCTTGACACCAAACAGTACCCACCCAAATCAATTGATGCGGTAATAAGTCAGGCGAAGAACGAACTGATTTATCCCAATGATTATGCCGAAATATTCAAGACGGATTATTACAAGACAATCGTAGCAAGAGTCTATAAAATATATCAGGAAAAGCTGGCAAAGTACAATGCCCTTGATTTTGATGATCTGATTATGTGTACAGTGCGGCTTTTTGAGGAAAACCCCGATGTTTTGGAATACTATCAGAATAAGTTTAAGTACATTCTGGTTGACGAGTATCAGGATACCAACCACGCTCAGTACCGACTGGTCAGCCTGCTTGCGGCAAAACGCAAAAACATTTGTGTTGTGGGTGATGATGACCAAAGTATCTATAAGTTCCGAGGCGCGGATATTTCAAATATTTTAGGCTTTGAGGACGAGTTCGAGAACGCAAAAACAATTAAGCTTGAGGAAAATTACCGAAGCACACATAATATCTTAAGTGCTGCAAACGGCGTTATTGACAACAACCGCGGCAGAAAATCCAAAAAGCTATGGACCCAGAACGGTGCGGGCGACCTTGTCACGGTGTATAATGCCGGTAACGAGCATGACGAGGCGCGATATATTGCTGAGAAAATCAATGAAATACATTCCCAAGGCGGCACATACAATGATTTTGCAATCCTTTATCGTATGAATGCCGAGTCGCGAGTGGTCGAGGATACGCTTTTACGCAACGCCATTCCCTATAGGGTATTTGGCGGTCTCAGGTTCTATGACCGTAAGGAAATAAAGGATTTGACCTCGTACTTAAGACTTATCCAGAACCATACCGATAATGTGGCTTTTGCCCGCATAGTAAACGAGCCTAAGCGCGGTATAGGCGATACAACAGTGGATAAGATAATGACAATCTCGGCTGAAAAAGGGCTCAGTGCTCTTGAAATTTCCGATCACGCCGACGAGTATGCAGAGCTTAAACGGAGCGCTACAAAGCTTGGTGAATTTTCAAAGCTTATCTTAGGCTTGTCCGCAAAACGAAATGGTGAGATGGGGCTTGAGGAATTTGTTCGCAGCGTGATGTATGATACCGGAATGATGTCGGCTTTAGAGGCAGAGGATACGGTTGAAAGCCGGACAAGGGTTGAGAACCTTAAGGAATTTCTGTCAATGGTGCAGGAAACTGTCCGTCAGAACCCTGAAACACGGCTTGAGGATTTGCTTGAGAATATCTCTCTCGTGGCAGATGTCGATAACTATGATGAGGCTCAGGAAACCGTTACACTGATGACGCTTCACAGCGCAAAGGGACTAGAATTTAAAAATGTGTTCCTTGTTGGTATGGAGCAGGGGCTGTTCCCCGGCGTCCGTTCAATGTATACCCAGGAGCAAATCGAGGAGCAACGCCGCCTTTGCTATGTGGGCATAACCCGTGCAAAGCAAAGACTGTTCCTGACCCACACCGATTCAAGAACCTTGTTTGGAATGACCAAATATAATATGAAATCAAGATTCCTCAAGGAAATCCCCAAGGAATTTATCAATGAGGAAAAACACCGCATAGCAAGTGACGAGCTGTTTGATTACGGCTTTGCAAAAAGGCCGACAATGGATAAATCCTCATTCAAAACTGAGTCTGCACCCAAAATGTCGCCGGCTGCTCCGTCAGCAGATCTTGATTTTGCTCCGGGAGACAGAGTTATGCACCGCAAGTTTGGCGAGGGCACGGTACTAGAGGCTAAGGCTCTTGGTGCTGATATGTTCCTTAGAGTAAAGTTTGACTCGGTGGGGGAAAAGAACTTGATGGCAGCATATGTAAAACTTGAAAAGCTGTAGGTGGAACAATTTTCTTTCAGCCTTAGAAGTAGTATACCCTTTTTAATTATGAAAGGTGTGATTATATGTATAATGATTTTGCAGAGGTCTACGACAAACTTCAGGATATTGACTATAATGCGTTTGTGGATTACTACGAAAGAATATTTGAAAAGTTTGGCAAACAGCCGAAACTTGTTCTGGACCTTGCCTGCGGAACGGGGAATATAACTATTCCTATGGCAAAACGCGGCTATGATATGATAGGCCTTGACCTTTCCTGCGAGATGCTTAATATTGCCCGTGACAAAGCGACGGCAGAGGGTCTTGATATACTGTTTCTCAATCAGGATATGACCGAGATGGAGCTTTACGGCACGGTTGATGCCATAGTATGCGCACTTGACGGGCTTAACTACATAACCGACCCCGACGACCTTAAACAGGTGTTCAAGCTGGTTAAAAATTATCTCGATCCCGATGGGATTATGATTTTTGACATCAACAGCGAGTATAAGCTTCGCAAGATTTTGGGCGGCAACACTTTTGTTAACGAAGAGCAGGGCATTTATTATGTATGGCAAAGCGAGTTTGACGAGGAATCGGGAATATGCGATTTTGAGCTTAATTTCTTCTGTGAACAGCCGGACGGAAGCTATGTCCGGTTTGACGAGTTTCAATCGGAAAAGGCGTATAAGATTGAGGAAATAAAGGATATTGCAGATGATGCAGGTCTTACCGCGACAGGAATTTACAAGCCTTTTGAATTTTCGGCACCGGATGACAAAGAAGAACGGATTTTTTTTGTTATTTCCCCAAAAATATGTTGACATAAATTGGGTGAAGTGATATACTAAGCGGGTGGTCAACAAAGAAGTGACCGAAATTGGAGGGACGAATTATGCAAAAAGGTAAGGTAAAGTGGTTTAATGCCGAGAAGGGATTTGGTTTCATCGAAACTGAAGAAGGTACAGATGTATTTGTTCATTTTTCAGCAATCGCTATGGACGGTTACAAAACCCTTGAAGAAGGCGCAGAAGTTGAATTTGAGGTTGTAGAAGGTGCAAAGGGTCCGCAGGCAGCAAATGTTACCCGCGTTTAATCCTTTTGATAATATATTCTTATATTAGACGATCACAAAAAAGACTTAAAATCAGCTCATTTTTATAAATGAGCTGATTTTTTCTCCCGAAATTTTTATAGTGAGGTTGATTGATATGGCAGACAAGCTTACAAAAGCCGTTACGAAAAACGGACTTATCCGTATCTATGCGGTTAATTCAAAAAATATTGCAGAAGCTGCACGGAAATTCCATAGCACAATGCCGCTTGGTACAGCGGCTTTGGGTAGACTTTTGACGGGCGCAGTTTTAATGGGCAATATGCAAAAGGATGAGGATATTTCGTTGACTCTCCAAATGCACGGCGACGGCCCGCTGGGCAGAGTTCTTGCGGTTGCAAATTCCAAAGGCGAGGTAAAGGGATATATCGAGCATCCGCTGGCAGACCTTCCCCTCAATCGCTTTGGCAAACTTGATGTTGGTGGCGGTATCGGTCAGGGCTACTTAAGCGTAGTTAAGGATATGAATATGAAGGAACCGTACATCGGCCAGGTTCCCATCCAGACGGGAGAGATAGGCGATGATATTGCATTCTATTTTGCCCAGTCCGAGCAGGTTGCAAGCCTTGTTGCTTTGGGCGTGCTGGTTGACCGTGATTATTCGGTTAAGCAGGCAGGCGGATTTATCGTTCAGATAATGCCCGATTGCGACGAATTCAACCTGAAGAAATTTGAAAAGAGTGCCGAAAGCATCACAAGTGTAACGCAGATGCTTGAACGAGGCCTTTCAAACGAAGAACTCATCCGTGAAGTAATGAAAGAATTTGAAGTGGAGATCCTTGAGGAAAAGGATGTATGCTATCATTGCGATTGCTCCGACGACCGTATGCAGCGTGCAATAATCAGCCTTGGCAAAAAGGAAATTCAGGATATAATTGATGAACAGGGCGAGGCGGAAATTGTGTGTCAGTTCTGTAATAAAGCATATACCTACGGCAAGGAAAGCCTTGAACAAATGCGCGATAAAGCAAATAGATAGTGGTATGAAAAAAAGAGCTTATTCAATTATAATTACGGTAGTGCTGGCGTGCATAGCAATGGGCGCTATAGATGCTGTTATTCAGCCCGGCTATGCGGCAAAGTCGCTTGTTAAAATCCTGCTGTTTTTACTTATCCCGTTCGGGTATTCCGTTTTTGATAAAAACTGCAGACTTAACTCCTTGCTGAAACCCGACAAAAAGGGAATAACGATTGCTATTTCGGCAGGATGTCTTGTGTTTGGTGTTGTTCTGGGGGCATATTTTTTGTTTAAGGATGTGTTCGATTTTTCGACACTCACAAAAAGCCTGACCCAAACAACCGGCGTAAACGCACAGAATTTTATATGGGTTGCGATTTATATCTCGTTTGTGAATTCCCTGCTTGAAGAATTTTTCTTCCGTGGTTTTGCGTTTCTGACATTGAAGCAGGTTTCAACTCGAAGATTTGCGTATGTTTTCAGCGCACTTTGCTTTGCGGTTTACCATATTGCAATGATGATAGGCTGGTTTGGAATTCCGGTTATTCTTATTTCACTTGCAGGACTCTTTGCTGGCGGGATAATATTCAATGCGTTTGACGAAAAGTACGGCAACATTTACATATCGTGGCTTGTCCATATGTTTGCTAACTTTGCAACAAATGCGATAGGGTTTATATTGTTTGCCAAATAAACGGGATGTAAAAATAGTCCAGAGCACAAAAAGCGTATGCTTTTTGCTATAAATAAACTTCGCCTCTCGACGTACACACAGTACGCCTTCGGGTAACCCAAAGCGTACGCTTTGGCTCAGTTTATTCATTCTGAATCTATTTTTCCTATCCATTGAGAATGTACAACATAAGCATCCCAAAAGGTTTGGAATGCTTATTTTCATCTCAAAATATTAACAATCAAATGCTGATTGCCGCTGATGGTGCGTACAATTCCCATAACTCCCCAATCCGAGCCAACCATACTCTTGATATGGTCGCCGAACACAGCGTTTTGGGGAAGATAAACGGGGGTGGTTATTTTTACGGAAATCTGCTTGGTTTCGGGTGTTACACTTTCTGAAATTTTTTGTGCAAGAAGTACATCGTGTCGGGCGGTTTTTTCATAGTCAATTGTTTCGGATGCGGTTGCCACCGAAAAAACAATCAGGCAAACGCATGCAAAAATGGGGGTAAAGCTTTTAAGTAAAAGCGGAGTAATTCCGTCAAGAATCATTGCTACACCCAAAAGACAGGGAACGATATTCCTGAGCGCAAACTCGTTGTTGGTTGCAAAAAAGGGAAGCAGAGGCGAGACTGCAAAAATAATGCCCCAAAGTATCTTTCTTTTCATCAATTTGTTTTGATGTTCCTTTGCGAGAATAACAGCACAAACCGATAAAAAACCGATTACGGCAAACCAAAGATATGAGAAATCCCTAAAAATAGTATTTACGCTCCGCACAAAACCGTTTGTTATAATCCGGAATGTAACGGGGAAAAAGGCTGTTATAATGTCGGAAGCGGTTTCGACTATGTGGTACGGCAACTCTGAAAAATGTACTGCAGAAAATCGGTGGGCGTTATCCCCCGCTCTGCCGAACCAAACATAGAAAAAAATCAGTAACGCAAAATTTAATGACGGTATTATAATCTTTGGATAGTCTTTTAAAAACACAAAAAACATTACTGCACAAAGAAGCGAAAGGATGGCAGTTTGTTCATAAAACCATATACTGAGGAAGTTAAAAACCGTAAAAAGGACGGTTTTTTCTTTTGCGGCAAACACCAGCGAGACGGAGATTAGAAATAGAGAAACAACAATTCTGCTTGATGCCGACAGCCAGTATGTTCCCTCGGTATTGGAGGGGAGAAAAAGATAAAAAACAAAGAATACAGGGCCGAATTCCATCCCGATATGACGAAAAGATTTATAAAAAAATACGGCAGAAATTCCGTGCAGTATTGATATTATTGCAACGGCAACTCCGAGATTTTGCGAAAACCTGCTCCATAAAAAATAATCAAAAATGCCAGCAAGAGGCCTTGTTGCGAGAATGCGGGCACCACCGGCAAGAATATTATTCCATCCATTGTCAAGTGTCGGATAGAAAATGTACTGAATGTGGTCATCAAGATACGGAGTGTAGGCGAAGCCAAGATACGAAAAACGCAAAAAAGATAAAGCGACAATAGTAGCAACCCAGAAAATTTCCCTACGGTGTTCGGTTTTCGGCATATACAGGCTCCCCCTCGTTGAAATGTAAATAGTTTTAGCATTTTGTGGAGAACTTATGTATTAAAAAACATACGCCGCACCAGCCACGAGAAGTCGTGCCTGAGGTTTGTGCTTATGGAATAGCCGGCAACGCCGTAAAGAAGTGCGGAAAATAAAATTGCACACGAAACCGGCATTGTTTTTGAATATGGCGAGAGAGTGGTAAAAAAACAACCGGCAACAAAACAGGTAACAGCCGCACTTGCAAGGTGACGAAGCAGCCAACCCGACAGTTCAAAACGAAGCGTTGTCTCCTTTGTGACCTTTCTGACGGTTTTGGCAGCGGTGAATATATTGCTTACAAATATCACGGCAACAAGAGCGTTTATTCCGTATTTTGGTATGAATAAAAGTATAAGGCCGATCCGTATTGCTGAGTCTGTCAGACTGTAAAAGAGCAAAGCACCCTGTTTGCCAATGCCGTTTAAAACCCGGCATGAGACTGTGTCCATAAACATAACCGGAGTTAGTATACATATCGTGCGTAAATGCGATGCAATTTCGATATTTTGGTAAACCAACACCGAGAGGTTATCAGCAAAGGTGAAAAGAATTGCTGCGATAAGAAACCCGAAGAACGCAGTAAAGCGGTATATACGGCTGATAAGAGTTTTAAGCCGGATGTTGCATTTCATAGTATTTGCGCGGGAAATTTCGGGGACAAGAAGTGTAAAGCACGAGGAAAGCAGAGTCAGAGGAAAGACAATCAGCGGTATAACCATTCCGTAAATACTGCCGTATTGGCTTAAGGCGGCAGCTTGCGTCAAGCCTGATTGCCGGAGTGCTGAAACGGTAAGAACCTCTTCCTGCATACGGAGAAACGAGCCTGTAATTGATGTTGTCATAACGGGCAGCGAAACCTTAAGAATTGCGGGGATTACCCGCCTTTGTGTGGGTATTCCCGTTAAGTTACGGCAGTCCCAAAGATACATAACCGAAAGGTAAAGGCAGGACGAAAGCTCGCTAATGCTGATGCCGAGGAATACCGCCTCGCAGCCGTGTTCAATCCCCAAAGGCAGCATACGGTCGAGCAGGAATTTGATTACGGTGATTTTTACTGCTTGCTCAAGGAATTCCGAGGATGCCGGCCAAAGCACCTTGCGTGAGGCGTAAAAGTAGCCTTTTATGCAATAGGATATACCCATAAATAATATGCTTGGAGAAAGGTAGATAATGCTTGTGCGACATCGGGGTTCTTTGAGAAAATACACCGATATTTGCTGCGAGAAAATTAAGGTTATTGCGATAACAGCTACGCTCAGGATAAGCGCCGAGAATAGTGCAACACGCATGGTTTTTCGGATATCGCCGGTAAGCCGTGCGGAGTATTGCTCCGAGACAATTTTTGAAACGGCAACGCCAAGGCCGCCGGTGGCAATGTTCAGCATAATTGCGTGGACCGAAAAAACAAGCGAAAAAATGCCCAGCCCCTCACTGCCAAGCCGTTGAGAGTAGTAGGCACGAAACACAAAGTCTATTGTTTTTGCAAGTATCCCTGAAAGGGTAAGTGCTGCTGTACTTCTGAGAATATTGCTGTTTTTCAAAAAAACACCCCTCTTTGAATGTATATCAAAGAGGGGTTGTGATTATGATTATAAAATTAGTCGTTAAAGGATTTTTCCCTTTCTTTTATATAAGAATAAAGGAAGTCTACACATTCTTCCTGAGTGAGTGACGAGGTATCAAGACACAGGTGGTAGTTGTTTACATTACCCCAGGAGTTGTTGGTGTAAAAGTTGTAGTAGTTAGAGCGGCGTTTGTCTGCCTTGCTCACGGCGCTTCGAGCTTCCTTTTCTGACATATTGTCACGAGCCATAAGGTTCTTGACTCTTTCTTCTGTGTCTGCGCAAAGGAAGAGCTTGATAAGGTTGGGATTATTGCGGAGAATATAGTCGGCACAGCGACCTACAATAATACACGGTCCCTCCTCGGCGATTTTTTTGATAACATCTGCCTGAAGGCGGAACAGACTGTCACCGTTTAACATATCGTTGTACTGATAGTAAAGACCTTTGCTGGACTGCACGCCCATAACAAGGGAATATAAAAGACTGGTGGTAGGCTTTTCGTTCATTTCGTCGAAGAGGTTTTCACTAAGTCCGCTTTCCTTTGCAACCCGTGCAATCAAATCCTTATCATAGAATTTATAGCCAAGCTTTTCTGCAAGAGCTTTGCCTATCAATTTGCCGTTTGAACCAAGCTGACGGCCGAGAGTAATAACTGTTTTCATATTTGTTCCTGCCTTTCTCTGTAAGATGAACAGGGGATACACTCCCCCTTAAAATTATTTTAACACAGAATTTGCTGTTAGAAAAGAAAAATAATGTCAGATTTTCATAATTTGTATGTTTGTATAATAATGTGATAAAATTTCTGTATATTTTTCCCCGTTTTTCGCCATCTGGTTTGCTCCCGACTGACTCATTCCCACGCCGTGACCGTAGCCGATAACCGAAAAAACAACCGAGTTTTGAGATGTTGTAATGGTGAAATTGGCGGATTTTAACCCCAAAATTGTTCGCAGTTCCTTGCCTGTAAAGGGGACATTATCTATTGCGACAGATTTGACGCTTTGACCTTGAGTTCTGCTTATTTCGCCAATAACGGGAGCGGAATTGCTTATTGTGATTTGGGGGTTATGTACGTTTAGTAATTTGCGGAATTCAGGGAAAGAGAGTTCTTTGGTTGAAAGGTTATTTTGCGACGATGAGTTTTCGGGACTTTCAACCGATTTAAGATACGGTCGGCTTTCGCCCCATACATCCTCGGAGTTTTCGGTTCTGCCGCCGCTTTGGGCAAAAAAGAACGCCTCAACCACCTCGTTGCCGCACACCATATATTCGCCGCGCGTTGCGCCTGCGGCATCAACCAGCTTGCTCCAATAGTGCCTGGCATCGGCTTTTGGCCATTTGGCTTTGGCATCTGCCTTGCTTATGTGAGCCTTGCAGTGGTTGGGATTATCGCACACAGCGGCATCGGGGTGTTCGGGGGTTACTGTGCCCAGCTTATAGAAGATATAGCTCCGTGCTGCAACTGCCTGAGCTTTAAGAGCTTCAAATTCGTAGGATGCAGGCATCTCGGCAGCAAGAACACCGGGGAGATACTCCTCAATATTAACATATTCGGTTTTTTGCGAGGCGGTATTATATACTGTAAGATAAACATCGCCGCTTCGGATTTCGGATTTATGGGGGTAAAGCGTTTTTGACGGCGGGTGAGAAAAAAGG
>JAZQLR010000060.1:0-6499 GCA_045542775.1 Clostridia bacterium
AATCGGGGTAAGGATTATACAGTCAAGCGCCTGATGAACAATCGGGCCGCCGCAGGATAACGAATATGCAGTTGAACCGGTGGAGGTAGCCACGATTATGCCGTCGGCAAGATACCGGTTGGTAACAGTGCCGTTAACCTCAACCTCTAAAGAAATCATCTTAGCGCCGTTACCGCGAAGAATAATATCGTTAAGAGCGTTACATTTCACTGCCCCGCCATTGTCTGTATGAAGTGCTGCAGTAAGCATCATCGGTCGGCTTACAGTAAAATCGCCGCTCAGAATTTTGTCAAAAATTTCGGCATCGCCTTTTTCTGCCTGAGTGAGAAAACCAAGATGACCGAGGTTTATTCCCACAACAGGTGTGTCATATTCTGCCGCATCGGCAATTATCTGAAGAATTGTTCCGTCGCCGCCTAAAGCGATTATGAGGTCAGATTTTTTAAGCATTTCAGTGTGAGAAACAAAGCAGGCATCAAGAGAAAGCTCACTCCCAAACTGCTCGTCTAAAAGAACACATACGCCACGCGAAATAAGCTCGTGGGCAACTGATTTTGTTGCCGTAAGCTCAGGGTCACGGTGACGGTTTACAAATATTCCTATGTTTTGCATAAGCTCACCTCAATTATATTGCCTGCGAATGCGAAAGCTCAACCAATGCCGCAACATCAAAGTCAAGACTTTCTTCGTTGGATTTTTTAACATACATCAGATATTCAATATTTCCCTCGGGTCCTCTTACGGGCGAAAAGTCAAGCCCTGCTACCGAAAAGCCGATTTCCTTGGTGAATTGAAGCACGGTCTCAATGACCTCGATATGTGTTGATTTTTCGCGAACAACACCTTTTTTGCCCACCTTTTCACGCCCTGCCTCAAACTGCGGCTTGATAAGGCACACACCCTCGCCACCGTTTGCCAGAACATTGAATACCACCGGCAGAACCAATTTGAGGGAGATAAAAGAAACATCAACCGAAAAGAAGTCGGGGACATTTTCAAGCATTTCCGGCTCTAAGTGGCGGATGTTGGTGCGCTCCATATTAACAACACGCTCGTCCTGCCGAAGCTTCCACGCAAGCTGTCCGTAGCCTACATCTATGGCGTAAACCTTGCTTGCCCCGTTTTGAAGCATACAATCGGTAAAGCCACCAGTAGATGCGCCGATATCCATACATACTTTGCCCGACGGGGTAATGGGGAATTCCTTCATTGCCTTTTCAAGCTTAAGTCCGCCACGGCTGACATATTGCAGACCCTTCTCGCGGATTTCTATATTCTCTGTTCCTTTAATCATTTCGCCGGCTTTCATAGCCTTCTGGTTATCGATGTAAACGCCGCCTGCCATGATCAGCGCCTGTGCCGCACTGCGGCTCGGTGCAAGATTATTTTCGGTCAGGTATAC
This sequence comes from Clostridia bacterium, assembly GCA_045542775.1. Classification (GTDB taxonomy): domain Bacteria; phylum Bacillota; class Clostridia; order Monoglobales; family Monoglobaceae; genus SIG440. The sequence goes on from JAZQLR010000060.1 coordinate 1,403, forward strand.
ATCAAGTCGGATTTTTGCCACTTTTATTCACCTGAAACTTCTGTAATTTTTTTTGCAATCTGCTCGGGGGTCAGTCCGGCACGCATTTTCTGCTGTGCAACAGTTCCCTGCATAAGCGGTTTGTCCGGGAATGCAAATTCCAGAACCTCGCCGCTGTATTCCTTGCGGATGGTGGCGGCAAGACCGCCGATTTCTACATTATCTTCAATAACCGCCACAAGTCGGCAATTCTTTGCAGCTTCTTTAAAAAGTTTACTGTCAAAGGGTTTTAAAAATCTTGCGTTCATAACCTTGGCGGATATATTATTTTCAGCTAAAAGCTTTGCCGTACAAACAGCATCTTTTACCGTGCTGCCAAGTGCAACTAAAAGTATATCACCGTCTTTAATGCAAAGCGTACCCTTGCCGTATTCAACGGCATTCTCGCCATAATGCTGTGTATCTGCAACGCCTTTTGGATATCTGATTGCAACCGGTCCGTTGCAATTGTTTATTGCAATGCGCAGCATCTCGCGTAGCTCTGTTTCGTTTGCCGGTGCCATAATGGTCATATTCGGTATGTGCGAAAGGTACGAAAGGTCGTATATTCCCTGATGTGTTTCACCGTCATTCCCCGTTGCTCCGGCACGGTCGATTGCAAAAACTGCGTGCAAATTCTGAAGTGCCACATCGTGCAGAAGCTGGTCGTAGCCTCTCTGGAGAAAGGTGGAGTATACAGCAAAAACGGGGACAAGTCCGCCTTTTGCAAGTGCCGCAGAGAATGTAACTGCGTGCTGCTCTGCAATTCCCGTGTCAAAGAATCTGTCGGGGAATTCCTTTGCAAATTTTGAAAGTCCCGTTCCGTCAGGCATTGCGGCGGTAACTGCAGCAATTTTTGGGTTGTTTCTGACAAGCTTTAAAAGCTCGTCACCAAGAATGTCCGAATATGTGAGATTGCTTTGGCTTTTGGATATACCGGTGTCCGGGTCAAAGGAGTTCACACCGTGGAAGTGCGAGGGGTCTGCTTCAGACGGGGTGTACCCTTTGCCTTTTTGTGTTACTGCGTGAACTATAACAGGGTATTTAAGGGTTTTTGCATAATTTAGTATTGTAACAAGCTCGCCTAAATCGTGGCCGTCAATGGGCCCGAGATATTCAAGCCCGAAGTTTTCAAAAAGCTTCTTCTGCAAAAGAATTTTCTTTAAAAGATGCTTGGATTTATGAATAAATTTTCTGGACGGCTCGCCGACAATCGGGAGTTTACTGAGAAAGTTTTTTGTCTTAACCTTAAACGAGATATACTCTGAACGGCTGCTCAGCTTTTCAAGGTAGTCGGAAAGTCCGCCCACATTCTGGGAGATTGACATACCGTTGTCGTTAAGAACAACAATAAGCGGAGCGCCGCTGCTGCCGGCGTGGTTCATAGCTTCAAATGCCATACCTCCGGTCAGCGCTCCGTCACCGATTACGGCAACAGAGGACGCATCAATTCCCTGAAGCTCAAAGGCTTTTGCAAAGCCGAGTGCCGCTGAAATGGAGGTGGAGCTATGACCTGTATTAAAGGCGTCTGCCGGATTTTCCTCGGTTTTGGGAAAGCCGCTTATCCCGTTCTGTTGACGGAGAGTGCTGAAGCTATCCTTTCTGCCGGTAATGATTTTGTGGGTGTAGGATTGATGCCCCACATCCCATACGATTTTGTCGGCAGAAAAGTCAAAAACCTTGTGTAGTGCAAGCGTAAGCTCCACCGTGCCAAGGTTTGAGGATAAGTGTCCGCCGCTTTTTGAAATGTTTTCAATCAGAAATCGGCGGATTTCCCCTGCCAGAACTTCAAGCTCGGGGATATTCAGTTTTTTTATATCAGTTGATGAGTTAATGTCATCAAGAAATTTTTTCATATAAACACCGCAAATTATTTTTTTCTTATGCTCAGAATGGTCAATACCTTAGCTGCGAAATACACAATAGAATTACTTCGTCTGATTGCAAAGGTCTTACCCATTGCCTTGCCGCCAACTGTTAACGCCGCAACAAAGGAGGTGATAACAAGGCTAAGCAGAAATCCGTTAACCGACGGGGCAATTTTGAGAATGTATGCAACAACCGCTGCCGAGGCAGAACCGCTGATGATGCCGCAAATATCGCCTACCACATCGTTGCAGAAGTTTGAAACCTTGTCCTTTGCTTTAATGAGTTCGATTGCACGGTCAGCAAACTTTACCCGCTTTGTCGCCATGGAATGAAACGGTGATTCCGACGCGGTGGTAACTGCCATACCAATAATGTCAAAAAGAATACCGGTAAATATGATGAAAAACAAGATACCAATCGCAATCCAGATGCTCACAAGATTCATTATGCCGCTTGACAGCATATTGAATACAGCAGAGAGGGTAAAGGTTATGATTATGGTTTTTATTACCCATGCTTTGTCGGCTTTCTTTGAAGATGAAGGCTTAAACTTTACCTTCTGTTTTCGGGGTATGTCCTCTTTCAATTTAAAAATCACTCCGGAAAATAAAATGTAATGAGAAATAAAAAGGGTAGCATATACAGTAAATCTTGTGTCTTAGGTCAGGTTGGATTTCCCAAAGAATTACCGAATTGTCGCCAAAACGGCAGTTCCCTTTTAAAATTCTTTATGCGCCGTTACCGGTCAGCATTACCTGATTGCCACTGAGTACACACTGCAATCCCGTATATGCACCGAGCCAAAGCCCGAGAACGGTCTAGGGGTTTTCCCCGACAGTCACAAACGTTCCTTAGCCTCTTTTGCAAGCATGGTTTCAAAAAGCGATAACTCAAATTCCGTGGCCGCGGAATATTGAGTCTGAACGATTATCCGCCATACCCACTCAAGGCAGGCTACGCTGTCCACAGCACCGAAAATGATACCGCAAGACAGGTTTTAACCTGAGGCGTATAATGGCGGGATGTCCCAACCGTTACACGGACACAGGCCTCCGCGGAAAAGGGGTCAACGCCCACATGCCGTTGCGGATCGCCCCTAAACCTTAACTCCCAGCACACGCCCACGACTGGGCGTCGCAAGCACACACAAGGAACTTCATCGATATGCCCTTCGGTGAATTTTTAGGCCCACCCTGGGGAATGAAGTGACTGACTAGAATACCGTTACCCATATTCTCAGTATAATTATATCTTATTTGAATTGCAATGTCAACAGCGAAAACCCATAACTTTGTTTTCTGTGGAATATTTTTTTGTCAAATTATTGTGTTGCTTCGTCCTTCATTCGGCAGCCTTCGTCAAGAAGTGCTTTAAGAGCTTCTGCATCTTTGTTTTTGATAGCGTCAGAATACTTTTTTAGCTCATCTGCAATCCGGTCAATTTCTTCTGCGAGAAAGACATCATTTTCTAAAAAAAGCTCAGTCCACATCTCACTGTTCAGCCTCGCGACTCTTGTCAAATCCGTAAAACTTCCTGCAGAAAAACCTTTGTGGACTTTTGAATTTGGACTTTTTACATATGCATTTGAAACAACATGGGCAAGCTGTGAGGTGTATGCAATCATTTTGTCATGGGTTTCAGCATCTGTAATAGTTATATTTGAAAAACCGATTGATGTAAAAATCTTCTTTAATTCCTCAAACTCTGTAATATTATCTGCGTTCCTTGGAACTATTATCATAGATGCATTTTTAAACATTGTTTCCTTTGCGTTTTTAAATCCCGAAAACTGCGTGCCCGCCATAGGATGACCGCCGTAATAGAAAAATCCGTTTTCCTCTGCCAGTTTAAAACACGGCTCGCACACAAACTGCTTTACGCCGCAGCAGTCAATGACCTTTGCACCTTTTTTGAATTTTGACGCATTTTGTTTTATGTATTCAACGGTAGCTTCGGGGTAAAGTGCAACAATTACCAAATCTAAATCCGAAATATTTTGTTCTGTAATCTCATCATCTATCGCATAAATGAGCCGTGCACGCTTTACCGAGGTTTCGTCAATATCAAACCCGTAAACTTCGTTATCTGTGTAGAATTTAAAAGCTCTTGCCATAGAACCGCCAATAAGGCCAAGCCCTGCTATACCTATTTTCATAGTTTTCACTCCTTAATTGCCTCAGTAATTTTATTCACTCTTTTTGCAACCTCTGCAAACTGCTCCGGTGTGAGCGACTGTGGTCCATCGCAAAGTGCTTTTGACGGATTGTTGTGAACCTCAATCATAAGTCCGTCTGCACCTGCCGCAGCAGCCACAAGCGACATAGGCATCACAAGCTTTGAAACACCCGTTGCGTGACTAGGGTCTACAACAACAGGCAGATGCGAAAGCTCTTTAAGCATAGGAACTGCCGAAATGTCGAGAGTGTTTCTTGTGTATGTTTCAAAGGTTCTTATTCCTCTTTCGCAAAGAATTACCTTTTCGTTTCCTCCCGCCATAATGTATTCAGCACTCATAAGCAGCTCCTGCATAGTGTTTGCAAGACCTCTCTTTAAGAGTATTGGTTTATTTGTTTTACCCAAAACCTTTAAAAGCTCAAAGTTCTGCATATTTCTTGCCCCTACCTGAATAACATCAACACCGTCAAAAAGCGGAAGATGAGTTACATCCATAATTTCGGTAACAATAGGCATTCCTGTCTTTTCCTTCACTTTCAGAAGAAGCTCAAGTCCCTCTGCGCCAAGCCCCTGAAAAGCATATGGCGAGGTTCTTGGTTTAAACGCACCCCCTCTTAAAAGCTTTGCACCGGCAGCCTTTGCTGATGCAGCAATTTCTGTAAGCTGTTCTTCCGATTCAACAGAGCATGGCCCTGCAATCATAGCAAAGTTTCCGCCGCCTATTTTTACACCACATATATCTATAACCGTGTCATCGGGATGAAATTTTCTGTTTGCATTTTTGAAAGGCTCTGAAATTCTTTTTACCGCTTCTACAATGGAAAGACTCTCGATAAGGTCAGTGTCAATAGCCGAGGTATCGCCTATAAGCCCAAGAACTGTCTGAAATTCACCCTCGCTTATGTGAATGTCAATGTTTTGGGATTTAAGCCACCCCATTAGATTTTCTCTTTTTTCTTCTTCTGCATTTTTCTTGATTACTACTATCATTTTTTATAACCTCCAATAGTTAGTGTGGATGGCAAATATCCGATA
>JAZQLR010000061.1:0-5594 GCA_045542775.1 Clostridia bacterium
ACTCTGTTCCGGATGTTGTCACACATTTACTCATAACCAATATATTTTCACATAAAGGGAATGATGAAACAAAGTGTACGCTTTTTGCTATAGCGTACCCCTTTACATGAAAAAATATAAAATTGATTTACTTTAAGAGTAAATGGTGACTTTGTTATTATACCACACTTTTAAAAAAATTACAAGAGCAAAAAAGGATACCATCCGGAGATGGTATCCTTTTTTAAAAGGTATGTGGTATTATCTTATATTCTTGTATAAAGGACCATAAGCCTGACAAGCACGGTAGTCCTGACCCTCTTTGTCCATACCAAATGCGTTCCAGCTTGCGGGACGGAAGATTTTATCTTCGGGAACATTATGCATACAAACCGGAATTCTGAGCATTGAGCAAAGTGTAATGAGGTCTGCACCTATGTGACCATAGCTGATTGCGCCGTGGTTAGCACCCCAATTGTTCATTACATCATAAGCTGTTTTGAATGCGCCCTCGCCGGTTGTTCTGGGAGCAAACCATGTGCAGGGCCATGTGTAGTCTGTGCGTGCCCAGAGCTTGTCGGATACTTCGTCGGGGAGATTGATTGTCCAACCCTCTGCAATCTGGAGAACAGGGCCAAGACCCTTTACAAGATTGAGTCTTATCATAGTTGCAGGCATTTCAGCTCTGGTCAAAAATCTTGATGAATAACCGCCACCACGGAAGTAACCAAGGTCAGCCATATTCCAGGTTGTTGATGCCATAACCGCATCACAATCTGCGTCGGTCATATCGTACCATTCTTTCATAACGCCGTTGCCGTTTTCGTCCTTAACCTCACCGCATGCATCAAGACAGCAAGCGCCGGAATTGATAAGGTGGATAAAGCCGTCAGCTTCCTTTGCTTTGCCGGTGATTTCGTAGCCGGTAGCTTTCTTAACAGCGTCACCGCTCCAGTATGTTCTTACATCAGCGAACATCTGTGCTCTGTTGGTGAGCAATTTTCCAAACAGCATTCCCATACCGTTTAAAACATCATTTTCTGTTGCCAGAATGTAGGGCTCTCTTGCGCCGTTCCAGTCGAAGGAGGTGTTGAGCATTGCTTCGGGGAAGTCGCAGTTGGGATAGAAGTCTGTCCACTGTCTCTGACCCTGGAAGCCGGCAGCAATTGCGTTGTGACCAACCATTTCCTCTTCGCAGCCTTGGGGGAGGTTGGGGTTGCCGTTCATTAAATCCTTGATGATACAAGCCATTTTCACAACAAATTCAAACTGCTCCTCTTTTTCCTTATCTGTTCTCTGGAGTTCCTCGGGGTTCTTGTCAAAGCCGATTTTGCACTTTTCCTTTGCCCATTTAAGAGCCTTCTGGAATTCAGCCTCGTCATAGATACCCTCGCTCATTCGTCTGATAACTTCAACTTCATCAACAGATTCAACTCTCATACCGAAGTATTCTTCGATAAATGCTGTGTCAATGATTGAGCCGCCGATACCCATACAGATTGAACCAATCTGCAGATACGACTTGCCACGCATTGTAGCTGCAGCAACAGCGGCACGGCCAAATCTCAGAAGCTTTTCCTTAACATCCTCGGGAATTGAAGTGTCGGTTGCGTCCTGAACATCGTGTCCGTAAATACCGAATGCCGGCAGACCCTTCTGTGCGTGTGATGCAAGAACTGCAGCAAGGTAAACCGCACCAGGTCTTTCGGTTCCGTTAAAGCCCCAAACACCTTTAATGGTCATGGGATCCATATCCATTGTCTCCGAGCCATAGCACCAGCAGGGAGTAACGGTAAGTGTAATGTCAACGCCTGCCTTTTTGAACTTGTCAGCGCAAGCTGCAGCTTCTGCAACTCTGCCGATGGTGGTGTCTGCGATAACAACCTTAACAGGTTCGCCATTTGAATATTTAAGGTTTTCCTCAAAAAGCTTTGCGGCGTTCTTTGCCATATTCATTGTTTGTACTTCGAGTGATTCTCTTACCTTCAGCGGACCTCTGCGCCCATCAATGGTGGGGCGGATACCGATAACCGGATAATCACCGATAAGTCTGTTTTTTGCCATTTTAAATTCCTCCTTTATATATGTAAAGAAATAATTGTCCTTATTGTAATTATATACTTGCAAACAACAAAATACTTGTGATATAATAGAAAAAAATATAACAATATTCAGTTTTTGGTGATGATTATGATATATAACGAATTAGAGCCGCGCGGAACGGCGGATTTCCCGATAGAATATTATTTTATTGATAAAAACCATCCAAGGTATGAGATGGCGGCACATTGGCATTCTGAACTTGAAATTATAAAAATACTGGATGGCGAGCTTTGCATAAAGCTTAACGATAAGATTTATACTGCAAAAAAAGACGATATAGTATTTGTCAATCCCGAAACAGTACATAGTGCAATTCCGTTCGAGTGCACCTACGAGTGTCTGGTCTTTCATCTGGAATTTTTGTATGTTGATACATTCAGCTGCAGATTTTTTATTGAAAGCATACTCAACCGTGAATGCAGAATAGAGGAGCATATAGCCGAGAACAATCCCGAAATCTATGAGTCGGTAACTGCGGTATTTGACGGAATGCGGCAGAAATCATCGGGGTATAAGTTCAAGGTGATAGGTGCGCTTTATAATGCGTTTGGAATAATTGTAGACAGGCATCTTTACAGTATGACGAGCGATGAATCCCCTGTTGAGGATAACCGGAATATTCCAAAGCTTAAACGGGTGCTTAAGTTTATAAGAGACAATCACGATAAGCAGATTACCCTTGAAAATATGGCAAAGGCGGCTGGAATGTCTCCTAAATATTTTTGTTATTTCTTCAAAGAAATGACGGGGAAAACGCCGGTAAGCTACCTGAAAAACTACCGTATTGAAAAAGCGGCACAAAAGCTGCTTAACACCGATACAAGTGTGACGGATATTGCATATTCCTGTGGTTTTAATGATTTAAGCTATTTTATAAAAACTTTTAAGGAAGAAAAAGGAATATCACCAACAAAATTCAGAAAGGCATAAAAATTCCAGAAAACTCTTAATATCATCAAAAATATAATCAGGTTTGGTCTCGCCGCTTTCAACATCGTCCATTGTGGCTTCACCGCTGAGTACAAGCATTGCCGAAATTCCGGCGTTTAAGCCGCAGGCAATGTCTGTGTAAAGTCTGTCCCCGATTAATACCGCTTCGTCAGCGGAAAGAATTTCGCCTTCTGTAACATTCGTCGTATGGGCAGACAATTGCGTTGGTGGGAGCAAAAAGAGAGCAGGTGGCACTGTCTGAAATATTTGGTTCTAAGCTGTGCGAAGTTTGGCTTGGTCAATTACCTCAAGGCTTTTAACTCCGTTTTTTATACCACGATTTTTAAGTTCTTCTAATGCTCTTGTTATAGGTATCGTTGTAACCGATAACAAGTGCACCGTTGTTTTTGTAATCTACACTCAGCTCGCGGCAGATTTGGGGCATAAGCTCTGCGCCACGGACATTGAGCTGTGCCTTAAGACTACCCTCTTTTGCGTCAAAGTCGGCGTGAACAATGGCGGAATTTGCCTTGGTAGAGCCCATTGCAACATTGTTTTCTTTTTCCAGAATGCAAATTTTCAGGTTAAAGCGTGAAAGCTCTCTTGCGGTCATTGCTCCAACAACACCACCGCCGATAATTGCTACATCGTACATAGTTTTACCTCCTCATGGTAGAAAATAAAAAAAGTCGCACCAAAACAGATATACATAGGTTATGTATATATCTGTTTTTATACGACTCCAAATCTCTGTATCGATATAAGTATATACCCTTTGTGTTAAAATGTCAATGCTTTTTCGTGAATGTAACATAAAGAATATAAAAAGAATGTTGAAATTATTTGTAAAATGGAATATAATATAAAAAACATAAAAATGGTGATGAAATGAAAAGTAACATTAAAAATTATTTTAATATAGGTCTGGGAATATTCATTCTGTATCTTTGCATACACTACTGGGATGCAGCTGCCGGATTGGTTCTTACGGTACTTGGTGCTGCAGTGCCGCTTTTAGTGGGCAGTATGATTGCATATTTTGTAAATATTCTTATGAGCTTTTATGAAAGGAAGTATTTTGCAAAAAGCAAAAAAGTACTGGCGGAAAAAACAAGGCGACCGGTTTGTATGCTTTTGGCGTTTTTGACAATTACAGCGATTATTGCACTTATTGTTATTCTTGTTGTGCCACAGCTGGTGTCCGGTATTCAGTTAATTCTTGCCGAACTTCCCGGTGCGCTTGAATATATTGTAAAAAAAGCTCTTGAGTGGAATATTATTTCCGACAATGTCGCCGGACTTCTTTCGTCAATCGATTGGCAGTCCAGGATAGGCGAATTGCTTGAGATATTCACATCAGGCGTGGGTAACATAATGAATGTTGCTTTAAAGGCGGTTTCTTCTGTATTTTCGTGGATTGTCTCCGGTATACTTGCAATTATTTTTGCCGTATACCTGCTTGCTGCAAAGGATAAGCTGAAAAGTCAGTGCAAGCGTGTTATGACTCACTATCTTGCCGATAAACTGTATAACAAAATTATATATGTGTTATCGGTTCTGGATAATTGTTTCCACGGATATATTGTCGGTCAGTGTACCGAGGCGGGTGTTCTTGGCGTTCTGTGTACCTTTGGAATGATGCTTTTGGGATTTCCGTATCCCACAATGATAGGTGCGTTAGTGGCGTTCACTGCACTAATCCCCGTTGCAGGCTCGTATATAGGGGCGGCTGTGGGTGCGTTTATGATTCTCACGGTTTCACCGATTGAAGCATTATTTTTCCTTATATTTATTGTTATACTGCAGCAGCTTGAGGGTAATCTCATTTACCCCAAGGTGGTCGGCTCAAGCATTGGCTTGCCGGGGATTTGGGTTCTTGCGGCAGTAACTGTCGGTGGCGGAATACTGGGCGTTTTGGGTATGCTTTTGGGCGTTCCCGTTGCGGCGGCAATTTACAAGCTTATCCGTGATGATGTAAACGGAGTAAGCCCGCTCAGAAATTAAATAATGAAAATAAAAAAGACATCCTGTTGGATGTCTTTTTTTAATGGAGCTACCTAGCAGAGTCGAACTGCCGACCTCATCCTTACCAAGGATGCGCTCTACCTACTGAGCTAAGGCAGCGTGGTTTGGCGATCCGGATGGGGCTCGAACCCACGACCTCCAGCGTGACAGGCTGGCATTCTAACCAACTGAACTACCGGACCATATTAAAACCACTTGAAGATGATAACATAAACTGAGCAAAAAGTCAAGCCTTTTCTATTAAAAAAGTTAAAAGTGTTATGTAGGTTTGGCAATAATGTAAATAAATTTTCTTATATCTATTTGCAAACTGATTAAAATATGTTATACTGTGTATATTCAAATCTTTTACAGAGGTGAAAAGGATGCAGGAACAGGTATTTACAGTTGCATTAAGTAAGATAATAAAGGATTTTAAACTTGAGGAAGTATACACACCGAACCGTGATATTCTGATTGAGACGGTTGATGTAAACCGTCCGGGACTTCAGATTGCCGGTTTTTTTGATTATTTTGACCCCAAGAGACTGCAAATTATGGGTATGGTTGAGCATACC
>JAZQLR010000062.1:0-4368 GCA_045542775.1 Clostridia bacterium
CTCAACCCACTATCCGGCAAACTACGGCTTTATTCCCAGAACCTACGGCGATGATAACGACCCGCTTGATGTTCTTCTGCTTTGTGCAGAACCGATTGAACCTATGTCACTTGTAAGAGCGTACCCGATTGGCGTAATAACAATGGTTGACAACGGCAGAATGGACGAAAAAATCATTGCAATCCCATTCAACGACCCCAACTACAACCACTACACCGACATCGACCAGCTGCCAACTCATATTTTTGACGAAATGAAGCACTTCTTCACCGTTTACAAGAACCTTGAGAACAAGGAAACAGCCGTTGACGAAGTGAAAGGCCGTGCGGAAGCAGTGGAAATCATTAAAACAGCAATAGATAATTATATAGAAAATTTTTGTAAATAGGCTTTGACAAAATGCACAGACCGCATAAAGTAAGAAATATATTTATTTTTCAATGTAAGCATTTGGCATTTGACGAATGCTTATTTTGATGATTTATGCTACGAACAAACTTCACCTCTCGGCGTACCGCGTACGCCTTCGGGCAAACCCTTTGGGTTCAGTTTGTCCGTTCTGCACTATTTTCTCTTCGCCTATGCATAGGCTTTGACAAAATGCACAGACCGCAGATTTCTCTGCGGTCTGTTTTTTACTCTTTAATTTTGTTAAAATAATCAACCAAAACCCGGCTCTCAACCGAATCAACAACATCAAAAAATCCGCGGACTTCTTCCGTTACCACTTTTTTAGAAATTAAATCGTCAATCAGGGCAACAAGAGAATCGTAAAAACCGTTTATATTTAAAATTACAATCGGTTCGGAAATTCTTTTGAGGTATTTCAGGGTCAGAACCTGAAAGAATTCGTCCATTGTACCAATTCCGCCCGGTGCGATGATGTAAATATCTGCGTGCTTTTCCATCAGCATCTTTCTCTCGCTCATCGTATCAACAATCACCGTGTTGTCGCAGTCAAAAATTTCCTCAAAATTTTTAATGAAGAACGGCGAAATTCCCATTACATAGCCGCCGGCGTCTTTCACACCCCGGGCAACTGCGCCCATACTACCGGTTGCTCCTGCACCGTAAACAAGGGAAAATCCGTTTTCGGTAATTATATTACCCAGCTTTTCTACCTCGCCTTTGTAAAATTCGTCCATTCTGTCGGACGCACCGCCATATACACAAGCATAATATCTTTTTGACATAATCTACACCTCTGATTTATTAGCTACATTTTTAATATAACACTATCTAAAAAATATTATATTATAGTTTTACCGTTTTTGCAACAAAAAAGCTGTGACAAAATTTAAAATTTTGCCACAGCATTATTCCCTAGGGCATGTTTTTACATCCCTTTTTTATTTATATCCTTACATTATTTCCTGCTCAAGTCCATCAAACTCCGGCGATGTAAAAAACTCTCCCAAAGTTATTCCCAATCCATCACAAAGAACCTTTATTGTAATAAGCTTTGGATTTTTGCTTCTGCCATATAAAATGGCTTTTAGTGACGAAGGCGGCAGCGCAGATAATGTTGCGAGTTTATTTATAGTAATGTGCCGTTCCTCACATAATCTCAAAATTCTTAATTTTACCGCATCAATCGTTTTCATAAAAACCTCTCTTTGTCAAAAGTATATTTATATATTATCCAAATATAATTGACAAAATAGGCAATGCGTGATACTATATAGGCAATACAACGTCTATAAAGGTGGTTTATATGAGAAACTTATCCGACATTTATATGCACTGTAATGAAATAGAAGCTCTTGCAGATGCTATGCAGCAAGAATTAATGTCCCGTCCTGTGTCAACAGAAGAATTTGTTCAATTTTTAAAAGACGTTCAAAAAATTGGCGATATTATGCTAAACAAGCTTGATTTTATTCTTGAAACCAAATTTCGATAATACTTTTACTGCAAAACAAAAAAATCCACAATGCATTGCATTGTGGATTTTTATTTTAAGCTTTAGGATAAGTCAACAACTGTGATTTCTCTTACTCCGTCCTCTGCAGGTGCAGCAACAGGAGCAGCATCGCGGAATTCAAAGAACTTCTTTGCAACCTGGGGGAAGAGTGCGTAGCTGAGTACATCTTCCTCTGACTTTGCAATGTCCTTTGTTTCCTCACGGTACTTTTCAAGCTCGGGCTCGATAAGGTCAGCAGGTCTTACGGTGATAACCTCTGCATCACCGATTGCAAGCTTTCTTACATCCTCGTTAACCTTGCCGGGAAGTCTGCCGTATTCGCCACGGAGAAGACCCTTTGATTCCTTTGAAATCATCTTGTATCTGCCCATCAGAACATTGAGAACTGCCTGAGTTCCGACAATCTGGCTGGTGGGTGTTACAAGCGGAGGATAACCGAAGTCTTCACGAACTCTGGGAACCTCAGCAAGCACCTCATAGTACTTGTCCTCTGCGTTCTGCTGCTTGAGCTGTGAAATCAGGTTTGAAAGCATACCGCCCGGAACCTGATAGAGAAGTGCGTTGGGGTCAACATTAAGAACCTTGGGGTCGAGTGTTCCCTCAGCCTTCATCTTGTCAGCAACCTTGCGGAAGTGTTCAGCCGCCTTAGAAAGCGTAACAAGGTCAAGACCTGTATCGCGGTCTGTACCCTTGAGTGTTGCAACCATAGCCTCGGTTGAGGGGTTTGCTGTACCGTTTGCCATAGGTGACAAAGCACAGTCAACAATATCAACACCTGCCTGAGCTGCTAAAAGATTGGTCATATCGCCTGTACCTGCGGTGTTGTGTGTGTGCAGGTGAATCGGAACTGAAACATTCTCTTTCAGCTTCTTAACAAGGCTGTATGCATCATAGGGGAGCAAAAGGTTTGCCATATCCTTGATGCAGATTACATCTGCACCCATCTTTTCAAGCTCAAGTGCGAGCTTCACGAAGTAGTCCTCGTTGTGAACGGGGCTTGTTGTGTAACTGATTGCGGTTTCGCAGATGCCGCCGTATTCCTTAACAAACTTGATTGCCGCCTCCAAGTTTCTGGGGTCGTTGAGTGCGTCGAATACTCTGACAACATCAATACCGTTCTCGATTGATTTTTTGCAGAAGTTCTGAACAACATCGTCTGCATAGTGTTTGTAGCCTAAGATGTTCTGTCCACGGAAGAGCATCTGGAGCTTTGTGTTGGGAAGATGCTTCTTAAGTGTGCGAAGTCTTTCCCAGGGGTCTTCGTTCAAAAATCTCATACATGCGTCAAATGTTGCGCCGCCCCAGCATTCCAAGGACCAGTAGCCTACCTTGTCAAGAATTTCAAGGGCAGGAATCATATCCTCGGTCTTCATTCTGGTTGCAGCCTGAGACTGATGAGCATCACGAAGGATTGTATCTGTAATTTGTAATTTTGCCATAATACATATCTCCTTTCTGTTTTTTGTATCTTGTCAAGCCATACTCCCTCCACCACCTGCGGTGGTCCCCCTCCCTCTGAGGGAGGCAGAACGGGGAAGGCAAATTATCCGAATAATGCGATAAGTGTACCTGCCGCAATTGCAGAGCCGATTACGCCTGCAACATTGGGGCCCATAGCGTGCATAAGCAGGAAGTTCTGGGGATTCTCCTTCTGTCCCACAACCTGAGATACACGAGCCGCCATAGGAACAGCAGAAACGCCTGCAGAACCGATGAGGGGGTTAATCTTATTCTTGAGGAACAGGTTCATAAACTTTGCAAGAAGAACGCCGCCTGCAGTACCACAGCCAAATGCAACAATACCCATTGCAATAATTGTCAGAGTCTTTACATCAAGGAATGTATCAGCTGTTGCTGTTGCACCAACCGAAATTCCGAGGAAGATTGTAACAATGTTCATCAGTTCGTTCTGCATTGTCTTTGAAATTCTGTCAACAACGCCGCATTCCTTTGCAAGGTTACCAAGCATCAATGCGCCAACCAGCGGACCTGCTGAGGGAACGAGGAGAGTTACAAATACTGTAACCACGATGGGGAATACAATCTTTTCTGTCTTGGAAACCTCACGGAGGGGCTTCATAACAATCTGGCGTTCCTTTTTGGTTGTAAGGAGCTTCATGATAGGCGGCTGAATTACGGGAACCAGAGCCATATATGAGTACGCTGCAACCGCAATCGGGCCTAAGAGATGCGGAGCAAGTCTTGTTGTAACAAAGATTGCAGTAGGGCCGTCAGCACCGCCGATGATACCGGTTGATGCAGCTTCTGCAGGAGAGAAGCCAAGGTAGCTTACGCCTACATATGTAAGGAAGATACCAAGCTGAGCTGCAGCACCAAGAAGAAGACTCTTGGGGTTTGCAATCAGCGGACCGAAGTCGGTCATTGCACCAACGCCCATAAAGATGAGGCAGGGATAAATACCCAGCTTTACGCCAAGGTACAGG
>JAZQLR010000063.1:0-3601 GCA_045542775.1 Clostridia bacterium
CTCCTTGGCTCACAGAACGACATGGCTACGATCCGACTTTACTGCAGACCGTGGCACGCAATACTGCGGCAGGTGCATTTTCCACATTCAAAATATCAAGCTATCCCGCAAACTTTCTTAATGCAGGTCAGTGTGTTTTTGCCATAGATTCCACAGCCGGTGCAACATGGATGGGCTCGGACGCCCCACTTTGCGATATAAGCGAGGAAAAGATAGTAAGGTTTGAAACGGTTGTAAAACCGATTCCGCAGTTTAACCCCGATAATCCCCAAATGATATCCCAGGGACCGTCGGTCTGTATTTTCAACAAAGAGGACAACGGCGAAGTTATGGCGTCATGGCTGTTTACCCAGTATCTTCTGACAAACGATGTTCAGCTGGCGTATTCCTCCACCGAAGGATATGTGCCGGTCACCCGAAAGGCGTGGGATTCCGTGCAGTATCAGGACTATCTGGAAAGGGAAGGTGAGGATAACGAACTGTACTACGATATAAAAATAAAAGCATCAAAGCTTTTGATTGATAATGTCGACAACACTTTTGTAACTCCTGTTTTCAACGGTTCGGCTTCTTTGCGTGATGCTGCGGGACAGATGATTGAAAATGTTACAAAGTCTGTGCGCCGAAAAGAAAAGGTTGATGAAGAATATTATTCGACCTTGTTTGAGGATGTCAAATCACTTTACAGGCTCGACACCGCAGGGCTTGCTGACGGAAAAGTAAAACTCGGAAAATTGCCGGTTGAATCGGTGGCACTTATTGCCTGCCTTGTTGCGGCGTGGATATTTATTGCTTTTTATGCTGCCATAGACGCGGTAAAAAAATCAAGGAAATGATATTATTGTCTTGACTTATTTTGTTTTTGATGTATAATAAACATGTAATCGTATCCGTTAATACAAGCGTTAACGGAGGCGTGGGTGATTATTATACACCGCAGAATTTTAATTGAAAAGGAGAACAAATCAATGAAAAAGATCACATCTTTAGTGTTAGCTCTCATGCTTGCCATGGCTCTTGCAAGCTGCGGCGAAAAGGCAAATGATGTAGAGGGTAACAACGAAAACCAGGTTGAAACAGAAAATCAGACCGAAACCGAAACAGAAAACGAGGCAGAAACAGAAGCAGATGCAGATGCGGAAACTGAGAACGAATCTGAAGAAGTTGCTGTTATGAGCTATGAGGAATATGCGGCGGCAGAACTTGACAGCCCTGTTGTTATTGATGCTTATGTTCAGGGCAAACAGTCCTGGTGGGAAGACAAGGCAACAGTATATGCCCAGGACGAGGACGGAGCTTATTTCCTTTATGATATGGCATGCTCAGAAGAAGATTATGAAAAGCTTGAAGTCGGCACCGCAATTAAGGTTACAGGACACAAGACCGAGTGGTCAGGCGAAGTTGAAATCGTTGATGCAACTTTTGAAATAATCGAAGGCAACTATGTTGCAGAGCCTATTGATGTTACAGAGCTTCTTGCATCAAAAGAGCTTATCAATCATCAGAACAAGCTCGCTGCTTTCAAGGGAATGACTGTTGAGTCCATCAGCTACAAGAACGAAGAACCCGGCGATGACATCTATCTTACTCTTTCCAAAGACGGCGAATCCTACAATTTCTGCGTTGAAGTATATCTCACCGGCGTTGAATCCGATGTTTATAAAACAGTCGGAGAACTCACCGAGGGCGATGTTGTTGATGTAGAAGGCTTCCTTTACTGGTACGAGGGCGTTAATCCCCACATCACAGCAATTGCAATTGCAGAATAATTTAAAGCATAAAAAAGCATCGGGTAACAGATTAATTTCTGTTACCCGATTTTTATTGTTCTTTATTGATTGTTAAGAAAGCAATGCTCTGTCGCCGGAGAATTCTTTTCCGCTGGCTTTTGCAAATAGGCCGAGAAGGTCCTCAACCGTAAGCCGCTTCTTTTCTTCTCCCTCAACATCAACCACTATTTTTCCCTCGTACATCATGATAAGGCGGTTGCCGTGGGCAAGGGCGTCCTTCATATTGTGGGTGATCATAACAGTGGTGAGCTTGTTTTCATTTACAATTCTGTCGGTTATCTCAAGCACCTTTGCCGCTGTTTTTGGGTCAAGTGCTGCGGTGTGTTCGTCAAGAAGCAAAAGCTTTGGCTTTTTAAGTGATGCCATAAGCAATGTTACCGCCTGACGCTGTCCGCCCGAAAGCAGCCCCACTTTGCTGGAAAGACGGCTTTCAAGTCCAAGCTCAAGCGTTGCAAGAAGCTTTTTATATTCTTCGCGTTCGTTCTTTTTTATGCCCCAGACCAGCCTGCGCTTTGTACCGCGGCGCGCAGCAATGGAAAGGTTTTCGGCAATCTCCATATCCGGTGCAGTGCCTTTCATGGGGTCCTGGAAAACTCTGCCAAGGTATTTGGCGCGTTTGTGTTCCGCCATATTTGTAACATCCACACCGTCGATCTCGATAGTTCCAAAATCAGGCTTCCATACGCCCGCAATTGCGTTGAGCATGGTGGATTTTCCTGCTCCGTTGCCGCCGATGACTGTTACAAAATCTCCGTCCTTTAGTGTGAGATTAAGTCCGTCAAGAGCGGTTTTTGCATTCACTGTGCCGGGATTGAATGTTTTGTGCAGATTTGTTATTTTAAGCATTCAGATCCCCTCCTGACTTACTTGCCGCGGGATGCGGAAGCTTGTTTTTTGAAAAATATGTGCTTTTAAGATATGGAATTGCCAGGAACAGTGCAACGATTATTGCCGAAAGCATTTTGAGATAATCGGTCTTGAGTCCCAACAGCATTACAAAATTGTATACGATGTAATAAACAACGCTTCCGCAAGAAACACCGATAAGGCTTACAACAAAATTGGGCTTTATTTTCAGCGAAACCGAAAGACCGATGAATATTGCTGCAAGACCGATAACTATTGCGCCTCTGCCGTCGTTGATATTGGTAGACCCCTTGTATTGTGCGTAAAGAGCTCCGGACAGTGCAACTATGCCGTTGGAAATGGCAAGTCCCACAACCTTATTGAAGTTAACATTTACGCCTTGTGCGCGGCTCATATCCGGATTATCGCCGGTAGATTTCAGGGTAAGTCCCACTTCGGTGTAGAAAAACAGCCACAATCCGATTATAACGGCAACAGTGATTATGCCGGCAACAAAAATGGAATTGGGAATATCGCGCATGTTAAGCAGAGGTGTGGCAACGCTTATGTTGATGGCAAGGAGAGATTTTCCTCCCAAGATGGAAAGGTTGACGGAATATAACATGAGCTGTGTGAGAATACCCGCCAGAATGGAGGGTATTCCCAACGCAGTGTGTAAAAGTCCCGTAACAGTTCCCGTAAGCGCACCGGCAACAAATGCCGCGATAACACAAAGCCATGCGGGCATGCCCGCTGCCAGTAATACTACGCACACGCATCCGCCCGTGCAAATCGAGCCGTCCACGGTAAGGTCGGCAATGTCAAGTATTTTGTAGGAGATATAAAGACCGATTGCCATAAGTCCCCATATAAGTCCCTCGGCAATTGCTCCGGGCAGTGCATTAAGAAAAGCCATGGTTTACCTCAGATTAAATTATTTTTCGGGAATTTCAATACCAAGCTGT
>JAZQLR010000064.1:0-2660 GCA_045542775.1 Clostridia bacterium
GCAGTTGAAGAAGCTGCGAAATAATACTTTCTGCATAATTAAAAGGCTTGGAGAAATCTCCAAGCCTTTTTATTTTTTATTATATTGCTTTGCAGTTGAATTCTTCGGTTGCGCGTGCTATCAACTCTCCGCTATTAATATCACAGTCAAGATTGTTCACATTGATACTTCCGCCATCCGACCACGTTTTAATAAGAGCATTGCCTTTATAGTTGGAAATCTTAACATTTTCAAGGCTTATATTATCAAAATGCGCTACCTTGAAAATCGGCTCTTCTTCACTGCCTTCGCGAACGGAATATTCAATATTTTCAAAATTAAGGGTTACCGGCACTTTGCCATCGCCATAACAGCAAACACCCATAGAAATGCTTTTGGCTTTTATGTTTTGGAAGGTAATATCCTTTGGCGGATGGCCCACCTGCCACGCTTCATTACCCGATAAATTGAGATGTAAAAATCTATCGGCATTTTCTACACAGCAGTTTTTGAATACAATTCTACCGGGCGCATGGCGTGCGGATAAATCGGAAGTTACAAAGTTGGTAAGTAACGACAGCATATTGTTACGTGCTTTTGGAGAAGACGAAATAAGAGCACCCGAAATTTTTTCTTCATGGGTAAAACTGCCTCTGAATTGGTATTGGCAGGGACCGTAAATGTGGCAATCCTCAACCAAAATGTTATAACCACCGTATCTGAATGCACTGCAAGCAGAACTAATTTCACAATCTTTAACATGAACATTTATGTTATCAAATCCTGCAATACAGTCATCGCCCGTAATCAATTTACAGTTGTATATTTTAACATCACTGCAAGTCCTTGTATGCAGAGCATCGTGGCCTGCTAAAACAGTGAGATTTTCAAAATGTATTTTTTCTGATTGAAAAATTGCATGAGCCCAGTTGGAACTGTCCTTAACCGTATATCCTCGCAACTTGACGTTTTTGCAAAAATGAATATTTATTGCGTGTGGTCCACGATAGTTTTCTTCGCCTTCGGGGTCGTAAACATTGTTCCCATCAATTAAACTGCCCTTTTCACCAATTAGAGCAATATTTTCAGCAAAAACAGCGCGTATAATACCATAATTCCAATAACTTCCTGCAGTATATAAGTGAACCTTAAAGCCGCCACCCATTTTTATCCATTCAAAAGGGCCATGCCAATGTGCATCGGTTGCCTGTTCTGTAGGCAGGGGTTCTAATTGGTCTTTTAAAATATTGCGATAATCTTTAGGGTTTTTACTCCCCTTTAAAACTGCATTTTCAAGTAAATGCAGTGTGGTGTTGTTCCTTATTCGAATGTCGCCTATTATATATACTCCGCCAGGAACCTCAACCTCGCCGCCGCCGGCTAAAAAGCAGTGGTCGAGAGCCTTTTGAAAAGCCTCGGTCTGTACGGCATCGCTGTTTGCCACAGCACCAAAATCAGTTACTGATACTAATAGTTTTTTTGCCATATTGATTTCTCCGTTAAAGAAGATTTTTAATGTTTTAACTATACATTAGTTTTTTCACAGTGTCAACATGCAATGCTGATTGTAGTTGATAAGTAATTCGTATTGCAAAATCAAAGGACTTGAGATTTCTCTCAAGTCCTTTTTCAATAGTATCAAATTAAGCTGTTTTTGGCTTAATAACCGTTTGAAGAATAAACACAAAACCTACAAGGGCAATACCTACAATATCGGTAACAAGACCAGGGAAGATTAAGCAAAGACCACCCACAGCAGATATGATACGTTCATACCAAGACATACGGTGCAAGAAGAAACCTTCAAGGGCTGCAGATACACCGAATATACCGATTATTGAGGTTATACAAATTAAAATAACATCAAGTGCGCTTGTATCAACAAAGAGCATTGCAGGGTTAAGAGCAAACACATAAGGAACGATGAATGCGCCGATTGCAAGTTTGGTTGCAGTAAAGGCAGTTTTCATTGGGTTTGCTTGGGCAATTGCTGCGCCTGCGTAAGCTGCAAGGGCAACAGGGGGAGTAAGGTCGGCAACGATACCGAAATAGAAAACAAAGAAGTGAGCTGCAATATCGGGAACACCCATCTTAATAAGGATAGGGGCGCAGGTTGCCGCCATAATGCAGTAGTTGGCAGTGGTGGGAACACCCATACCGAGAACGATACAGCAAAGCATTGTTAAGAACAAGGCAATAATAATTTGATTTCCTGCAATGGCAACAATTCCGTTGATAATGATGTTAGCAAGACCTGTCATGGTGATAGTACCTGCAATAATGCCGGCCACACCACAAGCAACAGCAACAGTAATCATACCTTGACCACCGGCAGCAAGAGCTTCAAAAACGCGCTTGGGAGAAATGCGATTTTCTCGGTTTATCAAGCCAACAATAATGGTAGCAATAATTGCGATAGCGGCAGCGTAAGCAATAGATCTTGAACCTGAACTTACTAAAGCAATTAAGATGATCAATGGTAAAAGCAAATAAGACTGTTTTAAAAGAGGTAAGAATCTTGGTAATTCATCCTTGGTAAGACCACGTAAACCTTCTTTTTTAGCCTCAAGGTGAACGGCAATAAATACGCCGAGGAAATAAAGAGCTGCAGGTAGAATAGCGCGAACAACGATGTTGCTATATGGAACACCAATATTTTCGGCCATAAGGAATGCAGCAGC
>JAZQLR010000065.1:0-10446 GCA_045542775.1 Clostridia bacterium
GCTCACAGAACGACATGGCTACGATCCGACTTCGTTTGGGTCGTCCTCATTGTAAGCACTTTACTTTTTACACAACCTCAATCGCTGTATCTAAAAACCTTTGCTTAGTCTGTCAAGGATTTGATTATATCGAACAAATTGTAGCTGTATTTTGTAAGTGACAGCTTCATAAGCTGGATTTTGTCACCATTTTCAGCACGGACAAGAACATCATTTGAGCCCTGATTGAGGGGAATTGTATTCATAAAAAGACCTGATGTGCCTATTTTAACTTCGGATGCGACATTAGCTTTCTGAGTTGCTCCGTTTTCATCAACATACTGGGTTTCGTTGTAAATCTTTTTATAGATACCATCTTCTGCCGAAAAGCTGTATAATGTAACAGTTGTACCTTCCTTGCCGTAGCCGGAAATTATATAGGCATTGTCAAAGGTTGAATCCTTTTGATTCTTCGGTTTGGTAACAACAACCAATCCGTTTGAGTTACCAACACTGTCCGCCGCAACGGTATCCGGTGATGCAAAAACAGCAAGTTGACTAAAAGCTAAAACTACTATCAGCAATATCGCAGTAACTACCTTTCTCATAATAATCTACTCCTTTATATCCACTCAAAAACAGAGAGTTTTTCATTTTTGTAAACACAGTATAACATACTATTATTACAAAGCCATTACAACGGCATTACATTTTTCTAAAACATTTTAACCAACACACCATACTCTACATATTATGGAATAAAGACTATTTATAAGATACGGGAGGTTCTCCTTATGAAGATATTTATAGACCCCGGTCACGGCGGTCCGGACCCCGGAGCGGTGGGCAACGGTGTAACCGAGGAATTTGTAAACCTTAATGTTTCTTTGGAGCTTGCACGACTTCTCCGTGACGCAGGCTTTGATGTAAGGCTTTACCGAACCACATCCGACGGCGGTGTTTTAGAAGATAAAAATGCCGACCTGAGAAATCGTGCAGCGCAGGCAAATCAGTGGGGCGCAGATTACTTTATCAGCATCCACACCAACAGCTCTGTAAACCCTGCAGCACAAGGTGTTGAAGCCTATGTCTACCGTCTTGGTACAGCCTCAGAGCGACTTGGGCAATCCATTGTTGATTCGGTTGCAAGCGAGCTTGGCTCGGTCAACCGCGGTGTTATGCAAGCAAATTTTGCCGTACTCAGGCGTACAAATATGCCGGCAGTTCTGGTTGAGCTTGGATACCTGACCAACCCGACAGAGGCACTTAACCTTAACAGTCCGGCTTGGCAACGGGCAGTTGCAGATGCGATATTCCAAGGCATTGTAAACTATACGGGGTATCCCCGATAATAAAAAACCTCCTTTATAACAAAAGGAGGTTTTTTTATTATTCTGTTACAGATTGTTCCTGTATTTCAGGCTGAACCTCGGGTTCAGCAGGCATTTCCGGTTCATCAGATTCTTCCGGTAATGGTTCTGTCGGTGTAGTTACTGTTTCTTCCGGCGGAGTGTTGTTTACCTCGGGCTGAGGTTTCGTTTCTTCAACCGGTTCGGGAATTTTCATGCCGGGTGTGTATATTTTCAAGTTTTCGGACGGGGTGTCCTTATCCGCAGGATTCACCACTTCCTCAACGGGTGCTGCACGATACACACTTCGGGTAAGCTTTTCGGTTTTGACAACCTCACCGTTCATTTTCACTATACGGCTTGATGCCACGGTATAACCCGGAGCGCCCTTGTTGATAATCTGCTTGTAGCCCTTTGGAATTGCCACATCCTCTGTACGCTCGGTCTGCGGCTGGGAGGTTGAAACCGTGCTGTGAGCAAGCTCAACCGTCTGTCCCGGCACAGAAACACCGAGTATTGAGCAGGTAATTTTTCTGCCGTTTACTATTGCTTCAATTTTTACCGGATATTCGGTATTGTTCCGTATTTTTAAATCTATGTAACCCTCGGCAATGGTTGCGTCCATTCCTGCCGGAACATAAGAAACCGGAAGAGAATGAGAGGTTCTGCTTACAATTTCAAGATTGGCATAAAGTGCCGCCGAGTAAAGTGTGGACGAGGTCTGGCAAATTCCGCCGCCGATACCGCTTTCCACCTTATTTCCTACATAAACACCGGCTTCACGAAAGCCGTTTGCAACGGTGCGTCTGCCGATTGTCTTGTCATACGAGAACACATCGCCCGGCATAAGGATATATCCATTAATACGCTGAGCAGTTAGAATAACATTGCTCGCCCTTGCGGCAGTACTGGTTGCAAAGTTTGACGAGAATGTTCCCAATCTGTCACGAAACAGCATTTCCTTAAGCTGCGCCGCTGTCACCTTTGGAGCTTCCGTTTCAACAGTCAATGTCATTCCCTCGGTATCGCTCTCAAAAGCCTGTTTTATCTTTTGCTTATCTACGATTACCTTTACCTTTTCATCAACTATTTTTACTTCTCCGTCTTCGTACTTATACTCTGCATCCTTTGCCGGAGCAATCAATTCCTCGTAAAGCTTGTTGATATCAACAGCTTCTGCCTTTATTTCCTCTACCTTAAATGATATTTTATCAAAGTTTGCAGTTGCAACAGCTTTTTGAATTTCTGCCATCGCCTTTTTACGGTCAACCATTCTGCCGCCGTGACCTTTTTTCAAAGTCAGCTGTTTGCCGTCTATGGAGTAGCCTGCCGGCTCCGGCTCGACCTCTTTTCCGGCAGCAAGCTCGGAGATAAGCTCCTCCAGTTTTGCTTCATCAACCGAGACCTCAAGAGGAATTTCCGTCTTTTTGAAAACTGCCAGCAAAAGCTTTGCTGTTTTGTTCATCAAGCCGCCACTTCTGCCCACTTCAAATGCCTTTTCAGCAGTTTTAGTTTCATCAATAACAATCTTCAGTTCATCAAATGCAACCGTCTTCTCGTTTCCATCACATTCAAAAACCACATTTTTATCCGAAGTTCCAAGCGCAAAGGCTTCGTTAAGTTCCTTGGCAGCATCCAGCTTATCCATTCTGCCAACATCAAAGCCTTCGACATAAACATTGGGTAAAATCTTATTATACGACGCTGCATACGCAAAAAAACAGCCGGTTAAAACAACAGCTACACAGCACAGCACCGCAACAAGAACCGTATATTTAGACCCCATAAACAGAGTTTTAAGTTTAGCAAAAGCTTTTCCCATAAAGTTTTTCACGCTCCATACCCCGAGTAAATTATCCAACTTTATTAATATGTATTTGGCTCAAACGCCTTGTATACCTTGATTTTATCACAAGGCTACAAAATGTCAATAGATTTTTAAACTTTTTAATTTGTGGATAAATATCCTATCTTGGGAAATACTTACTTTGAGGTGACACAATATGAAGCTTAAAGACCTGTTTTTTTACAATCCCGAAGAAAAATCAACGCCATGTCAGCTTACACCGTCTGCCCAAGGCATTGAGAATAACCCCGGGCTGAACAATTATATAAAAAACAATATCAAAAACAAGGACAGCTATGTTTACCGGACCGGAAAGGTCAGCACTCAGCTTGCGGAAAACCTCGACTTTATCCGTGATGCATTTGAATGCGGAAAGAATTTTGATTTGGTGGTCCGTCAGTTTAAAATACAGTGCAGTGGCAATACAATAGATGCATTTTTGATTTTTTTCGACGGACTCGCCAACAAAAACTTCATAAACCGCGATATTATGCGGCCGCTTATGACCGGCACGAAAGACGCACAAATCATTGAAACCCTGGAAGATGCCGTCTATGAATTGATGCTGACACAAGCACCGAATTCCAAAAACGACAGTATGCAGTCGATTATAGAGCTGGTAGGCTTTGGCAACTGCGCCGTGTTTGTTGACGGCTGCAGTTGTGCCTTTGTGGCAGATGTAAAGGGTTGGAACACACGAAGCGTCGGCAAGCCCATTTCCGAAGCGGTTTTATCCGGGCCTCAGGAGGCATTTACCGAAACCGTTATGTCCAACATTGCACTTATACGGAAAATTCTTAAAGACCCCAATCTTATCGCTGAGAATATTCCCGTAGGCACAAAAAGCAAAACGCCGTGTGCGCTTATGTATCTGAACGGAATCACAAATATTTCACTTGTTAAAGAAATCCGTGACAGACTTAAATCAATTGATACAGAATACATTTTTTCATCAGCAGATATAGAAATGATGATTGAGGAAAGTACCCTTTTCCCCTTTCCCCAAATTTTGAAAACCGAACGCCCTGACAGAGCCGCGGCACAGCTTGCCGACGGAAAGGTAATAATAATTGTTCAGGGAAGTCCGTTTGTGCTTATTCTGCCTGCCACCGCAGCAGACCTCACCGAATCCTCGGAGGATAACTATGTGCGTATTGCGGAGGCAAATTTTATGCGTGCAGTCCGGCTTACCGGATGCTTCCTCGCTCTTTTTCTACCCGGAATTTTCATCAGCGTTGTCCTTTACCATCACGAAAGTATTCCCACCGACCTGTTGTTTGCAATAGAAGCAACCCGGGAGAAAATGCCGTTCCCCATTGTGCTGGAGCTTATTATAATGGTGCTTTCCTTTGAGCTTATCAAAGAAGCATCAACCCGTGTCCCCGACCCCATCGGCTCGACTTTAGGAATTGTAGGCGGCTTGATTTTGGGACAATCAGCGGTTTCTGCCGGCATTGCAAGCCCCTTGCTTATCATAATTGTTTCAATTACCGCGCTTGGCTCATTTGCCGCACCGTCGGTTTCAATTTCCCGTGCACTTTCGGTTATGCAGTTTGTTTTTATCTTCCTTGGCGCAACAGCCGGATTTACCGGCATTGCAGCCGGAATCTTTATTCTTTCGGTATACCTCGCCGCAGCACAGCCATTTGGAGTTTCGTATATTCCTGCATCAAACGGCTCGGAAAGTCCGTTTTTTGTGCCGCCAATCTGGAAGCGTGAAAGACGGCCACGGGTACTTTACCCTCAAAACTCATTTAAGCAGCCGCATATCAGCCGAAAATGGAAAGGAGATGAATAGCTATGCCAAAGAAAACTCCCGCCTTGTCCTTTAAGAGCTTTGATTGTTCTTGCATTATTATAAATCTTTTAATATACCGGCTGTTCACCCGTATCCCCACACTTTTCCCCAAAACTGCAGGGACTGCCGCTTCTTTATCGGCAGCATTCTCCGCCGCTTTGTTTTTTGGAATGGCTACACTGATTATTTCAGCATTTCTTCATCTTCCAAAGATTAATATTCTTGATGCAGCAGAATCGGTGTTGGGAGGTTTTGGGCGTAAAATCGTTGCTTTAATCATTTTGCTGTACCTCTTCGTGTCAGCAATTGTTGCATTGGGAGAATTTTCAGAGCTTACAAAACTTATTTCATTCCCCACCGCTCCAACCGCCTTTTGTGCATTGTTCTTTATCGTTGCCGCAATCGTTGGGGCGCTTGGAGGGTTTTCTGCAATTTCACGCCTGCACCGCATTTTTGTTCCGATAACCGTATTTGTGCTTTTGGTAATAGTAATTTCCACGCTATGGAACGGAGATTTTTCCAACCTTTTCCCCGTTCTTGGCCGTGGTGCAGAGAGCGTTTTCGGCAAGGGTATATCGGGAGTAATTATGTATACCGACCTCTGTTTACTGTTCCTCATTTCACCCACCGACAAGTCAGCAGTAAAACCTGGAAAGTCAATTCTGGCATCTGTTTTATTCGGCATTTTTACAGTTGCTCTGATTATTTTTGCATTCACAGTAAGAATTCCGTATCCTGTATCTGCAGAGGGTCAGTTCCCCATCTATCTCTTGCTTAAAGAAATTCACTATGGCAGATTTTTTCAAAGAATTGATGCTATTCTTCTTTTGGTAGCGACATTAAGCGGAATGCTGTATCTTGCCTTAAATCTGTTTTTTTTCACCAACACTCTGAAAACCGACTTTGGCTTATCAGATGCAAAGCCGTGTATTCTTCCCGTTGCGCTGACCTTATTTTTCTCATCCGCCGGTGTTAAATTTATTCCGGCAGAATTGTTGGAAATACTTTTATTTTGCAGTGGCTTTGCTGTATGGGCGGTTTTTCTGCTGGTTATATTTTTTACGAAAGTGAGGCGAAAGCAGCTTAATGAAAAAGCTTAGAATTTTTCTTCTGTTTGCGGGATTGCTTGCTGCATCAATGCTTAGCGGCTGCTTTGACAATCGTGAAATTGACGAAACCGCCTATATTATCGCCATAGGCATTGACCGCACAGAAAACAGCGACTTCAGCTACACCTTTCAGTTTTCAAAACCAATTTCTGGCGGTTCACCCGAAGGCGGCGAATCCGGCGGCGGTGGTGAAGGTCAGTCCGCAAACAAAAGCGTAACTAACATCACGGTAACTGCACCGGACTTTTATATTGCCAAGAATATGACTAACAACTTTCTGGCAAAGAACATTGATATGTCGCATCTTAAGCTGATTGTTTTTTCAAAAGATATTGACCCCAGCGGACTCTCCCGACATTCGCAATTTCTTCTTAGAGAAAGAGAAATCCGTCCGCATACTGCCGTTGCGGTTTCAAAGCAAACATCAAGGGAATATATGGAAAGCGTCAATCCCGACCTTGAAGCAAATACCGCAAAGTACTACGAGTTGATGGCGCTGCGCTCAAATAATGTATATGCCCCCGATAAGACACTTTCTGATTTTGTTGACGAAATCAGTACCCACGGCAAAGCCTCAGCGTTGCCGCTTGCGGCTATTGCAGATAAAGACAGTTCTTCCCGGAAGCCACAACCCGATGATGGGCTTTGGGTAAGCTCGGAAAGTACTGTTCTCACCGCTAAACAGTCCGATTTTCGGGGTATGGCAGTTTTCAGAGACGGGGTTATGACCGGTACAATGAACGGCGACTCGGCAATGCTCTATAACATTTTAAATCAGAATGTTCAAAACGCCGTTATAACACTCCGGAGTCCGTTTAACCGTGCAGACACATTCAGCTTCAGGCTTTCGGTCAGCGAGCCTGCACGATATGCAGTTGATACCTCAACAAAACCTTGCCATATATCGGTTTCACAAGCTTTGGGGATTGAATTCTTAGGAAGTAAGATTCCCGACGGCTTTGAAAGTGCCGAACAGCTTTTTGCATTCGTCAGAAGCGTTATTAAATCCGAAATGACCAAGTTTTTTGCAGATATTTCACACAATAAACGAGCCGATATTCTGAAAATCGGCGACCAATTTAAGAAAACTTTTATCACCCAACAGCAATGGGAAGATGCAAACTGGAGCAAAATCTATGAAACAGCAAAATTTAATATCAATATTTACTTTGAGTAGGAGGCTACGCAAATTGAGCACGGTATTTAGCATAATTTCAGGGATTGCTGCCGTATGGAGTGCAATTTATGCCATCAGCTTTGCGGTAAGTGAATTTAAAAACAAGAAATATGGCAGCGGTCTTACAACCCTGTTTACGGTTGCAACAATGTTTTTGACATTTATAAAGGGCACCGGCGTATAAGTAGCCGATGCCCTGTGTTTTATTCAACTGTATGCTCTATTATTTTACCACTGATGTCGTCCTCGGATTCTATATAAACATCCATATAGTTTGCCAAAGTTGCGTGGAATTTTCCATCTTTTGTCCTGGTCTCTGCAAGAACCTCTACACGCTTGCCACGATAGGAATCGTAAAACGCCTGTTTCATTTCCTCGCCGAGGGCAATAAGCCTTTGACTCCGCGCCTCTTTTACCTGCTCGGGAATCTGATTTTTCATTTCTGCAGCTACCGTGCCTTTTCGTGGTGAGTATTTGAATATATGCATCTGCATAAATCCAACCGCTTTGCAGAACTCGTAGGATTTTTCAAATTCCTCGTCGGTTTCCCCCGGGAAGCCGACCATCACATCTGTGGTAATCGACACATCCTCTAAATTCTCACGCAAAAGCTTTACCGCCGACATATATTCTTCTGCCGTGTATCTGCGTTTCATTCTCGCAAGAGTCTCGGTGCAGCCGCTTTGAAGTGACAGATGGAACTGAGGACAAAGGTTTTTGAGTTTTTTCGCACGCCTTACAAAATCCTCGGTGATAACAACCGGCTCAACCGAGCCAAGGCGGACACGCTTTATCCCCTCAACCGCACAAACTTTTTCAATAACATCTATCAAGCTTGTGCCGTCTTTCAAATCCTTGCCGTAGGAGCCGATGTGAATTCCCGTCAGTACAACCTCAACATAGTTGTTCTTTGCAAGGAGTTCAACCTCCTCGACTATTCTTTCGATATTACGGGAGCGCACCGGTCCTCGCGCATAAGGAATAATGCAGTATGTGCAAAAATTACTGCAGCCATCCTCAATCTTTACTGTTGCACGGATACGGCTCTGGTCAGTTGCAAGGCACAACTCCTCAAAGGTGCGTTCTTTCATTATATCGGTATGGAGAACCGTCCGTTTACCCTCCGTTGCATTCTTTACAAGCTCCACAATCTGGCTGCGATTTGCCGTTCCTATAAGGACATCCACATCCTTGGAATCGCGCAGATTGTCAGGCTCTGTCTGGGCGTAGCAACCCATTACCGCAACTATCGCATCGGGGTTTTGTTTTTTTATCCGGTGGATTTGCTGGCGGGATTTTTGAGCACCCATACTTGTAACAGCACAGGTATTTACGATATATATGTCTGCAAGACCTTTTTCAACAACAGAATAGCCTTCTGCCCTGAACATTTCCGCCAGAGCCTGACTCTCGTAGAAGTTGGTTTTGCAGCCTAAAGTTATAAATTTTACTCGCATATTTAAAATCGTCCAATTCTGTTTAGTATTTTGAAAAAAATTTTGTGATAAAATTATACACTTTTTTATTGACTATTGCAAGAAAAAAATATATAATAATGTAGGCAGAGTGAAACATTTCTATATTTTCCTGTTTTCTACTCTGTGCAAAAAATTTTTTGGAGGTGTTTTTATTGAAAACATGTACTGTACTTCTCAGTTCAATTAACGATGTAAAAAGCTTTGTTAATATCGTAAGTAAGTATGACTGCGATATCGATCTGGCGTCCGGCAGATATGTAGTTGACGCAAAGTCAATTATGGGTATCTTCAGCCTTGACCTCAGCAAGCCCATTACAGTTGAAATCCAGGATGATGACTGCGACAAGGTTCTTGAAGACCTCAAGCCCTATATCCAGTAATCAACACAAAATCTAACAAACCCTGCACGGGCAAAATACTCCGGTCTTCTGTTTTTAAATAAACGGAACTTGATCGCGGTTTTTTGTACCCTTTTGTGCGTTTAACGGATTATACTATGAACAGTAAAGAATTTTTTATGGCAGAAGCCCTCAAAGAAGCCGAAAAGGCTTATGCCCTCGGCGAAACTCCAATCGGTGCAGTTATCGTCAAGGACGGTGAGATAATTGCCGCAGCGCATAACCTGCGTGAGACCGGCAAAAACGCCCTTTACCATGCAGAGCTTATTGCAATAGATGCTGCCTGCAAAATCCTGGGCGGCTGGAGGCTTCATCAATGCGACCTTTATGTAACGCTTGAGCCTTGCATTATGTGTAGCGGAGCAATCCACCACGCCCGTATAAAAAATCTTTACTTTGGTGCGTCCGACCCCAAAGGCGGAGCTGTGCTTTCGGCACTTAATGCGCCTACGGCGGACACGCTCTTCTGCCACACAAACTGTGAGGGCGGAATATTGCTCGACGAATGCTCGGGAATTCTCAAACGATTTTTCAAGGATTTACGCTCGGGCAAAATTAACAATGATAAATAATTAATTAAATATACTACTCAAGAAGGAATTTTTGTAATGAGCAAAAAATTCGTTTATCTTTTCAGCGAAGGCGACGCTTCAATGAGAGAACTTCTCGGCGGTAAAGGCGCAAACCTTGCTGAAATGACCAAAATCGGTCTCCCTGTTCCCCAGGGTTTCACCGTTTCAACAGAAGCTTGTACTCAGTACTATGAGGACGGCAGAAAGATCAATGACGCAATCCAGGCTGAAATCATGGAAAACATCACCAAGATGGAAGCTATCTGCGGCAAGAAGTTCGGTGACAAGGAGAATCCTCTCCTCGTTTCAGTTCGTTCAGGGGCAAGAGCATCAATGCCCGGTATGATGGACACAATCCTCAACCTCGGTCTTAATGAAGATGTTGTTGAAGCTATGTCAGCTAAATCAGGCAACCCCCGTTGGGCTTGGGACTGCTACAGAAGATTTATCCAGATGTATTCTGACGTAGTTATGGAAGTTGGTAAGAAGTACTTTGAACAGCTTATCGACGAAATGAAGGAAGCTAAGGGTGTAACTCAGGATATCGAGCTTACAGCTGAAGACCTCAAGGTTCTCGCAGGTCAGTTCAAAGAAGAATACAAGAACAAGATCGGTAAGGACTTCCCCACAGACCCGAAGGAACAGCTTATGGGTGCTGTTGAAGCCGTATTCCGTTCATGGGATAACCCCAGAGCAAACGTTTACCGTCGTGACAACGATATTCCTTATTCATGGGGTAC
>JAZQLR010000066.1:0-4321 GCA_045542775.1 Clostridia bacterium
GTTCCTTGTCGGTTCTGATGTTGGGGTTTTCAATCGTGATTAGCGGTGATGTTCCGGATAAAAACATTTCGTACGGGTCTTTACCTGCTGCCTTGTCCATATTATACATATTACCTACAACGGGAAGTCCTGTGTCATAATAGGTAACAATACAATTTTCTATTATATCGTTGGTCAGGTAATTGAGAGTATCGGGATTGGTTGGAAGTGCCGATTGCCCTGCGTAAACTCCGTAAAAACCATCGGAAACGGTGACTTTGGTGTATTCACTACTGAATGATGAATTCATTTTTTCGGCAAGATGCTCTGCAATATCGGTAATATTTTCCTGCTTCCAATGCGAGTCGGTGCGATAATAATCGTCTTTGGATAAAAGTCCGGTTACATCAATATATTCCATATACGGAACTAAAGCTTTGAAGTCGCTTATAAACTTTTCATAGTCAATGGCAAGATGTCCGCTGTCCTTTGCAAGATAAAAGTTCTTATCGGGCACAATTGAAAGGTAGATATTCTGGTTTTTACCTTTCATATAATTCTCATAGAGATAATCAAATCTCTCTGCTGCAATTTTAAGCATCTTGTCGTTTTGAGGATATTCAATTTTTGAGATGTGCCCGTCTGTGGTGAAAAGCCCGTTGTTGTCCATCTTTGCAAAAACCTTCGTGGTGAAAAGTGCCTTAAGCGTTCTGAACTTGTCGCGGAATGGAAATTGGTCAACAGTATACTTTTCAAAATTCTCCATATATTCACCGGAAAAGATGCTTTCGGTTGATATTTCAGGCTTTGCCGCAAGAGGTCTGCGTTCGCTTTCTGAAAAGGCGGTTTCCGGCTTGAAAAGACAGACTATGGAAGTCGCAAAAAGTAAAACAGCAAATAAAATTACGGAAATAATGTTTTTTAACTTGTTATTCAAACTCGAAACCCTCCTTTAAAATCTGAAATATAAAAACGGATTAAATGACCCGTCGGCAAGATATGCCGTGCACAAAACAACCAAAGCAATGAGAACGGGCAACTCTAAAACATTGATTGCCTTTTCAAATGCGGCGTTTTCTTTGAGTCGGTTGATTGTATTTTTAACAAGCGGTGTTGCGGCGATGATACCTACAACAAGAATTACGCCGTAGCTTCTGAAGTAATAAAGCCATTCGCTAGATACAAGGGGAATACCGCCAAGCCCAATCATTCCGCCGGCATAGGCAAGGGCATTGGTCAGGTTGTCTGCACTGAATATTACAAAGCTGATTGCGGTAAAGAATATAACATATATGTGTCCTATGACTTTATGCTTTTTGAGCTTGTCAAGGAAGAAGAACTTTTCGATTGTCAGCAACACGCCAAAATAAAGTCCCCAGATTATAAAGTTCCATTCTGCACCGTGCCAGAAGCCGGTCAAAAACCATACAACAAAAATGTTAAACAGTAGTCTTGCTTGTTTTACACGGTTGCCGCCAAGCGGAATATACACATAATCACGGAACCACGAGCCAAGGGAAATGTGCCATCTGCGCCAGAACTCGGTTATACTTGCGGAAATAAACGGATAGTTGAAGTTTTCCATAAACTTAAAGCCAAAAAGCTTTCCGAGACCGATTGCCATATCGCTGTAGCCGGAAAAATCAAAGTATACCTGCAGCATATAGCAAAATGCAAACAGCCAGAAGAACGCAACCGATTTATCCGCCGATTGATGAAAAGCGTCGCAAAGCTCACCAAGCGAGTTCGCAAGTATAATCTTTTTTGAAAGACCAAATATAAACCGTCTTATACCGTCGGCTGTTTTTTCAAAGCTGTGTGTTCTTTCGGTTAGCTGAGCTTCGATGTCCGAGTATCTTACAATAGGCCCTGCAATAAGCTGCGGGAAAAGCGCAACATAGGTGGCAAGGTTAATCGGGTTTTTCTGCACTCTTACCGTGCCACGGTATACATCAACGGTATAGCTCAAAATCTGGAATGTGTAAAAGCTGATACCAATGGGCAGAGCAAGTCTGAGAAGCGGCATCGATAGTCCTG
This sequence comes from Clostridia bacterium, assembly GCA_045542775.1. GTDB lineage: Bacteria > Bacillota > Clostridia > Monoglobales > Monoglobaceae > SIG440. Next base: position 2,017 of record JAZQLR010000066.1, read on the forward strand.
TTACACGATTGAAGTTTTCGATGAAGAAGTCAGCATACTTAAAGTAGCCAAGTGCCGCAAGGCTACTCGCAACCGATAAGAATAAAAAAGCCTTTGCCCATGCCTTGCCTCGGAACTTATCTATTAAAAGACCGAAAATATAGCCGATAGTTACTGTTGCAATCATTAAAAAAACATATTTCGGCTCGCCCCATGCGTAAAACACAAGGCTGGCAAGCAAAAGTACGGTGTTTTTTAATACCCTTGGTGTTATGATGTATGCAATCAGCACAATGGGTAAAAAGTAATATAAAAAAGGGATGCTTGAAAATAGCATAGTGTATCTCCTTAAAATAAAACGGGTGCCGGGGCACCCGTTTTATTGTGAATTAGTCTAAAGTAGTAGGGCACATTACAAAGAATACCCTTGTGCCGACACTTCCGGCAACCATCTCGTCAGCCTCAACACAGACATTCCATCTGAGGTTTGCACATGACTTGAGCTTTGAGATAAATGCAGGAACATCTGCTGCGTTTTCAAGCTCAAACACATATCCAACAAAGGGAATTGAGCCTATCATGGGCATAAATACTGCGCCGGATTTAAAGCCGGTAATTTCGTTATTGTCAAAGCCGGAAAGCAGACCAGGCTCAACGGGCATTGCACCGCCGCCAAATTTGATTGCCGGGTTCTGTAAAAGACTTTCTGCAATTGCTACTACATCTGAGCCGGACGCCTTTGTCTTGAAGTCAGCCAGCAAAGTGTTACCTAAAGTTGCCGGAGTGCTTGCCTCGGGTTTTTCTTCGGGCTTTACTTCGGGGTTTGTCTCAGGTTTTACTTCCGGTTTAGCTTCAGGCTTAGCTTCGGGTTTTGCCTCGGGCTTTGTTGTTGTGTCAGCAGGCTTTGTTGTGCTTGCCTGAGGTTTTGCGGTTGTTTCGGGTTTGGTTTCAGGTTTTGCTTCGGTTTTGTCGTTATCGACTTCTGATTCCTCTGACTTATCAGTTTCCTCTTCGGGTGTTACTGTTTCAACCTGTGTTTCGGGGTCTGTTTCTGCCTCGTTGTTTGCTTTCTTGCCGCACGCTACAAAGGTGAGGACAAGTGCAAGTGTCAAAATTAATGCAATTATTTTCTTCATAGTATTTTCTCCTTTAAAATTGTTTTTTACACTTGTAATACTTTTAAAATGCAAAAAAGGTTGCATAATTTAAAAAAATTTATAAAACATTTATTTCTGTTGCAATGTTCTGCATCTCGGCATCGGTTGCCGCAATTACATCTGCACACTTTTTAAGTCTGTCGGATATTTCCTGTGTGTTTGATATATCGTTTTTATATCTAACACGATGTTCCAGACTTGCCCAAAAATCCATAGCCATTGTCCGTATCTGGACTTCAACTCTCATATACTGCTTGTGGTCCGAAAAGAACACGGGGATTTCAATTATCATATGATAGCTGCGATAACCGTTTGGCTTGGGATTTTTTATGTAGTCTTTAACCTGAACAAGGCGGATATCGTCTTGCCGTGTCAGCATATCCGAAATAGTGTAGATATCCTCAATGAACGAGCAGATTACTCTCACTCCTGCCACATCGTTCAGGTTCTCAAAGGCGGATTCGATCGAAACCTTGTGGCCGTATCTGGCAAGCTTTTCTGCAATGCTTTTGGGCTTTTTTATTCTGTATTTAATTGTCTCAATGGGATTCCGGTTGTTACGCACCGACATTTCGTGGTTTAAAACCTCGAGCTTGGTGGTGACCTCCTGAATTGCACATTGATACATCATCATCAGTTCCTCAAACCGATGCGCTGTTTCTGCAAATATCTCTGCAGTATCTTCGGGTATGCTTATTTGAGCGAGAACTGCTTTGTTAAGATCCTTTTCCATTTAATGCTGTCCTTTCAAAATTAGTTATCGTATCTGACCGTTGCCTCGGATTGTGTATTTTGTGGTTGTAAGAGCCTTGAGCCCCATTGGTCCACGGGCGTGAAGCTTTTGGGTGCTGATGCCTATTTCTGCACCAAAGCCAAATTCAAAGCCGTCAGTAAATCTTGTTGATGCATTTACATAAACCGCTGCTGCATCTATCTCCTGTAAAAACTGCTGAGATTTTTCATAGCTGTCGGTAATTATAGCCTCGGAATGACGGCTGCCATACTTATTTATATGCTCAATTGCGTCAATGGTGCTGTCAACCACTTTTACGCCTATTTTAAGTGCAAGATATTCTGTCTCCCAGTCTGAGTCTGAAGCAGGTGTTGCATCGGGATAAATTTCACAAACCGTTTCATCACCGATTATCTCAACGCCCTTTTCAGAAAGA
>JAZQLR010000067.1:0-7340 GCA_045542775.1 Clostridia bacterium
GTTTTCGGAACTCCTGTTACGGCAATGTTTTTTGCTCTGGAGGTAACAAGTGTCGGCGTTATGTACTATGCAGGTCTTGTTCCGTGTGTTGTTTCTGCATTTGTTGCATCACAAATGGCGTTATTTTTCGGGATAGCTCCCGTAAACTTTACAAAGGTTATAACAATCGAGCCTATGACAATTAAGCTGATTTTGGGGATTATTGTTCTTGCCGCTTTGTGCGCTTTGGTAAGTACATTGTTTTGCTTTTCGATTCATAAGTGCGAAAGGTTCTGTAAACGCTTTGTCCCCAATAAGTTCTTATGTGCTTTTTTGGGCGGTATAGTTATAATTTTACTTACATACGCAGTGGGAACAACCGATTATAATGGTGCAGGAATGGAAGTTATCACCCGTGCAATAACCAAAGGTGAGGCTAAATGGATGGATTTTCTGTTGAAAATTCTGTTCACGGCAATAACTATCGCGGCAGGATTCAAGGGCGGAGAAATTGTTCCATCATTCTTCATCGGTTCAACCTTTGGCTGTGCCATGGCACCGATTTTGGGTGTTGACCCGACCCTTGGTGCGGCAATCGGCTTTATAGCGGTTTTTTGCGGGGTTGTAAACTGTCCGGTTGCATCATTTGTACTTGCTATCGAAGTGTTTGGCGGTGATATTGCAATGCCCTTTGCGGTTGTTTGTGCCGTAAGTTATATGATGTCGGGATATTCAAGTCTGTATAAAAGCCAGAAGATAGTATACTCAAAACTGAGAGAAGAGTATGCAGGTAAAATAGGTTAAAATTAGCAAAAGGAGAAATACAAAATGAACACATTATTATCTGTTTCAATTGCTCTGCTTGCAGGTCTTCTTATGACAAGAGCCTTCAAGCCTTTAAAATTGCCGTCGGTAACAGCATACCTGATTGCCGGCGTGCTGATTGGTCCGTATTGCCTCGGCGCACTTGGTATAGAGGGTCTTGGATTCAGCTCTCACGAAGCGGTAGCTGGACTTTCACTTGTTTCCGATGTAGCTCTTGGCTTTATTGCGTTTTCTATCGGTAGTGAGTTTAGACTTGAGGAACTTAAAAAGATAGGTAAACAAGCATTTGTAATCGGTGTATTTCAGGCGCTTATTGCAACCTTGCTTGTTGATTTAGCTCTTTGGGGTGTGCATATTCTTATGCCCGATAAACTTACAGTTCCGCAATTTTTGACATTAGGTGCTATCGCAACAGCAACGGCTCCTGCGGCAACCTTGATGGTTGTTCGTCAGTACAAAGCAAAAGGTCCGCTTACCAGTCTGCTTTTGCCGATTGTTGCCCTTGATGATGCTGTTGGTCTTATAGTTTTTGCTGTATCTTTCGGTATTGCAAAAAGCCTTATTGCAGGTGCGGTGGATGTTATATCCATTATAGTTAACCCTCTTGTGGAAATCGGCTGCTCACTCATTCTTGGCTCAATTATGGGCTGGATTTTAACTCAGCTCGAAAAACTGTTTAATTCAAACACCAACCGTCTTAATATGACTATTGCGTTTGTATTCCTTACCGTTTCGCTTTCTATGATTGACTTTCACGCTGGTCCTGTTCATATCAGTTTTTCATCGCTTCTGGTATGTATGATGCTGGGAACTGTATTCTGCAATATATGTCCTCTTTCACACGATTTAATGGAAAAGTCCGAAAAATGGACATCGCCGCTTCTTGCATTGTTTTTTGTAATCAGCGGTGCTGAGCTTGAACTTAATGTTTTTGCCGATTGGGCAATTGTGATAATCGGTATGGTTTATATTATTTTCCGTTGCTTAGGTAAGTATTTTGGAACATTTGCAAGTGCAAAGGCAACAGCGTGCGAGCCGCAGATTTGCAAATATCTTGGCATTACATTGTTCCCGCAGGCAGGTGTGGCGCTTGGTATGTGTTCGATTGTTGCTGCATCGGTTGAGATGGGGGCGCAGGGTGCGCTGGTTCGCAACATCACACTCTTTGCCGTTCTTATTTATGAAGTTTTCGGCCCGTTGCTTACAAGATGGGCGCTTACAAAAGCCGGCGATATCAAGCCTATGTCTGATGAGGTTAAAATGCGCCGTCAGACCAAGCTCGAAGAAGCCGCAAAACGAAACGCAAAATAAAAATGTAAAAAGGCAGACCTTAATTGGTCTGCCTTTGACTTTACAAATTAAGTATTTTATGTTAATATAAAATCAGAGGTGATAAAATTGACAGAAGAATTGCTAAGCAGAATAAACGAGCTTGCCCGCAAGTCCAGAGAAGGGGGCTTAACCGAAGAGGAAAAGGCGGAACAGGCAGAGCTAAGACAACAGTATATAAAGGGATTTCGTCAAGGCTTTGAAAACACAATGAATAATGTCTATATTATGGACAAAGACGGCAATAAAAAGAAAGTAGAAAAAAAGACGAAGTAGTTCTGTTCCCCACGACGATACCTGTGGGGATTTTTCTTTAGTTTACGGGGAAAATATAATCAAATGTTAAAGGAGGCGGACTTTTTTGGAAAACAGAATGTATTTATGTATCGACCTTAAAAGTTTTTATGCCTCGGTGGAGTGCGTTGAACGGGGTCTTGACCCTATGGCCACCAATTTGATTGTTGCCGACCCGGAACGCTCCGAAAAAACAATCTGCCTTGCGGTAACACCTGCTATGAAGAAACTTGGTGTGAAAAACCGTTGCAGAGTTTTTGAAATACCTAAAAACATAAAATATATTACGGCCGAGCCTCGTATGCAGAAGTATATAGACTACGCCGCAGAAATTTATGCTGTATACTTGACCTTTGTATCAAAAGACGATATCTTTGTGTATTCAATCGACGAAGTTTTTATTGATGTAACAGATTACCTAAGAATGTATAATATGTCGGCAAAGCAGCTTGCAAAGAAGATGATGGAAGAGGTTCTGGATAAGGTTGGTGTCCGTGCAACCTGCGGTATAGGAACAAATCTGTATCTTGCCAAAATTGCTCTTGATATAACAGCCAAACACGCCGATGACTTTATCGGTTATCTTGATGAGGAACTGTTTGTAAAAACTCTGTGGCAGCATAAACCGCTTACCGACTTCTGGCGCATAGGAAAGGGTACGGCAAAACGCCTTTCGCAAATGGGAATTTATACAATGGAAGGCATTGCAAAATGCAACGAAGATTTGCTTTATAACAAATTTGGTATTGATGCCGAGCTTCTTATCGACCACGCGTGGGGAATAGAACCTACAACTATGAGGGACATAAAAGAATATAAGCCCAAAACAACCTGCCTGACCAGCGGTCAGGTGCTGATGCGTGATTATGGATTTAACGAGGGCGAAATTATTGCCAAGGAAATGATGGACCTTTTATGCCTCGAAATGGTGGAAAAAGGCGTGCTTACAAAATCCATAACCCTCTATGTGGGATATTCCAACAATCTGAACTTGGAACCTACGGGCGGAAGTATTGCTCCCGATACCCCGACGAACAACGATGCGGTGCTTCTGCCGCTTATTTCAAAGCTTTACAGGCGGATAGTCAATCCTGAATATCCGGTGCGAAGAATGAATATTTCCTGCAATAATCTGGTTGATGAGAGCGAGACATTTGAACAGCTAAGCCTGTTCGACGAACCGCAAATCATCAGCAAGCATAACAAAATTCAAAAGGCGATGGTGGTTATAAAAAAGCAATTTGGCAAAAACGCGGTGTTCAAGGGTATGGATTTGGATAAAAGTGCAACCACACTTGAACGCAACCGTCAGATAGGGGGACATAAAAGTGGCGAGTAGACCAAAAACAAAAATGTCAACAGCTGACAGAGCCAAACAGTTTGCGCCGTTTTCGGCACTTAAAGGTCTTGACGAGGCGCTTCGTCAAAAAGAGAGAGTTTTTGTCGAAAAACCTGAATTTTCTGACGAAGCCGCCGAGGAGCTTTCCCGTAAAATTGCAGAGATTTGCGTCGGTATGCGCGTATGTGTTGTTTACTACTCTGACGGCGAGTGTATATCAATTGATGGCTTAGTTACCGGAATTGATAAAACCTTTAAAAAACTGACAGTGGTTAAGACGGAAATTCCTATGGATGATATTTTGGATATTAAAAATTAACGGCAAATAAAGCCTTTGCTCAACCTGAGCAAAGGCTTTATTTATTGAACTAAATATTTTATTCAATATGCACAAAAATTCTGAAAAATCTTGTTTGGTTTTTGGTTGAAAATTTTGAGAGTTTAAAGTATAATTAATTTAAAGACGGCGTAGAAATAAAAAGCCGCAAAAGTTAAAAATGTCGCCGAAAGCGGCGGAATGGTAAAACACAAACTTATACACTGGAGGGTTGAAAATTGAAACTGTATGAAACATCAAAAATCAAAAACTTTTGTCTTTTAGGACACGGAAACTCGGGAAAGACATCGCTGGCAGAGGCTATGCTGTATACAGCAGGCTCAGTTGAAAGAATGGGAAGAACCCAGGACGGCAACACGGTTATGGATTTTGACCCGGAGGAAATCAAGCGTAAGTTTTCGATTAGTGCCGCAGTTGCAACTTGTGACTGGAGCGGTACCAAGTTTAATATTATAGATACCCCCGGATTTTTTGACTTCGTGGGTGAGGTTCAGCAAAGTATCAAGGTGGCAGATGCTGCAATTATCGTGCTCAGCGGTAAGTCAGGTCTTACAGTAGGTGCTGAAAAAGCGTGGAAGTACGCAGACGAAGCAGGAATTCCCAAACTTATGTTTATCAATAAGGTTGATGACGAAAGAGTAAATTATTACGGCGTTCTTGACCAGCTCCGTGAAAAGTATGGCAAAAAGATTGCACCGCTTCAGGTTCCTATCCGTGAAGGCGAAAAGATTACCGGCTTTGTTAATGTAGTTGAGGGCGAAGCAAGAAAGTTTGAGGGCGACAGAACCGTTACTGCAACTATCCCCGAGGGCATGGAAGCAGATATCGAACCAATCCGTGAAATGATTAACGAGGCGGTTGCTGAAAGTTCTGAAGAACTGATGGACAGATACTTTGCTGGTGAAACATTTACCCTGGCTGAAACCTACGAAGCACTTCGCAGCGGTGTTGCAGCAGGTGATATTGTTCCCGTACTTTGTGGTAGTGCGTACAACAAGCTTGGTATTTCTTCACTTATGAATGCAATCAATGCATACTTCCCGGCTCCCGATTCAAAGGATGAGTTCTTTATTGCAAAAAAAGAGGATGGAACAGATGCAAGACGCAAGGTTGATGTAAACGACCCGCTCGCAGCACTTGTTTTCAAAACTGTTGCAGACCCGTATGTTGGTAAACTCTCATATTTCAAGGTATATTCCGGAATTATGACTCCCGATACAACTGTTTACAATGCAGTAACCGGTCAAAGCGAAAGAGTAGGCAAGATTTTTGCGCTGGTAGGTAAAAAGCAGGTTGAAGTTGAAAAACTCAATGCCGGTGATATCGGTGCTGTTACAAAGCTTGCAAACACCAATACAGGTGATACACTTTGTAGCCTTACCGACCGAATTGTTATTGACGGAATTGAATTCTTCAGACCCAATACAACCCTTGCGGTTGTTCCCAAAGCAAAGGGTGATGAAGAAAAGATAAGTCAGGGCCTCTCCAAACTGATGGACGAGGATAAGACCTTTGCAATCGAAAACAATACCGAAACACGCCAGATGGTTATCAAGGGTATGGGCGAACAGCACATTGATATCCTTGTAAGTAAGTTGAAGAATAAATTCGGTGTTGATGTAACATTGACACAGCCTAAGGTTGCATATCGTGAAGCTATCCGCAAGACCGTTAAGGTTGAAGGTAAGCACAAAAAGCAATCCGGTGGTCATGGTCAGTACGGTCATGTATGGATTGAATTTGCACCACATGACGATGGTCTGCTGTTTGAAGAAAAGGTGTTTGGCGGCAGTGTTCCGAAGAACTACTTCCCCGCAGTTGAAAAGGGACTTCAGGAGAGTATGAAGCAGGGCGTACTTGCAGGCTATCCTATGGTTGGTCTCAAGGCTACACTTATGGACGGTTCATATCACCCGGTTGACTCGTCCGAAATGGCGTTCAAAACAGCTGCATCACTTGCGTTCAAGGCTGGTATGGAACAGGCAAGCCCCGTTCTTCTTGAACCTATCGGTCATCTTAAGGTTTATGTTCCTGATAGCTATACCGGAGATATAATCGGTGACATCAACAAACGCCGCGGTCAGATGCTTGGTATGACTCCTCAGGGCGATGGTATCACTCTTATTGAAGGTGAAATCCCGATGGCTGAAATGCATACTTATTCTTCAGACCTGCGTTCAATGACTCAGGCAAAGGGTAGCTATGAATTTGAGTTCGAAAGATATCAGGATGCTCCCCAGAACATAGTTGATAAGATAATTGCTGAAAGTAAAGCAGATAAATAAAGAGAAAAGGCGGTGCAGAAATGCACCGCCTTTTCGTTATGTATAAATATTATTTAAAAATCTTTACTTTTCGTCTTTGTAAATTTCTTTAAAGTACTTGTAGGTATCAACCTTTAATTCGCCACAGGCATCTTCGTCACAAGCAATAACTCCGCATTTGTGAAGCTGAAGTGCACTGATTGTCCATGCGTGATCAACACCGCCCTCAACACAGTGGCGAAGTGCGCGTGCTTTATGGTGACCGTTTATAAGAAGAAGAACTTCTTTTGAGTCACATACTGTGCCTACACCAACAGAAAGAGCTGTTTTGGGTACTTTGTTGGGGTCATTATCAAAGAAACGGGAATTAGCAATCAAGGTATCCTGTGTCAAACCACGAACGCCTGTGCGGGAAGTGAGTGAAGTGAATGGTTCGTTAAAAGCAATGTGACCGTCTACACCGCTTCCGCCAAGGAAGAGATCAATGCCGCCGTAGGAGGCAATTTTGTCTTCGTAACGCTGACATTCAGCCTCAAGGTCGTCAGCCATACCATTGAGAATATTAATGTTCTCTCTTGGAATATCAATGTGGTTGAAGAGGTTGTCGTGCATAAAATACCAGTAACTCTGTTCATGCTCTCTGGGAAGACCCACATATTCATCCATGTTAAAGGTTACAACATTTTTGAAGGTAACAGTGCCGGCCTTGTTCATTTCAATCAACTTTTTGTATACACCAAGAGGTGATGAACCGGTAGGAAGTCCTAATACAAACGGACGGTCCTCTTTGTGGTTGTTGATTGCATCAGCAATGTGCTGTGCAGCCCATGCACTCATTTCATCATAGTTGCTTTTGATAATAAGTTTCATTTTTAATCACTCTCCAAATCTGATTTAAATATTTATTATCCTTATAAATCCATTATATCGTTTTTTTGTAATTTGTCTAGTCATTTATAGGATTTTTTTTGAA
>JAZQLR010000068.1:0-31059 GCA_045542775.1 Clostridia bacterium
AAGAGTCAGCATACGGTATTAATCCTGATAAATATCAAAGCAAGAGATTTAATGTTCAGGTTACCTCAAAATTTGTCAATACCATAAGCTTGCTTAAAGAGCTTGGCTATTATGACGAAGTAGTTTCAACATGTGCTTCAAATCTATGGATTTGCAAGGAACCCCTTGTTAAAGCCGGCGAAATGCTTGTGTATAAGGGACAGGAGGGACGATTTGGAGAACTTTACGCAAATCTTATGGATTGCGATAAGTTGGAGTCTTCAGATGCTTTGAATGTTGCAAATGCATTGATTGAAACTAAGCGTACAACACCTGTTGAGGGTAAAAATTATTTTATCTTCAGCAATTCGGATAACTGGGATGGCGGAGTATGGTTTGCAAGGGATATGGTATGTTATCCTGAAGATAAGTTGCCGGATTATCTTAAAAAATATATAACAGAATAAAGATTTTATTCCAAATGGAGCTGTGGCAAAATGCTTGAATTTTGCCACAGCTCCTTGTTTATGTGCTGATTTTTTGGTGTCGCTACATTATGCAGTAATGTTACAAAATTTTTTCAAAAATATTAAGATTTTTTAAAAAAAACTATTGCAAAATCATAAAAAATAGTGTAGAATTAGAGTAAAGTGGTACGAAGTGGTACGAAATACCCATAAAGTGGTATAAAAAATATGGCGGGAGGTGAAATCCTTATGCTAATAGGCGAGCATTATCATAATATGGATACAAAAGGCCGTGTCAGCATTCCGGCAAAGTTCAGAGATGACCTTGGCGGAACTTTTGTGCTGTCAAAGGGTCTTGATGATTGCCTGTATGCATACTCTGTAAAGGAGTGGGAGGGATTTCAGCAGGACCTGCTTGCACTTCGTGGCTCTGACGGTCAGATGGTGCGCAGATTTTTCTTCAGCGGTGCAACCGAGTGCGAGATTGATGCGCAGGGCAGAGTGGTTATTCCGCCGAATTTCAGAGCTTACGCAAAGCTTGAAAAAGAACTGGTTATCATCGGCGTTTCAAACCGTGCTGAAATCTGGTCCAGAAATGAGTGGGAGAAATACATTTCAAAATCTTCGTTTGATTCAGAGGAAATTGCAAACGCAATGGAAAGGCTCGGTTTATGATGAGCGAATTCAAACATATTTCCGTTCTGCTTGACGAAAGCGTAAGGCTTTTAGAGGTAAAACCTGATGGAATATACGCTGACGGGACATTGGGCGGTGGCGGTCATTCTTCACTTATTTGTTCCAAACTCGGCGAAAACGGAATGCTGATAGGCATTGACCGCGATACCACGGCGATAAATGCTGCAACAAAGCGACTTTCGGAGTACCAAAGCAAAAAAGAGATTGTTCACAGCAACTATGCTGATATAAAGGATATATTAAGAAACTTGAATGTTTCCGGCCTGGACGGAGCAATTCTGGATTTGGGCGTTTCTTCACCCCAGCTTGACACAGCGGAGAGAGGCTTCAGCTACAATATGGATGCAAGGCTCGATATGCGTATGAACCGTGAGGATTCACTCAGTGCTTACGAGGTAGTTAATGAGTACAGCGAGGCTGAGCTTGCAAAGATAATATTTGATTACGGCGAGGAGCGGTTTGCAAGGCAGATTGCAAGAGGAATTGTGAATGCAAGGCAGACAAAACCGGTCGAAACCACTTTCCAGTTAAGTGATATTATCAAAGCATCAATTCCTGCAAAAGCAAGATTTGCGGACAAGCATCCGGCAAAACGGACCTTTCAGGCAATCCGGATTGAAGTGAACAATGAGCTTGGACTGTTAGAGGGAGCAATTCGTGATTTTGTGGAAGTTTTAAAGCCGGGCGGTGTTTTATCGGTTATAACATTCCATTCCCTTGAAGACAGAATAGTAAAGCAAACATTCGGTCAGCTTGCATCGGGCTGCGAATGCCCAAAGGATTTTCCGGTTTGTGTATGTGGAAAAAAACCGATGGTAAAAATTCTTACTCGCAAGCCGATAGTATCGGGAGAGAGCGAGCTTGAAATGAATATAAGAGCCCACAGCGCAAAGCTCAGGGCGGTTAAAAAAATATAGAAGGAGGAGTTCAAATTGTCAAATATGTATAGCTTTAACACAAGCACAGCGCGTAAGCTTGACGGAGATTATGGCTACAGATATGACTTTCAGAATGAATTCCGTACAGAAAAAACAAAGGTAGAAAAATCAAATACGAAGGTAAAGGCAAAACCGGCACTTCGTAAAATTGTGGCGTTTGTGCTTGTGTTTGCTGCGGCTTTTGTAATTGTAAACGGTTATGTTTCAATCAATGAGGCAAACAACGAAATTGCAAAGCTTAGAAGCGAATATAACGATGTTCTTGCAACTAATCAGTCGATTCAGGTTAAGATTGACAAAACAATTGACCTCAATCAGCTCCAGAGCGTTGCGGGAGAAAAGCTCGGTATGGTTCGCCCCGAGAGATATCAGATGTTTTATGTAGACCTTGAAATGGGCGATAAAACAGAAAATGCAAAAAAATCCAAGCTTCAGACAAGCGAAAAAACTATTGCTGTAACAGGTGCACCCGGAATTATTACCGGAACATTAAATATTTTCCAGTAAAAAGCTGAAAATTTGGTATATTTAATTTGAAAGGCTAAATATAAATAATAAATAATGAAATCTGAATCGAGCTGCCAAACCGGATGATTTCGTTTGGAGGTATTGCCGTGCGTATAGAGCAAAGCACATTTAAACAGAAGAAAAGAATCATGTTACTGCTAGCATTAGTGGTTATGATTTTTTTTGCTTTATTGGTAAGAGTTGCGTGGCTTCAGATTGTCCGTGGCGAATGGCTTTCGTCAGCGGCAAGGGAGCAGCAGACCAGTGATAATATAATCAGCCCCGAAAGAGGCCTGATTTATGACAGAAATATGAAAGTTCTGGCGAATAACCTTAGCGTTGAAACCATAAGTATAACACCCAAGAATGTTCGTGATAACAGCAAACAAACGCCCGAGCAGATTGCGGCAAAGCTTGCTGAACTTCTTGAACTTGATAAGGAAAGTGTTCTTAATAAAATCAATAAGAAATCCAACTTTGAATACATAAAAAAGAAGGTTGAAAAGGACCAGGCAGATGCGGTCCGTGCCTATATTGAGGAATACCGACTTGACGGAATACGGTTTGCCGAGGATACAAAAAGATACTATCCATACGGCAATTTTGCGTCTCAGGTAATCGGTTTTGCCGGAAGCGACAATACCGGTCTCGAGGGTATCGAGATGGTGTATGACGAGCAACTTCGTGGCGTGCCCGGCAGAATTGTCTCTGCAAACAAGACAGCAGGTCTTGAAATTCCGGATAACTACGAAAGCTATTATGAGGCACAGAACGGCAGAAGTGTTGTGTTGACCATTGACGAGACAATCCAGCATTTTACCGAAAAACACCTTGAAAATGCAAGAATTGAAAATCAGCTTGAAGAGGGCGCAGCAGCAATTGTAATGAACGTAAAAACCGGCGAAATTCTCGCTATGGCAACCAAGCCGGACTACGATTTGAACGAGCCGTTTGCTGTTACTCCGGCAGTTGAAGAAAAATATCCCGACATAAAAAAAGAACTTGAAGCACTTGATGGCTCTGAATATAATGCCAGACTCACCGAGGTTACTCAGTTCTTAAGGCGTAACAAAGCGGTGGTAGACTCGTACGAGCCGGGTTCAACATTTAAAATTGCGGTGGCATCAATGGCACTTGAAGAAAATGTTGTCGGTCTTAACGACCACTTCTTCTGCAGTGGCGCAATCAAGGTTGCAGACCGTACAATCTCCTGCGCAAATCGCAACGGACATGGTGCGCAGACATTTGTTCAGGGAGTTCAGAACTCTTGCAACCCCGTATTTATCGAGGTTGGCGCAAGGGTAGGTCGCACTACATTTATGAAGTATGTAAAGGGTTTTGGCTTTCGTGAAAAGACGGGAATTGAGCTTCCCGGTGAGACAGATGGTATCTTCCACGCAGCCGAAAACTTCAAGGAAATCGACCTTGCAACATCATCATTCGGTCAGAGCTTTAATGTAACGCCTCTCCAGATGGTAACTATGGTTTCAGCGGTTGCCAACGGCGGAAAATTGATGAAACCTCACCTTGTTAAACAGCTTGTAGACGAAAATGGCAACGTAATTGAGGAATACAAGCCGCAGGTGGTGCGTCAGGTTATTTCGGAGGAAACAAGCCAGACAATGTGCAAAATTTTGGAATCGGTTGTTTCCGAGGGCGGTGGTAGAAATGCATATCTTGCCGGTTATCGTATTGCAGGTAAAACCGGTACATCCGAAAAGCAGCCTCGTGGCAATGGTAAGTATGTTGCTTCGTTTGTAGGCTTTGCTCCGGCAGATGACCCCGAAATTGTGTGCCTTGTTATTCTTGACCAGCCTCCGGTTGGTGCTACATACTACGGTGGTCTTATTGCGGCGCCGGTAGTGAAAAATATTCTTGAGGAAAGTCTTCAGTATCTGGGCGTTGAACCCGAATACACTCAGGAAGAAATGGAAATGATTGATATAACGGTTCCTGATGTAACAGGCAAAACCCGCAAGGAAGCAGAGACAATCCTTAAAGCGGAGGGCGTAAATATTACCTTCCGTGGTCAGGGAGATATAGTACTTGATCAGGTTCCCAAGGCTTATTCAAAGCTTGCACGTAATTCCAAAGTTGTTGCATATACCGAGGGCGAGGAAAGTAAAAAGACGGTAACCATCCCCGATGTGGTGGGCTGTTACGGCTCTGAAGCAAACAAGGGCATAGTAAATGCCGGCTTGAATGTGCGTGTAAAAGGTCTTTCGGGCAGCGGCGGCATTGCAGTGTGCACCGAGCAGCAGCCGCCTGCAGGAACGGTGGTAGAGCCTGGTACAATAGTAACTCTTGACTTCCGCTTTGCGGAAATCCGAGATTAAGCGAGGAAAATATAATGATTTTATCCGAATTGTTAAAAGATGTAGATATAATATCAGTTCAAGGTAACGAAAGTGTTAGAATTTCCGGCATAGCCTTTAACTCAACAGAGGTAAAGCCGGGTGATGTGTTTGTGTGCATAACCGGTTTTAAAACCGACGGGCATAAGTATGCGGCAGACGCACTTGAACGTGGTGCGGTTGCCATTGTTGCCGAAAGAATGATTGACGATACGGCAGCAACGGTTGCTATTGTGAAAAATTCAAGACTTGCTCTTTCGCAAATGGCGGCGGTATATTATGATTATCCGTACCGCAAGTTCCGGCTTATCGGTATTACCGGTACAAACGGAAAAACCACCACCACATATCTTGTTAAGTCGGTAATGGAAAGCTGCGGACATAAGGTGGGTCTTATAGGTACAAATCAGAATATGATAGGCGAAACAGTTATACCTGCAAAGCATACAACACCCGACTCTCTTGAACTTATGCGTCTTTTCAGCCGTATGGCGGAGGAGGGCGCAGATACAGTTGTGATGGAGGTTTCATCGCATTCGCTTGCACTTGACCGTGTTGCAAGCTGTGAATTTGATGTGGGTGCATTTACCAATGTAACTCAGGACCATCTTGATTTCCACGAGACTATGGAAAATTATATTGATGCCAAAGCACAGCTTTTCAAAAAATGCCGTGTGGGTGTTCTCAATGCTGATGATGCGGCGTGTGACCGTATGCGTGAACTGGCAGAATGTGATACCTTGGATTACAGTACAAAATTTCCAGCAGGAATACTTGCTGAGAATATCGAATATATGTCTACCGGGGTAAAATTTGATGTAGTCTATAAAGGTCAAAAAACCAGGATTGAATTAGGCATCCCGGGCGGATTTTCGGTGTATAATGCATTAACCGCCATAGGCTGCTGCCTTGCAGCCGGAGTACCGCTTGAGCGCATTGCAAATGGCTTGAAAAATGCCTCGGGCGTAAAGGGTAGAATTGAGGTAGTAAATACCGATACAGATTACACCGTAATTATTGACTATGCACATACCCCCGATGGGCTCCTGAATATACTCAATGCAATCCGTGGCTTTGCAAAGGGTCGCATTATAACCCTTTTTGGCTGCGGCGGCGACCGGGACCGAACAAAAAGACCCAAGATGGGTAAAATTGCAGGTCAACTCTCGGATTTTTGTATTGTTACCAGTGACAATCCCCGAAGTGAAGAGCCGTCAGCAATAATTGAAGAGGTTCTTGCAGGGATTAAAGAGACCGACTGTGAGTATGTTGCGATTGAAAACCGCTTTGAGGCAATAGAGTATGCTCTCGACAATGCTGGAAAGGACGACATAATCCTTCTTGCAGGCAAGGGGCACGAGCCTTACCAGATTTTAAAAGACAGAACCATTGTCTTTGACGAAAGAGAAATTGTTCTTAAACTGATTGATTCTTCAGAAAGTTAGGAGTGACAATTTTGGATAGAATCCTGACATTAAAGCAGTTGGCAGATGCCGCGAACGGCACTTTGCTTAACTGTGATGAAAATATGTATGCGGCAGATGTGGTAACAGACAGTCGCAAGATAGAAGATGGCGCAGTATTTGTGGCACTTCGTGGCGAAAAGTTTGACGGGCATAATTTTACAGCTCAGGCTATTTCTGCCGGTGCTGTTTGCTGTGTGGTTGATAAAAAATTTGAAAATAAGGCAAAGCTTCCAGTGATTGCGGTTGAGGATACCTATGCGGCACTTCGTGATATGGCGCGGTGCTATCGTGGGAAATTTGCTATCCCGTCGGTTGGCATAACCGGAAGTGTGGGCAAAACCAGCACCAAGGATATGGTTGCAAGCGTTCTTGGGGCAGGATTCAATGTCCTTAAAACAGAGGGTAACTTCAACAACGAAATCGGACTTCCGCTTACGACGTTTCGTCTTAGCGGCGAGAATGATATTGCGGTTTTTGAGATGGGTATGAGTGCCTTTGGTGAGATTTCACGCCTTACCCGTATTGCGGCACCGGATGTTGCTATTATAACAAATATCGGCTATTCACATATCGAGCATCTTGGCTCGCAGGAAAATATACTTAAAGCAAAGCTTGAAATTCTTGAGGGCCTCAGCACTACCGGAACGGTGGTTTTAAACGGCGATGACGAGTTTTTAAAGACGCAGATAGGCAGTCTTCCCTTTGAAACTCTGTCGTATGGAATAGAGAATAAGAATTGTGACATAGTTGCCGAAAACATAAAGAAGTATGCCGACAGAACCGAGTTTGAGGTGAAGATGGATGGAGCAATGTTGAAACTTACGATAAATGTTCCGGGCCTCCACCATGTGTACAATGCCTTGGCTGCAATCCTTTGCGGTGTTATATATAATATGCCGTATTCAAAGATTGTCGAGGGCGTTGCAATGTTCAAACCCTCGGGTATGCGTCAGAATACAATTGAGCTGAATGATTTTGTTATTATAAAGGACTGTTATAATGCAAGCCCCACATCAATGAAATCGGGTCTTGAGGTGCTTTCAGTTACTCCGCCCAAAATCAAGGATGAGCCTTGCCGCAAGGTGGCTGTCCTTGGCGATATGCTGGAACTCGGTGACTTCTCGCAAGAAGCACATACGGGCGTTGGTGCACTTTGTTGCAATTACGACCTCGGCTGCCTTGTGGCGGTGGGTAAAAATGCGGAATTTGTGGCAAAGGGCGCAATTGAGAATGGCTTCAACTCGTCCGAGCTTTATGTATTTTATGATAATAATGCTGCAAAATCGCATATAATGGACATTTTGAGGCCTAATGATGTTATTCTGTTTAAGGGTTCAAGAGGAATGCGGCTG
Source organism: Clostridia bacterium (assembly GCA_045542775.1). Classification (GTDB taxonomy): domain Bacteria; phylum Bacillota; class Clostridia; order Monoglobales; family Monoglobaceae; genus SIG440. Next base: position 7,760 of record JAZQLR010000068.1, read on the forward strand.
GAGGAAATTGCGGATTTTATTGCCGAAAAAGACGGTGCCGCAGCAGTAGAATAAATAAATTCATCCGGAGGATAAAATGGTTAAATTACTTATAATCGCAACAATTTCGTTTATAACAGCAGCTGTATCGGGACTGTTTTTAATCCCGTTTTTACACAAGCTGAAATTCGGACAGGAAATCCGTGAGGAAGGCCCGTCGTGGCATCAGAAAAAATCCGGAACTCCCACAATGGGCGGCTTTATATTTATGATAGCCCTGCTTGTTGCGGTTGTTTTGGGTGTGTTCATTCTGGGTGTAAACAATAATATTGCCGAGCTTACCGGCGTTATTGCGATTACCGCGGCGGCGTTTGGTTTTGGCGCAATTGGCTTTGTTGATGACTACATAAAGGTTATTTTAAAGCGCAATCTTGGTCTTCGTGCCGGACAGAAGTTTGCTCTCCAGTTCCTTGTTGCCCTTGTGTTTGCGGTATGGATGATATGCGGCGGCGTTGTTAATACCGAGGTTAAGCTGCCATTTATGGAGTATTATATCGACCTCACTTATTTTGGCTATATTCCGTTTATAGTTCTTGTTATGCTTGCTGCTGTAAACAGCGTTAACCTGACCGATGGCCTTGACGGTCTTGCAGGTACTGTTACACTTGTTGTTGCATTGTTCTATTGCATCGTATCACATAAAATGGGTTCAACACCCGTTTCGCTGTTTGCTTCGGCACTTGCCGGAGGAATCGTTGGCTTTCTTATCTATAACAGTAATCCGGCAAAAGTATTTATGGGTGACACCGGCTCGCTCTTCTTGGGCGGTGCAGTTGCGGCAATGGCGATTTATCTGAAAAATCCCGTAGCACTTCTGATTGTTGGCTTTGTATATGTGGCAGAGGCTCTGTCTGTTATAATTCAGGTAACATACTTCAAAAAAACAGGCAAGCGAATTTTCAAAATGAGTCCTATCCACCATCATTTTGAGATGTGCGGATGGAGCGAGAAAAAGATAGTGGCGGTATTTTCGTTGGTTACTTTTGTTTTGTGCGTAATTGGATATATGGCATAAAAAAATATGGGGAAAGGGGTTGACCGGATAGCTATGAGTAATAATAACAGGCGGATTTCAGGCGGCAATGCCCGTATGGTCAGCCGCAGACCGGGTCTTAGTATCAAGTCGATACGAAATACTATTAAAAATGTAGATAAGCAGTTTTTAACAGCGGTTTATGTTTTGCTTGCCTTTGGCCTTATAATGGTTCTCAGCGCAAGCAGCCCTATTGCCCACGCATCACAGGGTGATAGCTTCCATTTCTTCAAACGCCAGTTCCTTTGGGCGATTTTAGGCAGTATAGCAATGTTTTGGACGGCAAACTATGATTATCGCAAGCTGAAAAGATGGGCATTCCCTATTTTTGCTCTCAGCGTATTTTTACTAATTATGGTTCTTGTCCCCGGCATCGGTCGTAAGATAAACGACGCAAGACGCTGGATTTATATTGGCCCATTTAATTTTCAGCCGTCCGAGGTGGCAAAGATTGCAACCATAATATTCTTTTCGTATAGTCTCTCGAAAAATTATAAAGAGCTTGATAAGTTCAGCGTATTTATTCTGTATATAGTGATGGTGGGTGTAATTGCCCTCGTACTTATGATGGAACCGCATTTCAGCTGTACTATGCTGATTGGAGCAACTGCGTGTATTCTTTTGTGGGTTGCAGGTGCAAAAATCCGGCACTTCTTTGCCCTGGGCCTTTGCGGTGTTCCGGTAATTATTCTTATGGTTATAAAAGCTCCCTACCGTCTTGCCCGTGTAACCACATTTCTCGACCCCTTTAGTGACATTCAGGGAAGCAGCTGGCAGATAGTTCAGTCGCTTTATGCAATTGGCTCTGGCGGTATCTTTGGCGCAGGAATCGGTCAAAGCCGGCAAAAGTATATGAATATTCCCGAGCCTCAGAACGATTTTATCTTCTCAATTCTTGCAGAGGAATTCGGACTTTTAGGTGCAATACTGGTTGTTGCTTTGTTTATATTCCTGATTGTAAGAGGAATTAAAATTGCAACAAATGCCCCTGATATGTTCGGAACATTGCTTGCAACGGGTATAACATCAATGATAGCCATTCAGGCGATTGTAAATATTGCGGTTGTAACCTCATCTATTCCGGTTACGGGTATGCCCTTGCCGTTCTTCAGCTATGGCGGAACAGCGCTGGCAATAACTATGGGCGAAATGGGAATTGTGCTGAATATTTCAACGCATTGTAAGGATTTGGATAAAGGTAAGTAAAATGCGGAGGCTGACAAAACATCAGCCTCTTAGTCATTCACAGATATGGATTAAGAAAGGGAATGGATTATGAGAGTTCTATTTGCAGGCGGCGGAACTGCTGGCCATATAAATCCGGCTATTGCGGTTGCGAACTATATAAAGGAGCAGGAGCCTTATAGTGAATTTTTGTTCATCGGGACAGAAAACGGAATGGAAAAAACTCTTGTTCCCCGAATGGGTTTTGATATAAAGTTTATAAAAATCCACGGCTTTAAGCGGAGTCTCAGCTTTGATAATGTAAAAGTTATGGCAGAGCTTGTTACCGGCACACGCCACGCAATGCAGATAATCAAGGAATTCAAACCCGATGTGGTTATAGGCACGGGCGGCTATGTTGCAGGGCCTGTCCTGCTTGCGGCATCAATGCTCAAAATTCCTACGGTTGTTCACGAATCCAATGCATATCCCGGTGTTACGGTTCGTATGCTTGCCAAAATTGTGGATGTTGTGGCACTCGGTATGGGCGAGGCGGCAAACTTCCTAAGCTCAAAGGCTTGTATAAAGGTTACGGGCAACCCTGTGCGTCCGTCAATCCTTGCCGGTGACAAAATGACGGCTCGCGAAAAATTAGGTCTCGATAGTAGAAAAGTTGTTTTGATTTTTGGTGGCAGTCTTGGTGCGGAAAAGATAAACAGCGTTGCAGTTGAATGGATTTCAAAAATTGCCGATAGCCGTAAATATCAGATTTTGATGTCTACCGGCAAAAACAACCAGTACGACAGAGTGAAAAAACTGTTTGAGGAACGAAATATTGACCTCGAAAAATACCCCGAAATTAAAGTAAGCGAATATATATACGATATGGACCTTGCCCTTAATGCGGCAGATTTGATAATTGCCAGAAGCGGCGGCTCGGTGAGCGAAATGACGGCTCTTGGCAAGGCGGCAATACTTATTCCGTCACCGTTTGTTGCAGGCAACCATCAGGAGCATAACGCCAGAGCGGTGGAAAAATCCGGTGGCGCGATTGTAATAAGTCAGGCGGAACTCTCGCTTGAAAGCCTAAGTCAAGCGGCAGACAGCATACTTTGCGATGCGGAAGTGCTGGAGAGAATGAGCAGATGTTCAAAGTCTATCGGTATAACGGATGCAACCGATAAGATTTACAAGATAATGAATGAATTGATAAAATAAAATTCATAAGTAACACAATCAAAAGAAATACATAGTATAAGGTATCGGTAATTCTTTTGGAGGTGTTACGGTGAAAAGAATAGCAATCAGCGGTGGAAAAAAGCTAAACGGTGAAGTGCGGTGCCAAGGCTCAAAAAATGCGGCACTACCTATACTTGCGGCAACTGTACTTAATCCGAACGAGTGCGAACTGACCAACTGTCCCGACCTCAAAGATGTGAGGTCGGCATTAAAGATAGTAACACATCTGGGCGGCAAAACAGCATACAGCGACTACACGGCAACGATAAATGCGGCCAATATACATAAATTTGAAATTGGCGAGGAACTTATGGCAAGTATGCGTTCCTCGGTCTTGTTTCTCGGCCCCATGCTTTCACGGCTGAAACAGGCGGTGATTTCCTATCCGGGCGGTTGCAGTATCGGTTTAAGGCCAATAGATTTGCATATTAAGGCATTCAGGCAGATGGGCGTTTCGGTTGAGGAAATCGGCGGAAAGATATACTGCAAGGCGGAAAAAATTATTCCAACTCGTATTAATCTCATATTTCCAAGCGTGGGTGCCACGGAGAATATTATGCTTCTCGCGGCAGTATCCGAGGGCGAGACGGTGATACTCAATGCGGCACGGGAACCGGAGATTTGTGATCTCCAGAATTTTCTCAATTCAATGGGTGCAAAAATTTCCGGTGCAGGAACTGAAACAATTCGCATTTTAGGTGTTGAAAAATTAAAAGAAGTAAAGTATAATATAATGTCAGATAGAATTTTTGCAGCAACCTGTCTGTGTGCGGTGGCAAGCTGCGGTGGAGATGTTGTCCTGAGAAATGTTAATCCCGACCACATAAGCCTTATTCTGTCAATGCTTGCAGGTGCAGGCTGCAGTATAAGCTCCGGACGCGACTATATCCGGATAAGGTGCAATGAAAGACTTCGGGGGCTTGGCAAAATTATGACATCGCCGTATCCCGGATTCCCGACAGATGCTCAGGCTTTGTTTATGTCGGCACTTTCTGCCGCAGACGGAACAACCGTGTTTGTGGAGAATATATTTGAAAGCCGCTATAAGCATGTCCCCGAGCTTATTAAGATGGGTGCGGATATTATAGTGGACGGCAGGCTTGCGGCGGTTACCGGCTGTAACTATATTCAGGGCGCAAGTGTCGAGGCTCAGGATTTACGGGGCGGTGCAGCGCTGGTCATTGCAGGGCTTTCTGCCATAGGCGATACTGTTATATCCGGAGTATCACATATCGACAGAGGCTACGAGCATATCGAGGATACATTCTCGCAGCTCGGTGCATCAATAAAAAGAATTTAAAAAATTGCGGACACCGTTTTGGTGAACCGCAAAACAGTTGGACAAGCAGAAAGGAGGAGCTTTATGGTAGTTGAAAAAAGTGAATTTGAGGCAAGAAAAAAACAACTGCTAAAAAAGAAAAAGAAAAACAGGTTAAAAAGGCGTTTTATAGTCTTTGCGTTTCTTTTTATTTGTGCGGCGGTAATCTTTACTGTTCTTAAAGCTCCGTTCTTTAATATAAAAACCATTATCTGCGTCGGGCAGGAGACCCTGACAGAAGAACAGGTAATTCAGATAGCCGGTGTAAAAACCGATGCCAATATTTTCAGTACAGGTGTCAAAGCGATGAAAAGGCGACTCGCCGACGAGCCGTTGATTGCCGAATGTAATGTGCGGCGGTTGTTCCCCAATAAGCTTAAAATATGGGTTCGTGAGGCAAAAACCGCAGCGTATATTGAGGGCAGTGCCGGAATTATACATATCCGGGAGACCGGGCAGATTATCAGAATAACAGACCCGAAAGAGGAAAAACCAAAGGCGGCGAAGCTTCTTGATTTCACGCCTGCGTCCGAGCTTTTAGGCGAAAATGTGATAGCCAAGGATAGCGCAGCGGATAAAATTATTCTGGAATGTATAGGCCTTTTAAATGACCTTGAAATGCTGGAAAAGGTGACATCTATATCCGTGGCGGATTTATCGGATATCCGCATCGATTATGAGGACAGGCTGTATATTCTGCTCGGAAGCTACGAGAGTATGGAGTATAAGCTGACCTTTGTGAAAAAAGTAATCTCAGAAAATCTTTCTGAGTACGAAAAGGCACTTCTTGACTACCGGGGTCAGAATTTGTATGTCGGACCTCGCGAAAATCCGGACGAAAAACCGGAAGAAACAGAAACTCCTGCAGAAGAAACGGCTGATGGCGAAAAAACAGAAACGCAGGATGCGGAAAATACCGAAAAACCGGAAGAAAACAACCAAGAATTAAAGACCGAGTAAATATTGAAGAGGTAGAAAAATGTATTTGGAAAAGAAACAGAAATTTCAGATTTCAATGTCAATAGTGTTATTGATATTGGTTTTTGCCATGACCTGGCAGATAAAGGGCGTTCGCAAAAACAATGCGGTGCAGAGCCAGATTTCAAACAGAATAGAAACGCTCCAGCAGGATTATAAGGCGGAGCTTGAGAAAAACGAAAAACTTCTGCAGCAGATTGCAGAACTCCAGACCGACCTTATTAAGTACAGAGAACAGGTTACCGAAAGTGGCGGTGCTGCAAAAATTCTCAAAGAGGAGTTAAACCGTGCTGAAACCATTGCCGGACTGACCGATGTTTCGGGCAGCGGGATCATAGTTACAATTAAGGACGGAACATCCCAAAACCTAGGGAATAATATTGTATATGATGACGGGTATGGGATTGTTCATAACACATATCTGCTTACTATTTTAAATGAACTGCGTGCTTCGGGAGCCGAGGCTTTATCGATTAATGATGAGCGAATCCTTGCAACAAGTGAAGTTCGTTGCGCAGGTCCTACTGTTAGCGTTAATAATACCAAACAGGCTGCTCCGTTTGAAATCAAGGCAATCGGAAATCCCGATACCCTTGAAAATGCACTCCGTATGCCTGGTGGTGCAATTGATGAGGCAGGATTTTACGGCATTGATGTAACCATAAGAAGAAGCAATAAACTGCTTATAAAGAAATATACAGGTGCAAGCACATTCAAATATGCACAGGAAGTTAAGCCGGAGGTGACAGAATAATGTTTTTTATTGTAGCGATTCTGGTCGGAATACTTCTTGGTCTGCTTGTTCCATATACCCTTAGCTCGTCAACACTCCCGTATCTGGCAGTGGCTATTATTGCGGCACTGGACTCAGTGTTTGGAGGGCTTTTGGCGTATCTTAACAAACGGTTTAATATCAATGTATTTATGATTGGTCTTGTTTCAAATGCAATTCTTGCGGTATTTCTCACATTTATCGGCAATATATTGGGTATCAGTTTGTCATTTGCGGTTATTGTCGTGTTTGGCGTAAGAATGTTCAATAATATGGCGTCAATCCGCAGGCTTACCTTTGATGTTTACTTTGTAAAGCGTGCAAAGGAAAAGGAACGGGAAAACCGGCTTAAACTTGAAGCGGCACTTGACGCTGAGGAAGAAGATGAGGCGGAAGAAGCTTCGGAAAACGAAGAAATCAAGGAAGATAGTGCAGAAAATGTCGAAGAACCAGACGAAAAAGAAGAAAAATAGACATATTTGCAGTAGAAAAATTGAAATTTTGTGATAAAACACGAATATTTTTTTGATTTAGGTATTTACAAAATTCTATAAAATGTTATAATAGAAATATATGCTTACTTACTCAAAAGATAGGAGGAATTATTGTGTTTGAGTTTGATGCTGAAACCACAAGCCCGGCAAAGATAAAAGTTGTTGGTGTCGGCGGTGGCGGTAACAATGCAGTTAACAGAATGATTGACGCAGAAGTCCAGTGCGTTGAATTTATATCAATAAATACGGACAGACAGGATTTATCGCTTTCCAAGGCAACTCAGAAAATTCAGATTGGTGCAAAGCTCACCAAGGGTCTGGGTGCAGGTGCCGTGCCCGAAATCGGTGCAAAGGCAGCTGAAGAAAGCCGTGACGAGATTGCTCTTGCAATTCAGGACGCAGATATGGTATTTGTTACAGCCGGTATGGGTGGCGGTACAGGTACAGGTGCTGCTCCTATTGTCGCAGAAATCGCAAAGGAACTTGGTATCCTTACCGTTGGTATCGTTACAAAGCCTTTCTGGTTTGAAGGTGCAATGCGTGCAAAGAACGCAGGCGTTGGTATCGAGAATCTTAAGAATTCGGTTGATACATTGGTTGTTATCCCCAATGACAAGCTTCTTGCCATTGCTGAAAACAAAACTCCCCTTACCGAATCCTTTAAAATGGCGGACGATGTTTTAAGACAGGGTGTTCAGGGTATTTCCGACCTTATTTCACGCCCCGGCCTTATCAGTCTTGACTTTGCGGATATCAAGACAATTATGAAGAACACCGGTTATGCTCATATGGGTATCGGCAAGGCAACAGGTGAAAACCGTGCTCACGATGCAGCACTTAAGGCAATCAACAGCCCCTTGCTTGAAACCAACATTACAGGTGCAAAGGGTGTTATCCTTAATGTTACCGGCGGTAGCGACCTCGGTATCCTTGAAATCCAGACAGCTTCAGAAATTATCACCGAGGCTGCTGATAACGATGCAAACATCATCATTGGTGCAATTATCGACGAAACTCTGGGCGACGAACTTCAGGTTACTGTTATTGCAACAGGCTTTGAGGGTAAGGCTATGCCCAAAATGAACAGAGTTACCGAGTCGATTTTCGGCAAGACCGAAACCAAAGGCATCTTCACAGCGCTCCGTGAGGAGATGGAAGAAAAAAAGGTTGAAGAACCTGTTTCTGCACCGGAAGCTCCCGTTGAGAAGCGTGTTGATTTTTTCAACAAGGTGAGCGAGGATGACGGTATAGATGTTCCGGTTTTTCTCCGCAAGAACCAGGACTAATACAAAAATAAAACAAAAACCAAAAAACTCTTGAAACTTTGGTTTTTTTGTGGTAGTATTGATACATTGCGATGAAGTGTAGCAAGGTTTATACTTTGCGATACATATTCACATATTTTAGGAGGAAATTCAAATGTTCACAACTTTAATCGTTATTCATGTAATTATCTCAGTGATTCTTATTGTTACTGTTCTTATGCAGCACGGCAAGCAGCAGGGCCTTTCGGGTGCTATTGCCGGCGGTGCAGAAACCTTCTTTGGTAAGAACAAGGGCAGAACTATCGATGCAGTTCTCAAAAAGGTTACAGCAGTTGTTGCAATTCTGTTCGTTGTAAGCTCAATCACTCTTGCGGCATACTCAATCAACAAGAACAAGGCAGATAGCGAAGCGGCAAATTCTGCAGCTCAGACAGAGACTGACGGTACTGTTTCAGGCGGTCTTGACGAAAACGGCAACCTTGTTGACGAGAACGGTAACATCCTTATGACAGCAGAGCAGCTTGCTGAAACACAGAAAGCTGCAACTGAGGGCGAAACCGCAGAAGCAGACGCTGAATAGTTTGCTGAATAATGACATCATAAAACCGCTCCTATCTTTGGGGCGGTTTTTCGTATAAATCGGGTACATTAATGGGTAAAATATGTAAGATTACAGAAAGTGGAGGAAATGCCGTGACTTTTATCGAGCTTTTAAGTGAATATCATATTATGCCCCAATTCCCGCCCGGTGCAGTCAGACAGGCGGAAAAGCTTCCCGGTGAGGTGAGTGAGGCAGACCTCAGGGACAGATGCGACCTGACCGATACTCTTACAATAACAATCGACGGCGAGGATGCAAAGGATTTTGACGATGCAGTCTCGTTGGAGCTTATGGAAAACGGCAACTATTGCCTTGGTGTGCATATTGCTGATGTAACTCATTATGTAACTGAGAATTCGCCTATTGACAGAGCGGCGTTTTCCCGTGGTACAAGTGTTTATTTGGTCGATACTGTAATCCCCATGCTTCCGTTTGAGCTTTCAAACGAATTGTGCAGCCTGAAACCCGGCAAAATACGGCTTACCGTGTCGGTGTTTATGGAAATTACACCACGGGGCAAGGTGGAGGACTATAAGATTTGCAAAAGCTATATAAGGTCGCATAACCGAATGACCTATAACAAGGCAACCAGGATTTTAGAGGGCGACGAGCGGCTCTGCGGCGAGTATCCACACCTTGTTGCAATGCTCCATAATATGAAACGATTAGCCGCTATTCTCAATAAAAAAAGGGTGCAAAACGGGTCGATAGAATTTGTCACGCACGAATCAAAAATTACTCTTGATAAGAATGGGAAACCGGTAAAGGTGGAACGCTATCCCATTACCGTATCCAATAATATAATTGAGGAATTTATGCTTATTTGCAATGTAACAGTTGCAAAGCACCTTGCGGCAAAGGGTCTGCCCTGCGTTTACAGAGTCCACGAGCAGCCTGATTTTGAGCGGCTCGAGCGGCTGCAAAGGGTACTTCCCGTGCTGGGTGTTGACTTTGTGTGGAAAACCAATATGACCCCTAAAGACTTTCAGAAAATTCTTAATTCCGTGACGAGCCTCGACACGGAAGATGTCGTGAACTATCTCGTGCTCCGCAGTATGTCCAAGGCAAGATACAGCGAAAATAACTTAGGTCACTTTGGACTTGCGTTTTCGGATTACTGCCATTTTACATCGCCGATACGGCGTTATGCCGATGTGGTGGTACACCGTATTCTTAAGGATAGCCTTGATGGCGAGTTGTCGCCCAAGCGCCGTGAATTCTTCAAAAAGCTTGCAATATCCGGCGCAGTTACAGCCTCGGTTACAGAGGTCAATGCGGCAGATGCAGAATTTGCGTGGAAAGATGTGAAAAAAGCCGAGTATATGGCAGAACACATTGGCGAGAAGCATACTGCAAGCATAACCCACATAACGGCAAACGGTTTCTTTGCAGAGCTTTCCAACACTGTGGAGGGTTTTGTGCCTGTTCGCACGCTTGAGGACGATTTGTATGTTATGAACGAAAACGGATTGTCCCTTGAGGGAATGCGTACAAAAAGGAAGTTCACCATTGGTGATACAGTGGAAATCAAAGTGGCGGCAGTAGACCTTGAACGGGCAAAGATAGATTTTGAAGTCAGCGGAACAAGACCGCTCCCTGCCCAACGCAGAAAGTCTGCCGCAGGCAGAAAAACGACTAAAAGAGAACTGACCCGCAATGAAAAAAGGGTTTTGAAAAAGCTGAAAGAAGAAAGCTTTGAGGCAAGACAGCAAAAAGCCGATATCCGTAAAAAAGCGGACATCGAGCGGAGTATATTCGAGAATGCCGTGACCTTTGAGGTTCTGGAAATTTTACAGGATAGATTTAAATTCAAAAAGGCAGAGAAAAGCTTTGTGGGCGTAACGGTCAAGGATATGGCGGCATTGGTGTCGCTGCCTGTATACCGTGCTCACCTTTATGAGACAAGCGAAATCAGCTTTAAAAGTGCTTTGATTTCTGCGTCAAAAAATGTAAAAAATACAATAGCTATGCTTGGCGAAAGCTTTGGGTTCTCAACCGAGAACGAGGAAAAGCTGGCAGCGGAATTTGTGTGCGCCGCACTCCGACATCTTGATGTATGTATGAAAAACGAGGCGATTTCATATTCAAAGCGTGAAAAAGAGTATGAATCACTAATGAAAAAATTGCATGAAAGAAAGGTGAAGTCAAAATGAAAACCGTTCTTATAACCGGCGCATCCCGGGGTATCGGCAGAGCTGCGGCATTGGAATTTGCAAAAAATGGCTGGCAAGTCGCGGTGAATTATAATAAAAGTGAGACAGCGGCAAAAGAACTTTGCGACGAAATTACAGCCTTTGGCGGATTTGCAAAGGTGTACCAAGCCGATGTTTCGGATAATACCGAAGTTTTGGGTATGGTTGATACAGTTGTTGCGGATTTCGGTGGGGTAGATGCTTTGGTTAATAATGCCGGTATCGCACTTGGTCAGGGACTTTTTACAGACTTTACAGACAGTGATGCAAAGCAGGTTTTTGATACGAATGTTTTTGGGATGATGAATTGCAGCCGTGCAATAATTTCTCATTTTGTAAGCAAAAAAAGCGGCAAGATAATCAATGTATCCTCGGTATGGGGGATTACGGGTGGCTCGTGCGAGGTTATTTATTCTGCAAGCAAGGCGGCGGTAATCGGCTTTACCAAAGCTCTTGCCAAGGAGCTTGCACCATCGGGGATATGCGTCAACTGCGTTGCTCCCGGATTTATTGAAACAGATATGAATTCCCACCTTGCAAAGGCTGATATTGAGGCATTTTGTGAGGATATTCCCCTTGGCAGAACAGGCAAAGCCGAGGAGGTAGCAAAAAGTATATACTTCCTTGCATCTTCTGATGCATCGTACATAACCGGCCAGGTTCTGACTGTTGATGGTGGGCTGGTGTAGCATGGCAAAGTTAATTGAGTTTTAAGCAACAAAAAGAGCTGAACACACTGTGTTCAGCTCTTTTAAAATTAAAAATTCAAAATATTCATTGCAATTTCAAAGTAAATCAACAGGGAAATTGCGTCAACAATTGTGGTGACAAACGGGCTTGCGGTAACTGCCGGGTCAAAACCAAGGCGTTTAACCAGAATCGGTAGACTGCAGCCGACTAATTTGGCACACACCACAGTTGCAATCAGGGTAAGTGAAACCACCAATGCAACAAGCAGAGGGTTTTGACCCGAGGCAAGGATATCTGCCTGGTCAATAAGCATCATTTTGCCAAAATTCACAACTGCAAGCGAAATTCCGCAAAGCAGTGAAACAAACAGCTCTTTTTTGAGAATTTTAAATATATCTTTCATCTCAACATCGCCGAGTGACAATGCACGGATTACCGTAACCGAGCTCTGACCGCCGGAGTTACCGCCGGTTCCCATCAGCATAGGTATAAATGCAGTGAGTGCAACACATACGGCAAGCGTTTCTTCAAATGAACTGATTATCTTGCCGGTAAAGGTGGAGGAAAGCATAAGTAGCATCAGCCACGGAACACGGTTCTTAAAGGTCTCCCAAACCGTGGTTTTAAGATACGGCTTTTCGGATGGTAAAATAGCCGCCATCTTTTCAATATCCTCGGTGTTCTCTTCCTGAATGACATCAATAACATCATCGACAGTAATAATTCCGACCAGCCGTGTTTCTTTGTCAACAACGGGCATTGCAAGGAAGTCGTATTTGTCAAACAGATTGGCAACATGCTCCTTATCCTCGAATGTGTCAACAAAGATTACATTTGTTTCCATCATATCCCCGATTTTTGTCTGGGGGTCGGATAACAAAAGGTCTTTTGCTGTTGTAATTCCTATAAGGTGGCGGTTTGCATCCATAACATAGCAGGTGTAGATGGTTTCCTTATCAACACCAGTTGCACGGATTCGGTCAAACGCCTGACTTACGGTCATTTCAGCCTTAAGCGCCACATACTCGATGGTCATAATGCTGCCGGCGCTGTCTTTGGGGTACTTAAGAATTTTATTGATTGCGGACCTTGTTTCGCTGTCGGTTTGCTTAAGAATTCTTTTTACCATATTTGCCGGCATTTCTTCGATAATGTCAACAGTATCGTCCACATACATCTCTTCAAGCACATCACGAAGTTCCTTATCACTGAATGCGATTATCAGATGCTCCTGAGTGTCGGGCTCCATTTCAACAAATGTTTCGGCTGCGAGTTCCTTGGGGAGAAGTCTGAATAGCCTGAGAACAGTATCCTGCGGCACTTCGTCAAACATTAATGCAATATCAGGTGCGTTCATTTCGGACAGAGTACTTCGCAGTTTTACAAATTCCTTATTTTCAATCATTGCAAGTATTTCATCAATCATTCTGCGTTTCCTCCTTTTAAATGATTTTTATTAATTTTACATTACAGAATATAATATTTTCGCCGCCTCGGCTTTTGTGAGGGTGTTTTGCGGCTTCAGCGTGCCATCTTCGTACCCTTTCATTGCGCCAAGTGAGATAAGCGTGGTAATTCCATCGGCTGCCCATGCAGGGATTTTCGCAGCATCGGGTGCAGTTACCTTTTCTTTGAGTATACCTGCCGGAAGAATACGGGCAACTATTGTTGCAGCCTCCGCACGGCTGATGGTTGCAAGCGGGTCGGCACAGGTCTCGGTCTCGGTCACATATCTGCCCTTGACAATTCCTTCGGCAAAAAGTGCCTTAAAGCTTCCCAATGCCCAAAACGGTATATCATCAAGGTCGCTATACGGTAAAGTGACAGAGTCATATTTGGTCAGGTCGAACCCCAGATAGTTGCATATCATAACGGCAAATTCCGAGCGGGTCATCTGCTTTTGCGGACTAAACAAAAGCTGTCCGCTTGTGGGGTCGCCGTTGATTATCTTTGCAGAATACATATACCCCAAAAGACTTTCCGCCCAGTGGCCTGCAGTATCTGCAAAGGGGGATTCGGGCATAGGTTGGGTCTCGGAAGTTATTGTTTTAAATGAAGTATACCCAAAACTGTTTGTTGCAAAAACAGTAGCTTTAACTGTATTTTGAGAAATTTCAGCAACAAATTCGCCGGATACTGAATCGTACTTAAAGTCAACATTCTTACCGTCAGCCTTAATGATTATTTTATCCTTTTCGGTATCTATATTATATTCACAGCTGATTTTACCTGTGAGAATTCCGTCGCCAAATTCTGCATTAATTATGGGGTATGCCTTGGGGTCGGGTGCCGATGGCTTTGCAAGTGTAACCGGAACAGTAACTGTCTTTTTGCCGGCGGTGATACGGATGTTTCCGGTTGCACCATACTTGTCGGAAGCTTTGAAAAGACCAATGTCGGAAATAGTACCGATTTCGGGGTCAGCCTCCCATACAAGGTTTCTGCGGCTTGCCGTCAACTGATTATAACCGCCATAGCATACAGCGGAAAGCTCAATGCTGTCACCGGGGAGAAGTGCCAAAGACTTAATATCTGTCCAGGAATTCTTATTCTTAATTACGATATCTGTCGGTGTTTCCAGACAGGTAATGGTAAGTGCCGCACTTTTGGCATCGTCGGATTCGGCATACACGGTAACCGTTCCGTTGTCTTTTGCGGTAAATATACCGTCATCTGAAATAGTACTGTTTTTGCCGTCTTCAACACTGAATGTTATATTCCGCGGTGTATTTGCCGGATGAAATCCGCTGTCTGTTGCCTTAACCTCAAGCTGAACCGATGCACCGGTCAGAACAAAGTTGGTCTTGGGATATAAGTAAAGAATTTCGGCTTTGCCGGTTTTTTTTGCGGTATTCTTAAAGAAAAAGAAGGTGGAAACCTTGCGTTCTCTTCCGTCTGACGGACTATTTATCAGTTCAGCTTTTTTGTTGCCGGGGAGTCTCACAACCATTTGGGTTGAACCACCGCCGTCAAGGTTTAGTGCTTCGACACAGCCAAGCTCTTTCATTCGTTTTGCAAGAGTTTTAAGCTGCACTCCGTAACTGTGTCCTTCCTGTCTGCCGTCTATGGTATATAGAATAATCGAGCCGTCTTTTTTAATTCCTATTGCGGTACGGGGTGCGGCTCCTGTCGGCAGATTTTGGTTGACTTCACCGTCTATAAGCAGTCTGCCGCCGATTGAACCCATTCCCAAAGCAACCTCAGACCAGCGGTTATCGCCAGTCGCACTGAATGAGATGGTGACTTTTTCACCCACAGCAAGGGTCTTTATGGGGTCAAGAAATTCTGCCGGAGCTTTTGCGTCAATTGTGATTACTATTTTGCCTTCCGGAATGGGAGCGGAAGCGGTTTCGTTATTAATTGCTTCAATTACAGCGGTCATTTTTGTGCCGAGCTTCATTTCCCCCTCAATTTCGCCAAGAATAATGTCAATGCCCTCTGTTGTGTTCTTGGTTTCGGTCGAAAAGTCACGGGTCATCATATATACAGCATAAGGCTGACGGTATTTGTTGATGTTGTAAATGTTTATCTCGCTGCCGTCTTCACGGATAAGAACTGAATTGAGCGAGAAGTATGAGATAAACGCCGTTCCGTCGGGCATAATTCCGATTGCGTCCTGACCGGAGGCGTCCTTGGTAAGAATTCTTCCATCCACAATGGCGTTACTCATCGGTACGCCGGTCTGGGTGGAAAAATAGTCTGCATTACTTCCGCCGATAAGGTCAAGACCCTGTCCCTCAAGACGGGATACCTCGTTTGAAATGGCGGTCATACCGTAAAGTGACGGACCGTTTGTTATGGTTGGAAGAACGGTGCTGTTGGGAGCGTATTCGATATAGTTTTCGGTCTGTTTGCCAACGCCGCTCTGGTCGCTATAAAAAACATTATGTGTGTAGTAGGTACCCTCACCAATTTGTGTTGTATAGCCGTTTATCTTTGAACTTCCCAGAACCGAAGCAAAGACGGAAAAAGGCATCGAAAAAACTGCCGCTGCCGAAATTGCGGCAACTGATTTTTTTAAAAGACTAAGTTTTAAATGCATAATATTCACATCCTTTAATTCAACTATATCAAAATGCCAACGGTTTTGTAAATAACAAAAATTTTACAACTAATCAATAAAAACGGCACACCACCAAAGAGTGATGTGCCGCGTAAGGCTTATACTGAATTTACAGAGCTTCTCAGATAATATTCATCTTTTCAAAGTATTCGGGTCTGTGGAAATCGCATTTTTCAGGGTCGGTCATATTCCAGCAGCCGTAGTGCGGAAACTCGGTAAGGTCACCGCATTTATAGGCGTTTGCAAGAACATATGTGCCTGTTTTAAACTCGTACCCCGGAATATACTTTTTGATAAGTTCAAAGGGTACGGTGTAATCCACGGTCCAGAAGTCTTCGAAAATCTGAGTCTGTATGTTCAGAGATTTTACATCTTCTTCGGTAAGATTAATTTTATTTTCGTGGCGGTTTTTCCGGAACGAAACATTCATAGTTCCAATACTGTTGACTTCAAAATTAAAGTAATTGTCAGAAAGCTCGGGTGCAAACTTAACAAACCACTCAACACAACTGTCCTCGTTCACAAGCTCAAAGTGCTTTGTTTTGGCGGCTAAAGGCTTTGCCTCAAAAACATCAAAGTGTGCGTGAAAACCCTGCTCAGTATAGCAGACAGCAAAAGCAACTTTTGGCTGATAGCCATGCCCTGAGGGGTAATAATGTTCAATTGATAAGGCAGGAACCTCGCCGGAACCTTCTTTGACAATGGTATACATATTTAGTCTCCTGTTTGGAATTTGAATATTCGAATAAAAGAAAAAAGGAAAGCCCAAAGGGGCCTTCCTTTTCGTGGTGCGCCAGAAGGGACTCGAACCCCTGACCTACTGGTTCGTAGCCAGTCACTCTATCCAGCTGAGCTACTGGCGCATACCCGGCAAAAGTGAACAATCACTGCCGACAGTTGTATATTGTAGCACAGTTTCAGAGAAAATGCAAGGGTTTTTAAGAAAAATCTTTGAAAATTTTTTAAAGCATCTCAGCCGGACAGCTCTTCGCTATAATCGATGGGGGTTCGGGCAAGAATTTTGTATTCCGACAAAAGCTGTTCATACCGGCTTTGCTCGGATTGAATTTTGTATATATAAAGGTCAATTAGCTTGGGTTCGGTGACATTATTAAAATTTTCGGTTGCCTGCCTGATTTCGTCTCTGGCGGAGTCAATATTTTCTTTCAACGCCTGAAGCCGTGCAAAGTGCTGTTCTTCGGCGCGTCTTTCGGCAGCTTTTGCCTTGTTGAATATGGCGGCAAGATTTGCGGCATACGAAACGGTCATTTTACACCCTCCTTTGGTTTGTTATATAATATAAGTATGAACAGGTACGAGAAAAATATTCCAATTTCTTGTTAATATTTTGTTACAACCCTTGTAAAACGGGGAAAAGTATGATATACTAACTTAGATTGTATATATGTTTTGCATATTGCAAGATGGAGGCATGAAAAATGAGTTTTAAAAGTATAATCGAAAAGGTGTTTGGCACCTATAGCGATAGAGAATTAAAGAGAATAAAGCCCACTTTGGATAAGGTTCTGGCACTTGATGCCGAAATGTCGGCAAAGACCGATTCAGAGCTTCGTGAAATGACGGATGTATTCAAGTCAAGACTCCAAAACGGCGAAACACTTGATGATATTCTGCCCGAAGCCTTTGCTGTCTGCCGTGAGGCGGCAACGAGAGTGCTTGGAATGAAGCATTTTCCTGTTCAGGTTATCGGTGGTATAGTTCTTCATCAGGGCAGAATTGCCGAAATGAAGACCGGTGAGGGTAAGACCCTTGTTGCAACACTTCCCGCATACCTCAATGCACTTTCCGGCAAGGGCGTGCATATTGTAACCGTGAACGATTATCTTGCCAAGCGTGACAGCGAGTGGATGGGCAAGCTTTACAACTTCCTTGGCCTTTCTGTTGGTCTTATTATTCACGATATGGATAATGCCGCAAGACGCAAGGCGTATGCTGCGGACATCACTTACGGAACAAATAACGAGATGGGTTTTGACTATCTCCGGGACAATATGGTTATCTATAAAGAGGACAGAGTTCAGCGTGGTCATAACTACGCAATTGTGGACGAAGTGGATAGTATCCTTGTGGACGAAGCCAGAACACCGCTTATTATCTCCGGTATAGGCGATAAATCAACCGCACTTTACGAACAGGCGGATATGTTTGCCAGAACTCTTAAGTGCCGTCGCGTTGTTGAGACCAACAGCAAGGAAGAGGCGGAAGAGGTTTACACCGATGTTGACTATGTTGTTGACGAAAAGGCGAAAACCGCAGTCCTCACACCGGAGGGTGTAAAAAAAGCCGAAAAGGCGTTTGGTATAGAAAACCTTACCGACCCTGAGAATATGACAATTTCACATCACATCAATCAGGCAATCAAGGCTCACGGGAATATGCACCGTGACAAGGATTATGTGGTAAAAGACGGTCAGGTAATCATTGTTGACGAATTCACCGGCAGACTTATGTTCGGCAGAAGATACAGCGACGGTTTGCATCAGGCAATCGAGGCAAAGGAGCATGTAAAAGTTGAGCACGAGAGCAAAACTCTTGCAACAATTACCTTCCAGAACTTCTTCCGCCTTTACGGCAAGCTGTCGGGTATGACAGGTACAGCCCAGACCGAGGAAGAGGAATTTCAGGAAATTTACCGCCTTGATGTTGTGGTTATCCCCACAAACAAGGAAATGTGCCGTGAGGATATGCCCGACCTTATCTACAAAACTGAACAGGCAAAGTTTAATGCCGTAATCGACGAGGTCGAAAAGGCTCACGCAAAGGGTCAGCCGGTACTTATCGGTACAGTATCAATCGAAAAGTCCGAGCAGCTCAGCGGAATGCTCAAAAGGCGGGGCATCAAGCATAATGTTCTTAACGCCAAGATGCACGAGAAGGAAGCGGAAATAGTAGCTCAGGCAGGCAAAAAGGGAGCGGTTACAATCGCTACCAATATGGCGGGCCGAGGTACGGACATAGTGCTTGGCGGTAACGCCGAGTTTATGGCGAAGAACGAGATGGAGTCGATGGATTTCACCCCCGACCTGATTGTTCAGGCAACCGGCTTTGCCGAAACTGATGATGAAGAAATCCTGAACGCACGCAAAACCTTCCGTGAATTAAATGCAAAATACAAAACGGAAATCGAGCCGGAACAAAACGAGGTTTTAGAGGCAGGCGGTCTTTACATTATGGGTACAGAGCGTCACGAAAGTCGCCGTATAGACAATCAGCTCCGTGGCCGTGCCGGCCGTCAGGGCGATGTGGGTAAGTCAAGATTTTTCCTCTCACTTGAAGATGAGCTTATGCGACTCTTCGCATCCGACAAAATCAACCGGATTATGGAGATGGTTGGTTTTGCTGATGATGAGGCAATCGAGAGTAAAATGGTTTCAAACGCTATCGAAACTGCTCAGTCAAGAGTTGAGGGCAGAAACTTTAATATCAGAAAGCATGTCTTAAGCTACGATGATGTAAACAACCAGCAGCGTGAAATGATTTACACCCAGAGAAACGAGGTTCTGGACGGTGTGGATGTCCGTGCAACCGTGGTTAAGATGATGCGTAGCGTAATCGAGAATATTGTTACCCAAAGTACCGGAGGAATGCAGCACGCTGAGGAATGGCAATGGGATTCAATCCGTGAGCGGATGTCTCTGGAATTTGGCGAGTTTGCCGAGGATGATTTTTCATTCAATGAATATGATATTGACCGTATGACGGTTGAGTCACTCACCGATATGCTTATGGAAAAGGTGGAAGCACGCTACGCCGAAAAGGAACAGATGTTCGGTGAAAATATGCGTGAGGTTGAGCGCGTTCTGCTTCTTCGCAGCGTTGACAGCAAGTGGATGGAGCATATCGACAGTATGGAACAGCTTCGTCAGGGTATCAGCCTCCGTGCCTATGCACAGCGTGACCCGGTTATCGAGTACAAGTTCGAGGCAATGGATATGTTCGACGAGATGATTGCAAGCATCAAGGAAGAAACGGTAAGAATGCTCTTCCATGTTGTGCCCCAGTCCGAGATTGAACGCAAGCAGGTTGCAAAGCCGATGGCTGAGAACTACGGTGGCGACGGAACAGTTCAGAAAAAACCGGTTGTCAAGTCTGACAAGATCGGCAGAAACAACCCGTGCCCCTGCGGCAGCGGCAAAAAGTATAAGCACTGCTGTCTGGGCAAGGACTAAACTAAGATTTGATTATCTATTTCAACTTAAAGGATGTGAAATTGTGATAGAGTTTGATGAGTACAAGCTGGAGCTTGACGGAATGAAAAAGGATATTACAGATTTGAGGGATTCACTTTAACATAGAAAAAACTATGGAGGAAATCTCACAGCTGGACGTAAAAACTATGGAGCCGGATTTTTACGGCGATATGGATGCAGCAGGTAAAACCCTGCAAAGAATAAAAGGTCTGAAAAACAAGATCGAAAGATACGAAGCACTTTATTCGTCGTGGGAGGACTTGACCACTCTGGTAGCTCTTGCTATCGAAGAAGACGATGTAAGCGTTTTGGACGAGGTGAAAGAGGGCTTTAAAGAGCTTTCGCAAAACCTCGGATCAATGAAGCTTGAAACACTTCTTTCGGGCAAGTACGACGGTAATAATGCAATTCTTACCCTCCACGCAGGTGCCGGCGGCACCGAGGCTCAGGATTGGTGCGAGATGCTTTACCGTATGTATACCAGATGGGCAGAACGCCGTGGCTTCAAGATAGAGACGATAGACTATCTCGACGGTGAGGAAGCGGGTATAAAAAGTGTTACCTTCCAGATTGAGGGCGTGAACGCTTATGGCTATGCCAAGTGCGAGAAAGGCGTTCACCGACTGGTGCGTATTTCGCCGTTTGACTCGTCGGGCAGACGCCATACCTCGTTTGCATCACTTGATGTAATGCCTGAAATTGATGATAGCATTGAAATCAATATAAACCCCGAGGATTTAAAGGTAGATACCTACCGTGCAAGTGGTGCAGGAGGTCAGCATGTCAACAAGACCGAGTCGGCAATTCGTATAACACATATTCCAACGGGTGTTATTGTAACCTGTCAGAACGAGCGTTCTCAGCATAAAAACCGTGATATGGCAATGAAGATGCTGAAGTCAAAGCTGGTGGAGATTGCGGAGCGTGAGCAGAAAGAAAAGATAGAGGACCTCAAGGGTGTTCAGATGGAAATCGGTTGGGGAAGTCAGATTCGTTCGTATGTATTCCATCCATACAGTATGGTCAAGGACCACCGCACAAATTTTGAAACGGGTAATACCGGAGCGGTTATGGACGGCGACCTCGACGGGTTCATAGATGCTTATCTCACGGCACTTTCCCGTGGCGAGCTTGAAAAGTAAATTGTGAAAGGATACAAAGTATGTTTGAGAAATTATCATTTATAGAACAGCAGCACGAAGAACTTGCGGCAAAAATCAGCGACCCCGAAGTTATGGCGGATATGGACACCTGGCGCAAGCTTTGCAAGGAACATTCCGATATGACTCCCATTGTGGAAAAGTATAAGGAATACAAAACCAATATGAATACCATCGAAGACGCCAAAATGATGATGGATGACCCCGACACCGACAAGGAATTCAAGGAAATGCTTCAGGATGAAATCACCGAGGCAAAAGCCAATATCGAAAAAATAGAGGAGGAGCTTAAGATATTACTTCTCCCTAAAGACCCCAATGACGATAAAAACGTTATTGTGGAAATTCGTGGCGGTGCAGGCGGCGACGAGGCAGCACTCTTTGCGGCAGACCTTTACAGAATGTATTCAATGTATGCCGAGTCAAAGCGTTGGAAGACCGAGGTAATGAACCTCAGCGAAATCGGCATCGGCGGCATCAAGGAAGTTTCGTTTATGATTGAGGGTCAGGGCGCATACAGCCGTCTTAAATACGAGAGCGGCGTTCACCGTGTGCAGAGAGTTCCCGAAACCGAGTCTCAGGGCAGAATTCATACCTCAACCGTTACAGTTGCAGTGCTTCCCGAGGCAGAAGAGGTTGATTTTGAGATTAACCCCGCTGATCTCCAGATTGATACCTACCGTGCCAGCGGTGCAGGCGGACAGCATGTCAACAAAACCGAGTCTGCAATCCGCATTACGCATATCCCGACAGGCGTGATTGTTGAATGTCAGGATGAGCGTTCACAGCATAAAAACAAGGATAAGGCAATGAAGGTGCTTCGTTCCAGACTCTATGAAGCAGAGCTTCAGAAACAGCAGGAAGCAATCGCAGCAGACCGTAAGAGTCAGGTCGGCACAGGTGACCGAAGCGAAAGAATAAGAACATATAACTTCCCTCAGGGAAGAGTTTCGGATCATCGTATAGGTCTCACTCTATATAAGATTGAAGCAATTATGAACGGTGATATCGACGAGATAATCGATGCACTTATCACAACCGACCAAAGTGAGAAATTAAAACTACAAGGAGAAGCATAGGAGAAGAGGTTTGTTTCTATGGAAACCAGAATTTTTGAAAACAAGGCAGAGGATTTAAAGCAAGCGGCAGAGCTTATCCGTAAAGGTGAAACAGTGATTTTTCCGACAGAGACAGTTTACGGCCTTGGCGCTAATGCTCTCGATGCCGATGCGGTCAAAAAGATTTTTGCCGCAAAGGGCAGACCCTCCGACAATCCTCTTATCGTGCATATTGCGGACTTCTCTTTGGCAGAAGAATTTGCCAAGGAAATTCCGGATAGTGCAAAGATTGTTGCCGAAAAGTTCTGGCCCGGACCTCTTACAATGATTTTTAAAAAGAAGCCTTGTATTCCAAAAGAGGTTTCAGCAGGTCTTGATACAGTGGGCATCAGAATTCCATCCGACAAAACGGCTCGTGAATTCTTGCGGGAATGCAGTGTGCCTGTTGCGGCACCCAGTGCAAATGTCTCAGGCAGACCGAGTCCCACGACATTTTCCCACGCTGTTGAGGATATGGACGGTAAGGTTTCGGGGATTATCAAAGGCGCGGATTCAACAGTTGGTGTTGAATCAACTGTCCTTGATATGACTTCGGAAATTCCCACAATTTTAAGACCAGGCGGAATATCCGCAGAACAGCTCCGCGAGGTACTGGGGGAGGTTCTCGTTTCAAGCGAGCTGAAAGATGACGGAATACCCAAAGCCCCCGGAATGAAGTACAAACACTATTCCCCAAAAGGTCAGACGTATATTTTAAAGGGTAGTGCTGATGCGGCAGCAAGGTTTATTGAAAAACGAAGTAAAATCACTTCTGTTGCGGTTTTGATATTTGACGAGCTGGCAGAATATATGCCAAAGAAAGCAAAGCTTATATCTCTGGGAAGCAAAAATTGCCCAGAAGATGCGGCACACCGATTGTTTGACGCACTTCGTGAATGTGATGCTTTGGGAGTAAAGGAAATTTATGCACCCGAAATTCCGGAAACCGGACTTTGGCGAGCAGTACGCAACCGACTCTACAAA
>JAZQLR010000069.1:0-24751 GCA_045542775.1 Clostridia bacterium
CGTACACTCCATCCCGATAATATGGCTGCAGGTCCTGCATCATACGGTATGACAGATACAATGGGTCGTATGCACTCAGACGCTCAGTTCGCAGGTTCTTCATCAGTTCCCGCACACGTAGAGATGATGGGTCTCCTCGGCGCAGGTAACAACCCCATGGTTGGTATGACTGTTGCAGTTTCAGTTGCTATTGAAGAAGCTATGAGCAAATAATTTGCTTGCAAATTATTTGCAATGAAATTTGCCTGTGGCAATTGAAATTCGCCAAAGGCGATTGAAATGATAAACATGAAATGCACCACAGAAAAATTTTCTGTGGTGCATATTTTTTGTTATTTAATTTTTCAAAAGCTCTAATGCGGCGTCGGTGTTGCGCATTGCAAGCTCACGGAATGTATTGCTCTTTTCTGTAAGCATTTTGCAAAGCGTTTCCCGGTTTGCAACTATTTCGTCTGCATACTCACAAAGCTTGTCCTTGTCAACATTATCAACCTTGAGTGAGTAGTCAAGCCCGATAGACTTCATCACCGCCTCAACCTTGGGGTCGTAGTCAAGGGCAATAACGGGCACGCCCATTTTGGCTGCATAAATCAGGCTGTGGAGTCGCATTCCTACAACAAATTCCGCACGTCCGATAATTCCCATAAGCAATTCGGGGGTATAGCCTTTTCGGGTCACGCCGTAGGGTACTGTTGTGAGAACTTCAATGTCCTCTGAAATTCCCTTGTCAAATCGGCTCTGCAGCGGAATTATAAACGGCATAATCCCGTGCTTTTCGTATACATAATCGCCAAATTGTGCAATCTTTTGGTCTACATTGTCGTCCATATCGTCCCAGTCGCGAACCGAAACAACAAAAAATTTTTTATCACTGTCAATTCCGGCGCGGCTGAGTGCGTTGTCTATTTCCTCGTCATTTTCTGTATTCGCTGTAAATACCGGGTCGGCTGTTACCTGTGCGTTTGTCAGCTCGGGGAGGAGTTTAATAAGCTCTACCTTTGAATCCTCGTCACGGAGTGTTACACAATCAGCTTTTTTGAGCGTGTTTTTAACAAACCGCAGATTATACTGTTTGGTGAGCGGACCTATGCCGTTGGCATAAAGCATAACCTTTGCACCAAGTTTCTTTGCCATAGCTATAATTGAAAGGTAGTAGTAGAGGGAGAGCGAGCTGGTTACATCCTGTATAAGGCTGCCGCCGCCGCTTATCAGGAGCTTGGTGTTTTTAAGAAGCTTCCAGATTGCGATAAAGTCAAAACGGTCAACCGTGCTGACATTGTATTCATTGGCGGTTTCCCTCGGTGATTTGGACATTACTATAATATTGGCATTGGGAACGGCATCGCGCAAATCCTTAAGCATTGCGTCAAGAATGGAATCGTCACCGCTGTTGTGAAAGCCGTAATACCCCGAAATCATTATGTCAATATCGCGTTTGCTGTTGCCGTGAACAAGATACTTTTCAATATCTTCAAATTCTACGGCATCGTCAACCTCATTGATTTTGCTGTCCTTAATTTCCGAAATATACATCTTGAGCGCATCGCTCGCCATTGTTTCAACAGAGTAATATTTTTTCACTGTTTCAAGGGAATACTCGCCCAATTCCTTGCGGTACTGCGCCTTGTTGCCTGCGAGAAGTGCTAAAAGGTCACGGGTCAGTTCCTCGGTGGTGGTGTCGCCGCAGCCACGGCAACAGAAGTTGGTGTCGATTGAAACGGCAAGCTTGCTCTCGTCAAATATTCCGATATAGCCTTCGTTTCCGGCAATAATAGCAGGCTTTTTGCAAGCCATTGCCTCAAGCGCTGCACGGCTTACACCCACAAAGACATCACCCGATGCTGCAAACTTGTTTATGTCGGTTCTGCCGCCGGTAACTATGATTGCACGGCGTTTTAAAACCCGGTTCATTTCCTCGGCTTCGGCATTAATCTTGTCAAAATCGTTGCCACCGCCTACGATTACTGCTTCAAGATTTTCGATGTTGTCACACAAAACGGGCATTGCCTCAATCAGCTTGTGCGCCGCGAAGCTTCGGTCGGTATCCATTCGGCTGACATATACAATGCGTGTTGCATCCTTCTGGAAATTAAATTCCTCAGCTATGTCGGAATAATCGATGCTGTCGGAGAATTTTGCAGTATCAACCCCGTTTATGGTCACACGGATATTTTCGGCGTTGCAGCCGTAGTTGTCAATCAGGTATTGCTTGATATCGTCGCTTACCGCGAGGCTTCTCGAACCCCAGTTGGTAAGCAGGTTAAGAGGAAATCTGGTGTTAAAAACCCAGTGTGCGGTGGTAACAAATCTGAAACCATAACGCTTTGCCAGAAGTCCGCACAAAAATCCGGGGATACGCGCGTGTGCGTGTACCACATCTATCTTGTTTTCTAAAATAATCTTTTTAAGCGCCTTGTATGCAGAAAACATTGATGCCGGAGTCTTGCGGTTGAGAGCAACCTTGAAGTGCTGTATGCCGGCTTCCTCAAGCTCTTTAACATACGCGCCGCCGTTGGAGGCAACAAAAACTTCAATTCCACGACGGGCAAGAGCTTTTGAAAGCTCAACAATGTGCGTTTCCGCACCGCCTATATCAAGCTGCATTGTAGCCATTAAAACTTTCATAATCCGTGTCCTTTACATTATTCTTTATCGTTGTCCCCGTCATACGAGGGGTTAAAAACTGTATCAACAAGCTCCTGTGTTGCCCTTTCGTCACAAAGGAAGTACGAAACGCCGCCAATTGTCTGTGCCGAGCCGGGAAGCTGATACATTGTCATCAGCTCGGAGTCAACCCTACTGATTGCGCCTAAGTGGCGGATAAGGTCCTTTGCCGTGTAGTTGGTGCGGACATTGCGAACCACCACATCAAACAGCTCGTCTGCCTTGAGCAGGTACTTGGCATTGACCTTTTGCTGAATAAGCGCCTTTATAAACGCCTGCTGTGCCTCAATTCTGCCAAGGTCGCCCATTGCGTAGCCGGGGTATCCGGCGTTGCCCTTACGGAATCTGACAAAATCGTGTGCTGCCTCGCCGTCCAGAACCTGAAGTCCCGGCTGGAGGTCTATGTGCAGATTCTGCACGGGGTCGTCGTATTTCATACGGAACGGAACCTCAAATTCAACACCGCCCAGTGCGTCGATTACTTCCTTAAATCCGTCAAAGTCAATGCTCATAAAATAGTGTATGGGCATTCCGGTCAGTAGCTTTACCTTTTGAACGGTCAGCTCTTCCGGCTCTTTAAGGTTGCCCTTTCTGACTTCCTGCGCGCCGATACCGATTGCCGCGTTGATTTTCTGGTAATAATTACCTACACGGACTCTTGTATCACGGGGTATTGACATCACGCTCAGCTTGCCGGTTCTGCCGTTGAGGCTGGCAAGCATAATGGTATCGCTTCGCATACCGCCTTCGTCCACGCCGAGGAGGAGTATGTTGACCATACCCACACCATCCGATTGCTTGTCAAGAGAGTCGAGCAGGATTTCCTCGCCAAGATAGAGGTTGGTAACCCATTTTGCCGAGATAACACCGCTCACCGTTGCAAACAGCATACAGAAGGTGCAAACTATTGAGAGTATAATTTTACCTTTTTTTGTGAATATATCCAATTAAAATCATTTGCCTTTCTTTTTGATTTGCAATTCCAAAAACTGAATTTCTACCCAATTATATATAAGATCAGGGTAAAAGTCAATAATATGTCGGCATAACAACAAAAAGTTTACATTTCGCAAAGGTTCTTTTCCGAACGGCGGTAGAGCACAAACTTGTTGCCGATGCAGATAACCACCTGCGATGCAGTCTTTGCCGCAAGCTCTTCTGCGACCTCACGCACGCCAAGCATTGAGTTTTCAAGAACATGGCCCTTGATAAGTTCCCGTGCTGCAAGTGCATCATCTATGGTCTTTACGACATTTTCACTTATGCCGTCCTTGCCTACCTGATAAAGTGACGGAACCTTTGCCGCCAGACTCTTTAAATATGCTCTTTCCTTACTTGTCATTGTGTTTTTCCTCCAGTAAATCTGATATTTTTGCAAATTCCTCAAGCCCAAGCTTTTCGCCCCGAATGTTGGGGTCAATACCCAAAGCTTCAAGAACTTCAATTATTAAATCTTTTCCTATATTAATATAGGGACTTTTCGACAGAGCGTTAACCAAGGTCTTTCGCCTCTGACCGAATGCGGATTTTATTACCGCAAACATAAAGTCGGGGTTTTTAACATCAACCCTTGGCTTTTCAAGAACTTCAAGCCGTATAACAACCGATGCAACCTTTGGCTGCGGCATAAAGCAATGCGGCTCTGCACGGCACACAAGCTTTGGCTCGGTGTAGAACTGAACTGCCGCCGAAAGAGCGCCGTAGTCCTTGCCGCCGGGGCTTGCCACCATACGCTCGGCAACCTCTTTTTGTATCATCACCGTCAGGGATTTAACGGGAATATTGTTCTCTAAAAATCCCATAATTATCGGGGTTGTTATATAATAAGGAAGATTTGCCACAACCGCAACCGGCATATCCCCGAACTTTTCGGCGATAAGCGATTTAAGGTCAACTTTCATTACATCTTCGTTGATAATTTCCACATTGTCAAACTCCGAAAGAGTGTCCGCAAGCAGTGGGATAAGCTTTTTGTCAATCTCCACCGCAACTGCTTTTTTGGCATTTGCCGCAAGCTCACGGGTCAGAGTTCCGGCGCCGGGGCCGATTTCAAGAGCACCCCAGCTTTTGTCGATGCCGGAGCCTTCGATTATTTTGTTCAGGATATTCTCGTCAATCAGAAAATTCTGCCCAAGGCTTTTTGTAAACGAAAAGCCGTGACGCTCAATAACGCTTTTCAGCTCGGACGGATTTGTCAGCTTCATAATCCCATATCCTTTCTTCAGTAAAAAAATCGGCACCAGACTTAAAACTAATCTGATGCCCTGCAATACTTTTTTAAAAAATAATAAATTTCGCAAAATGCATTGACAAAGCCCAAATCGTATGATATAATGGCTATCTATTATAGTGCACCTTTTTGCGAATTTTCGATTTTCAACTGTATTTTTTACCGTGTTTTCAGTATAGCACACACTTTCTGAAAATGCAATAGTTCTTTAAAATATTTTTTGTGAAAATTTATGAAATTTGCAAAAATTACTACTATATGTTGTGCTTTTTTACTTATTTAGCATACAAACGGCGGCCTTTTGGGCGCGCCACAAAATTTACGAAGAGGTGATTGATTTTATGGTACATCCGGTGAAGCTTGGCAGAAACACCCGAATGAGCTACGGCAAGATAAGAGAAGTCATTGATATGCCTAACCTTATCGAAATCCAGAAAAATTCATACGAGTGGTTTTTGCACGAAGGGTTGAAAGAAGTCTTCCACGACGTGTCACCTATTATGGACTATGCGGGAAATCTCATTCTGGAATTCATTGATTACAGAATAGATATGAATCCCAAATACGACATTGAGGAATGCAAGGAGAGAGATGCAACGTATGCTGCTCCCCTCAGAGTTAAGGTAAGACTCATCAACAAAGAGACCGGCGAGGTTAAGGAGCAGGAAATCTTTATGGGTGATTTCCCGATTATGACCCCGTCAGGTACCTTTATCATAAACGGTGCTGAGCGTGTTATCGTCAGCCAGCTGGTTCGCGCGCCTAGTGTATATTTTGCCGAGAAGTTCGACAAAATCGGCAAAAAGCTGTTCTCATCTCAGGTTATCCCCAACCGCGGTGCATGGCTTGAGTACGAAACCGACAGCAACGACCTTTTCCATGTAAAAATAGATAAGATGAGAAAAACTCCCATCACCGTTCTTATCCGTGCCCTCGGCTTTGGTACAGATACCGAAATCAGAGAGCTGTTCGGTGACGATGAGAGAATTCTCCGCACAATGGAAAAGGATACCACCAAAACCTACGAGGAAGGCTTGCTTGAAATTTACCGCAAGCTCCGTCCGGGCGAGCCGCCTACAATCGAAAGCTCAAAGTCTCTTATCACAAACCTCTTCTTTGATCCTAAGAGATATGACCTTGCCCGTGTAGGTCGTTATAAGTTCAATAAAAAGCTGGAGCTTGCCGGCAGAATTGTCGGACAGGTTTCTGCAGAAAACCTTGTTGACCCCGAAACAGGCGAACTGATTGTTGCAGCAGGCGAGACCATTACCAAGGAAATGGCGCGTGCCCTTGAGGTTGCAAACATCAGCAAGGTTGTAATCAAGGTTGACGACGAGCATACAACCAATGTCCTCTCAAACGGTATGGTTGATATGAGTGATTTGGTTGACTATAACCCCCGCGACTACGAAATTAACGAAAAGGTTCGCTTTAGCGTTCTTAAGGAAATCATTGCTGAATTCCCCGATATGAATTCCGACGAATTCAAAAATGCAATCAAGGAACGCCGCGACGAGCTTATCCCCCGTCACATTGTTGTTGACGATATTATTGCGTCCATCTCTTATGTTGGCAACCTGGCAGCAGGCCTCGGTACAGTTGATGATATCGACCACCTCGGCAACCGCCGCCTGAGATCCGTTGGTGAACTGCTCCAGAACCAGTTCAGAATCGGTCTTTCAAGAATGGAAAGAGTTGTGCGTGAAAGAATGTCCACTCAGGACCTCGATTCAATCACTCCCCAGACTCTTATCAATATCCGTCCCGTGACATCGGCTGTTAAGGAATTCTTCGGTTCATCACAGCTGTCACAGTTTATGGACCAGATTAACCCCCTCGGTGAGCTTACTCATAAGAGAAGACTTTCAGCCCTCGGTCCCGGTGGTCTTTCAAGAGAGAGAGCCGGCTTTGAAGTGCGAGACGTTCACTCTTCACACTATGGCCGTATGTGTCCTATCGAGACACCTGAAGGTCCTAACATCGGTCTTATCAACTCACTCTCCGGCTTTGCAAAGGTGAATGAGTACGGCTTTATCGAAGCTCCCTACCGCAGAGTAGACAAGGAGACAGGTTGCGTTACCGATATCGTTGACTATATGACAGCAGATGTGGAGGACGGTCTCTATATCGCTCAGGCGAACGAGCCTCTCGGCGAGAACAACGAGTTCCTTGCAAAGAGAGTTGTTACAAGATATAAGGATGAATTCCTTGAAGTATCCGCAGAACCCGGCAAATGCCGTGTTGACTATATGGACGTATCCCCCAGACAGGTTACATCAATTGCGACAGCAATGATTCCGTTCCTTGAGAACGACGATGCTAACCGTGCGCTGATGGGTTCAAACATGCAGCGTCAGGCTGTTCCGCTGCTTTGCCCCGAGTCACCGATTATCGGTACCGGTATGGAATATAAGGCGGCAAAAGACTCCGGTGTTTGTGTTCTTGCAAAGAATGCCGGCGTTGTTTCAAAGGTTTCAGCTCAGTTTATCGAAATCAAGAACGATAACGGCGAAACCGACCGTTACAAGCTTATCAAATTCACCCGTTCAAACCAGGGTATGTGTATCAACCAGCGTCCCATCGTTTCAGAGGGCGAGAGAGTTGAAGCCGGTGACATCATTGCCGACGGTCCTTCAACAAAGAACGGTGAAATCGGTCTCGGCCGCAACATTCTCATTGGCTTTATGACATGGGAAGGTTACAACTACGAGGATGCTATGCTTGTTAACGAGCGTCTTGTAAAAGAAGATGTCCTCACATCAATCCACATCGAGGAATACGAGATTGAATCCCGTGACACCAAGCTTGGTCCGGAAGAAATCACCCGTGATATCCCCAATGTTGGTGAAGATGCGCTGAAAGACCTTGACGAGCGTGGCATTATCCGCATCGGTGCAGAGGTTGAAAGCGGCGATATACTTGTTGGTAAGGTTACACCTAAGGGTGAAACCGAACTCAGCGCCGAGGAAAGACTGCTCCGTGCAATCTTCGGCGAAAAAGCCCGTGAAGTGCGTGACACATCACTCCGCGTACCCCACGGCGAATATGGTATTATTGTTGATGTTAAGGTATTTACCCGTGAGAACAGCGACGAGCTGCCCCCCGGCGTAAATCAGATAGTTCGTTGTTACATCGCTCAGAAGCGTAAGATTTCTGTCGGCGATAAGATGGCGGGCCGTCACGGTAACAAGGG
Source organism: Clostridia bacterium (assembly GCA_045542775.1). Taxonomy (GTDB): domain Bacteria; phylum Bacillota; class Clostridia; order Monoglobales; family Monoglobaceae; genus SIG440. Next base: position 8,088 of record JAZQLR010000069.1, read on the forward strand.
TGTTATTTCGAGAATTCTTCCCGAAGAGGATATGCCCTTCCTCCCCGACGGAACACCGCTTCAGATTGTTCTTAACCCCCTGGGCGTACCTTCGCGTATGAACATCGGACAGGTTCTTGAGGTTCACCTTGGCTATGCGGCAAAGGCTCTTGGCTGGAAGGTTGCAACTCCGGTATTTGACGGTGCAAACGAGGACGATATTATGGATGCCCTCGAGCAGGCAGGCTACGAGAGAGACGGTAAGACCGTTCTCTACGACGGCCGTACAGGCGAACCCTTTGACAACCGCGTAACGGTAGGCTATATGCATATGCTTAAGCTTGCCCATCTGGTTGACGATAAGATTCACGCCCGCTCAACCGGTCCTTACTCACTTGTTACTCAGCAGCCTCTGGGTGGTAAAGCTCAGTTCGGTGGCCAGAGATTCGGTGAAATGGAAGTTTGGGCACTTGAAGCTTATGGTGCAGCATACACACTCCAGGAAATCCTTACAGTTAAGTCCGACGATGTTGTGGGCCGTGTTAAGACCTACGAGGCAATCGTTAAGGGCGAGAATATACCCAAGCCCGGTATTCCGGAATCATTTAAGGTTCTTATCAAGGAACTCCAGAGCCTTGCTCTTGATGTTAAGGTTCTTGACGCTGACGGAAACGAGGTTATCCTGAAAGAAAACCTTGACGACGAGCCGGAAGATTTGCAGGTTAACATCGACAGAGCAGAGGACGCTCCCGAAAACAACTTCGGTCAGCCCGAGGGCGAGGAAGCAGACGCTGACTCTCTTGATGAAAATGACCTCTTCTATGACTTTGAAGATACCGTTATGGACGAGGAACCGGAAGACGATACGGATTCATTTGACCTCCTTGCAGATGACCTGCTTGGCGACATTGATGACGCAGAAGACGAGTTCTAATATTCCGGAACCCTCATCAATCCAGAATTACCCCGGACCGAGACGCTCATAACGAAGTCCGGATAGCTTGAGTATCCTTGTGAGCAGAAAGTCGAGTGATAATATTATGAGTGAAAATCAGATTTTTGATGCCATTCAAATCGGCCTTGCTTCCCCCGAAAAGATCAGAGAATGGTCACACGGCGAAGTTAAAAAGCCCGAAACTATAAATTACAGAACTTTAAAGCCTGAAAAAGACGGTCTTTTCTGCGAAAAGATTTTTGGCCCGCAGAAGGACTGGGAATGTCACTGCGGTAAGTACAAGAGAGTCCGTTATAAGGGCGTTGTCTGCGACCGCTGCGGTGTTGAAGTTACACGCGCAAAGGTTCGCCGTGAGAGAATGGGCCATATCGAACTGGCTGTTCCCGTATCACACATCTGGTACTTCAAGGGAATCCCCAGCCGTATGGGTCTTATCCTTGATATGTCACCCAGATTTCTTGAAAAGGTTCTGTACTTCGCAGCTTATGTGGTTATCGACCCCGGTAAGACCGGTCTTATGAAGAACCAGATTTTAAGCGAAAGAGAATATCGTGAAGAATGTGAAAAGTACGGTGCTGATGCGTTTAAGGCAGGTATGGGTGCCGAAGCTATTCTTGAAATGCTTCAGGCAATCGACCTTGAGGCACTTTACGAAGAGCTCAAGGCAGACCTTGACGGTGCAAAGGGTCAGAAGAAGATTCGTACCGTCCGCCGTCTTGAAGTGGTAGATTCATTCCGTCAGTCAGGCAACAAGCCCGAATGGATGATTATGCCCGTTCTCCCCGTAATTCCTCCCGAAATAAGACCTATGGTTCAGTTGGACGGTGGCAGATTTGCAACCTCCGACTTAAATGACCTTTACAGACGAGTTATCAACAGAAACAACCGTCTCAAGAGACTTCTTGATTTGGGTGCTCCTGAAATCATCGTTAGAAACGAAAAGAGAATGCTTCAGGTAGCAGTTGATGCTCTTATCGATAACGGCAGACGTGGCAGACCTGTTACAGGTCCTAACGGCAGAGCTCTTAAATCTCTTTCAGATATGCTCAAGGGTAAGCAGGGTCGTTTCCGTCAGAACCTCCTTGGTAAGCGTGTTGACTATTCAGGCCGTTCGGTTATCGTTGTAGGTCCCGAACTCAAAATTTACCAGTGCGGTCTTCCTAAGAAGATGGCTCTGGAGCTGTTCAAGCCCTTTGTTATGAAAAAATTGGTTAACGATGGCTTGGCACATAACATTAAATCCGCAAAGAGAATGGTAGAGCGTGTTCGTCCCGAGGTTTGGGATGTGCTCGAAAGCGTAATTTCAGAGCATCCGGTTCTTTTAAACCGTGCTCCTACACTTCACAGACTGGGTATTCAGGCGTCTGAACCCGTTCTGGTTGAGGGTAAGGCGCTTAAGCTTCATCCTCTTGTATGTACCGCGTTCAACGCCGACTTCGACGGCGACCAGATGGCGGTGCACCTTCCCCTTTCAGCAGAAGCACAGGCAGAGGCAAGATTCCTTATGCTTTCTGCAAACAACCTGCTGAAGCCTCAGGATGGTAATCCTGTAACTGTTCCTACACAGGATATGGTTCTGGGTAGTTACTACCTGACAATCCAGATTGACGACGAATATGGTGCAGGTAAGGTCTTTGGCTCAGAGGACGAGGCGACCTTGGCTTATGCAAACGGCGCAGTAGGTCTCCACGCACCTATTAAGGTTCGTGTTACAAGAGAAATCGACGGCGAAAAGGTTACAGGCATCATTGATGCAACCGTCGGCAGACTTATCTTCAATGAGAAGATTCCGCAGGATTTGGGCTTTGTTGACAGAAGTCTTCCCGAAAATAAGCTTGCGCTTGAGATTCAGTTCCGTGTTGACAAGAAAAAGCTCGGTCAGATTATCGACAAGAGCATCAAAATCCACGGCATTACCGAAACTGCAACTCTCCTTGACGATGTAAAGGCTATGGGCTTTAAGTATTCAACACGCGGTGCTATCACCGTCGGCGTTTCGGATATCGAAATCCCTGAAGAAAAGAAGGTTTACCTTGCAGAAGCCGAGGCAGAAATCGAAAAGGTTACAAAGAAGTACCTCCGTGGTCTTCTTACAAACGAGGAAAGATACGAAAAGGTTATTCAGATCTGGTCCGAGACCTCAAATAAGGTTACAGACGCTCTTATGAAGAACCTCGACGAGCTTAATCCTATCTTTATGATGGCGAACTCCGGTGCCCGTGGTAGCGTTAACCAGATTCGTCAGCTGGGCGCGATGCGTGGTCTTATGGCAGATACATCGGGTCGTACAATCGAAATTCCTATCCGTGCAAACTTCCGTGAAGGTCTGACAGTACTTGAGTACTTCATTTCAACTCACGGTGCCCGTAAGGGTCTTACAGATACCGCGCTGAGAACAGCCGACTCAGGTTATCTTACCCGTCGTCTGGTTGACGTTTCTCAGGAGGTTATCATCCGTGAAGACGATTGCGGAACAAACGACGGTATCATTGCCAAGGATATCAAGGACGGCAATGAAATTATCGAAAAGCTTAAGGACAGACTTGTGGGCAGAACAACCTGCGAGAATGTTGTAAGTCCCGACGGCAAGCTTCTCTGCGAGGCAGGAACAATGATTTCTCCGCTTATGGCAGACAAGATTTGTGCCGCAGGTGTAGAACAGGTGAAGATTCGTTCAATCCTCAAGTGCCGCTCAAAGATTGGCGTTTGTGCGAAGTGCTACGGTCACAACCTTGCAAACGGCGAGCCTGTTAATATTGGTGAAGCAGTTGGTATCATTGCTGCACAGTCCATCGGTGAACCTGGTACACAGCTTACAATGCGTACCTTCCACGCCGGCGGTGTCGCAGGTGACGATATTACTCAGGGTCTTCCCCGTGTCGAGGAACTTTTCGAAGCAAGAAAGCCTAAGGGTCTTGCTATCGTTGCAGAAATCGGCGGCCGCGTGAAGATTACCGAGAACAAGAAGAAGCGTGAAGTTACCATTCTTGATGACGAGAACGGAAATTCAGCAACATACCTTATTCCTTACGGTTCAAGAATCAAGGTTCGTGACGAGCAGGTTATCGAAGCCGGTGACGAGCTGACAGAGGGTTCAATCAATCCTCACGATATCCTTGCAATCAAGGGCTACACAGCTGTTCAGGACTACCTCATTCAGGAAGTTCAGAGAGTTTACCGCCTGCAGGGTGTTGATATCAACGATAAGCATATCGAGGTTATCGTAAGACAGATGATGCATAAGGTTAAGGTTGAGGATGCTGGCGATACAGATTTCCTCACAGGCACACTTGTTGAAAGATATGAGCTTGAAAGAGTAAACGAAAAGATGCGTGCCGAGGGCAAGGCAGAAGCCGTTCACTCCGAGGTTCTTATGGGTATCACCAAGGCAGCTCTTGCAACAGATTCATTCCTTTCTGCTGCATCCTTCCAGGAAACAACCAGAGTCCTCACAGACGCAGCTATCAAGGGTAAGATTGACCCGCTGCTTGGTCTTAAGGAAAATGTTATTATCGGTAAGCTTGTTCCTGCCGGAACAGGTATCCAGTCCTACAGCGACATTGATGTCGTTCCTACAGACTTTTCCGACGATATGATTTTTAATGTTTAATAACAAAAGCACCAAGCCAATGGCTTGGGGCTTTTGTGTATAAAGATTCTTCAGCTGTGCTTCAGAATGACAATCAAAAAACATCTCGCCTGTCACCCTGAGCTTGTGTGATAGGGTCTTTTGTAGTTGCAGCAGAAATGCATTTTCATCAGTAAAATTTTATAGACAGAACAAATACAGGCAAAACTCTTGAAAAATGGGTAAAAATATGTTAAAATATAAGTTCAAAATATTTGCTGTAAAGGCAGCACAAGGAGGTAAAATTATGCATATTTTGGTTACAGGCGGTGCCGGTTATATCGGAAGTCATACCTGCGTTCAGCTTCTTAACGCAGGCTACGAGGTTACGGTTGTTGACAATCTTTCGAACAGCTCTGAGGAGTCGCTCAGAAGAGTTCAGCAAATTACCGGCAAGTCGCTTAAATTCTATAAAGTTGATTTAGTTGACAAGGAGGCTCTCCGCAAGGTTTTTGCCGAGAATAAGTTTGATGCGGCAATCCACTTTGCAGGCTTCAAGGCGGTTGGCGAGTCTGTCCAGATGCCCCTTGCATATTACCACAACAATATATACAGCACGGTTAACCTTTGCGAGGTTATGGCTGAAAATAATGTTAAAAAGTTAGTATTCAGCTCATCGGCAACGGTTTACGGCAAGCCCCATACCGTTCCGATTAGTGAGGACTTCCCCCTGCAGTGCACAAACCCCTACGGCAGAACCAAGCTGATGATTGAGGAAATTCTCCGCGACCTTGCGGTTTCTGACCCCGACTGGGACATTGCTCTTCTCAGATACTTCAATCCGGTAGGCGCACACGAGAGCGGTCTTATTGGTGAAGACCCCAAGGGTATACCCAACAATCTTATGCCGTATATTGCTCAGGTTGCAGTTGGAAAGCGCGATTATATCCATGTTTTCGGTAGCGACTACGATACCCCCGACGGCACAGGTGTGCGTGACTATATTCATGTTATCGACCTTGCTGACGGACATCTTTGCGCACTTGAAAAGATTTCAAAGAAGTCGGGCATTGTTACCTACAACCTGGGAACAGGTCAGGGCTACAGCGTACTGGATATGATAAAGGCGTTTTCAAAGGCCTGCGGCAGAGACCTGCCTTACATGCTTGAAGACCGCCGTCCCGGCGATATTGATGCCTGCTATGCAGACCCGCAGAAAGCGAAGGAAGAGATTGGCTTTGTTGCCAAGAAGACTCTCGAGGATATGTGTGCAGACGGCTGGAGATGGCAGCAGCAGAATCCCGACGGCTACAACGCATAAAAACTACACAAACATCGGAAGGAAAATCTGAATGAACGAGTACCAGAAGAACATACGCAACTTTTCAATTATTGCGCATATCGACCACGGCAAATCAACTCTTGCCGACAGACTTCTTGAACTGACCGGCGCACTCACCAACCGTGAGATGCAGGCGCAGATTCTCGATAATATGGAGCTTGAGCGTGAGCGTGGAATTACCATCAAGGCTCGTGCGGTAAGGCTTTTATATAACGCAAACGACGGGCAGCAGTATGTCTTAAACCTTATCGACACCCCCGGCCATGTTGACTTCAACTACGAAGTATCCCGAAGTCTGGCTGCGTGCGAGGGCGCAATTTTGATTGTCGATGCGGCTCAGGGCATTGAGGCGCAGACCCTTGCAAACACCTACCTTGCGTTGGAACATGACCTTGAGATGGTCCCCGTTATCAACAAAATCGACCTTCCCAGCGCTCAGCCTGATGTGGTTAAGCAGGAGATTGAGGATATAATAGGTATCGAGGCGCAGACCGCGCCCTGTATTTCGGCAAAGAACGGAATAAACATTGAAGAAGTCCTTGAGAAAATAGTTGAAGCAGTTCCGCCACCTCAGGGCGACGAGAATGCTCCGCTTAAGGCGCTGATTTTCGACTCGTACTACGACAGCTACAAGGGTGTAATTGCCTATGTTCGTGTAATTGACGGTACGCTTCGTGCCGGCGAGACCATAAAGATGATGGCAACCGGTTCAACCTTTGATGTGGTTGAGGTGGGTTATCTCAATCCGCTTGGTATGCTCCCTGCAAAGGAGATAAAGGCAGGCGAGGTTGGCTTTATTGCCGCAAGTATCAAGAATGTCCGTGATGTCCGTGTGGGTGATACGGTTACAACAGCCCAAAAGGGCGCAACAGAGGCTCTCCCCGGATATAAAGAGGTAAAGCCGATGGTGTATTCCGGCGTTTACCCTGCCGATGGCGCAAGATACAACGATTTGCGTGATGCGCTCGAAAAGCTTCAGCTCAATGATGCGGCACTTCAGTTCGAGGCAGAGAATTCGGTGGCGCTTGGCTTTGGCTTCCGTTGCGGATTTTTGGGACTTCTCCATATGGAGATTATTCAGGAACGCTTAGAGCGTGAATATAACCTTGATTTGGTTACAACGGCACCCTCGGTTGAGTATATAATTGTCAAGACCGACGGAACACAGCTGACCATTTCAAACCCGACCAATATGCCCGAACCTCAGGAGACCGACCATATGCTCGAGCCGATTGTTGCGGCATCGATTATGACTCCAAAGGAATTTGTGGGCAGCATTATGGAACTTTGTCAGGAACGCCGCGGAACATATATAGATATGACCTATCTTGACGAAAACCGCGTAACACTTAAGTACGAGCTTCCGCTCAACGAGATAATTTACGATTTCTTTGATGCACTCAAGTCAAGAACCCGTGGCTATGCATCATTTGATTACGAGCTTAAGAACTATCAGAAGTCCGAGCTTGTCAAGCTGGACATTCTGCTCAACGGCGAAATGGTTGACGCGCTGTCGTTTATCGTGCACAAGGAAAGTGCATATTCGAGAGGCAGACGCATTGCTGAAAAGCTGAAAGAATCAATTCCCCGTCAGCTTTTTGAAGTTCCCATTCAGGCGGCGATAGGCAGCAAGATTATTGCCCGCGAAACTGTCCGTGCAATGCGTAAGGATGTCCTTGCCAAGTGCTACGGCGGTGATATTACCCGTAAGAAAAAGCTGCTCGAAAAGCAGAAAGAGGGTAAAAAGCGTATGCGTCAGGTTGGCTCGGTTGAGGTGCCGCAGGAGGCATTTATGTCGGTGCTTAAACTGGATTAAATCCTTGCCGTCAAATTTTCTGCACATATCATTCGCTTGAGTTGTCTTGTGTACACATAGTACACGACGACAACTCAATCAAACAATCTTTCTTGAAAATTGTGCCGGCGTTATATCAAAGGAGAACTAAATGAAAACAGGGCTTTATGTTCACATTCCGTTTTGCAAAAGCAAGTGTCGCTACTGCGACTTTAATTCCTATGCAAAAATGGATGCGTACATAACGCCCTATTTTTGTGCCCTGATTAAAGAGGCGGAGCATTATAAAGATACCGTTCAAACAGTTGATACGGTGTACTTTGGCGGCGGAACACCTACAAGAATTTCACCTGAGCTGCTTGGACAGACGCTGAAAAAGCTTTCAGGAATATATAATATCTCCGAAGATGCGGAAATAACGGTAGAATGTAACCCCGGTACAATCGGGTTTGACGGCCTGAAAACTCTTCGCCAAAGCGGAATAAACCGCCTGAGCATAGGTCTTCAGACAACCGATGATGAAAAATTAAAGACTCTTGGCAGAATCCATAACTTTGACGATTTTAAAATTTGTTTTGAAAGTGCACGCCGAGCAGGCTTTGACAATATTTCGCTTGATTTAATGTACGGACTCCCCGACCAAAGCCTTGAGGATTGGGAGAAAACTCTTGATGCGGCTCTGGAATTCGGTGCAGAGCATATTTCATGCTATTCGCTGAAAATTGAGGACGGCACGCCCTTTGCAACGATGGAACTGAATTTGCCTGACGACGATGTTTTTGCGGATATGTACGAGCTTGCAGTAAAAAAACTTTCAGAGAAAGGCTATAACAGATACGAAATTTCTAACTTTGCAAAGGACAGCAGAGAATCCCGTCATAACCTCAAGTACTGGCGTTGTGACGATTTCTTAGGTCTTGGCGCAGGTGCGTATTCCTGTATGGGCGCAAAGAGGTTCTCAAATATATGCAGAATTGACGAATACATTGCGGCGGTAGAGAAAAACGGTTTTGCCGAGAATATGTCAAGTATTCAAAGCGTGGATGAGCAAATGAGCGAATTTATGTTTTTAGGACTCCGCTGCCGTGACGGGGTAAAGGATACTGAATTCAAGGCAAGGTTCGGCACCTCGTTCACCGATGTTTTCGGCGATGCCATAAAAAAATATACCGATTGGGGATTTTTTGCGTTTGATGGTGATTGCTTGAGATTTTCCGACAAAGGCTTTTTTGTCAGTAACACAATCCTCGCAGATTTTGTGTAAAAAGAACTTGCATTAAAAACCTGTATATGTTATAATCTTTAAGAAATTTAAATAAGCCTACATAGTTAAATGGATATAACAAGCCCCTCCTAAGTGGAAGGTGTGACGTTCGCCTGATATTCAATCAAAGTTAATATTTATACATGTCCCAGTACCTCAGTAGGATAGAGGGTTCGCCTCCTAAGCGAAACGCCGTAGGTTCGATTCCTATCTGGGACGCCAAAAACCACCGAAAACATATTCGTTTTCGGTGGTTAATTTTTGTTCTCTAAACTTTTATAATTATACAATTTAGTGTATATTTTGCCTACAAATAAATCTTATTTTTTAGCCTTAAAGCGTGTTTTGCATACATTTGCCAACAAAACAGGCTAAAACTATATAAAATCAATTAACTCGTTTAGGTACAAATTCAAGCTTAATAGTCATATCCATACCCTCTGCCAAACGCTTTAGCATTCCCAAAGTCGGGTTGCTGTTTCCGTTTTCCAGTTTGCTTATATCGGATTGAGCTATGCCTGTTTTCTCCGATAGTTCCTTTTGTGTCATATTGCTGGACTTTCTTGCATCAATTACAGCCTGAATAATGGAGAACTCCGGTGCAAGCTTTTCATATTCTGCACGAAACTCTTCATTTTTAAGTTGTTCATTTAAATAATTTCTGAAATCAGACATAATCATTCTCCTTTCTGTCTGCTCAAATACAGGTCTCTGTATTTTTTTGCCGTTTCAATTTCTTTTTTCGGGACTTTGTTTGTTTTCTTTGTGAACCCGTGTGTAAGTATTATTTTTCTCCCGATGCAGAAGAAATATAACACTCTTGAAATATCACTGCCTTGTTTTGTGCGAAGCTCAAATATTCCATCATCCAAATGCTCTGAATAAGGCATACCGAGCATATTGCCGTTTGTTTCAAGCAAATTTATTGTCCATAATATCTTTGCACGCATCTTTGTATCTAAAGAATCAAGATAATCCTTTACAGGATAATTCCCATTATCCAATTCAAAAAAGTCAATAATAAAGTTTTCCAATTTATATTCTCCTTAGTATAGGATATATCCTATATTTATTATATTAGATTAATTTCATTTTGTCAATAGCCTTATTCAAGCAATTCATTCAATAACTCAGGATGTTGCTTAATTAAAAGCTTTAACTGGGCAAAGGTGGAAGAATCTATATTAGTATTTTCGGATGTATCATCAACTTTGTCAAAGAAACCGGAATCCATTTCCTTGGCTATAAGTTTTCTGTCGTCATCAAAGCTATGTGCATAGGTGTCAGTTACCATCCGTGCCTCAGCGTGACCGGTATCGCCCTGCACAGCTTTAATATTGCCTTTACTGAGCTTTAGCTTTAAAGATGTACTGCTGTGTCTCAGACTGTGAAAAACAACTGGACGCAGTGATTTTTCTTCTATAAGCTTATAAAACATCTTGTCAATAGTCCTAAGCTCGTATGGCATACCATTTACCTTTGCGACAACTAAATTGTAATCGTGGTATTCATTTGCTAATAAAGCCATATTTTCTTTTTGGGTTTCCTTTGTTTTAATTAATTCGTCAATAACAGCCTTTGGTAAATACACAATTCTGTTGCTGCTTTGTGTTTTTGGAGCTTTTAATACAACAGTAGTTGTTGCTTTTTTAGGCATAATCACAGGGAATTTAGTTATAATTGTACTGCGGTTAACCTTTTCTAATGCTTCTATACTCTTATTGCTGCACCGCTGTAATTCCTTATCTATTTTCAGGTATGGCTCATTATCATCTAAATAGACATTATCCCATTGCAGACCGAGGATTTCCCCCAGACGCATACTGCATCCTAATGCAAGATATAAACAAAGCTTTAAAATTGGATTATCACAAACCTTGATGGCTTCAAGTGCTTCGGCATCTGACCAAACAGCCCTTGCTTTAGGATTGTCTTTAGGTAATGTAGCACCGATGGTAGGATTTACTGTTGTATATCCCCAGACAACTGCTCTGCCGAATGCACATTTAAGTACCTTATGTATTCTGGAAATTGTGTTTGTGGTAATTTTAGCTCCTGTAGGTTTGTGCCCCGAAGTTACAACGGCTGGACAATCAAGTAGTTTGGTATAATAGGCATCCATATCCTTAACAGATAGACTTTTAACATAGCGGTCTCCGATATGTGGATTTATATAATTGTCTATTAGCCCGGTATTTGCTGTATAATATGAATTGCCCCATTTCTTTAGACCGTATATTTCCACATATTCACCCAAAAGCTCTCTAACAGTTACATCTTTTATTTGTCTTATTTCACCCTTTGCAACGCGCACCGGTGGCTCGAATGTGCCATTTTTCTTAGCTAATTTAATTTGTATTTCACGAAGCTGTGCTTCCTCCTTAGATTTAAAAGTTTCTGTTCGGGGCGAACTTTCGCCCGAGCACCTGTAGATAACTTGATAACTGTTTCCTCTTTGTCGTATTGACATAAATCCTTTCCTCCTTATATGTAATTACACCCCATCGCTAATGGCAATGGGGTGAATAGTTTAAACTATTGACGCTTCTCCCTTTACAAAGGAAATAAAAGCTTCTCTTGGGATTCTATATTGATTTCCCACCTTTAGAGATTTTATTTGTCCTTTGTTTACAAGCTCGTAAGCTTTGTTACGGCCAATTTTAAGTGTGTCAGCTATGTCGGACACATCAAGCACAAAAGGCATAGCTTCAAAATTTTTATAAGTCATTATTAAAATCCTCCTTCCATTTAATGCCGCAAATACAACTCTTGGCATTTTCTTCGTTTCCCTTGCGTTTTCGTTCTTTTCTTCCGTTATACATTTCTTCCGTATAACGTTTAAAATACTGTGAAAACTCATTTAATGAAATATAAGTGGTCTCTTTAATGTATCTATCGTGTGCATCTGCCATAAATACTACGCCATCATCATCTTTCGTAAAGAAATTTTGTACAAACTTAAATATGCGCATTCTTACATTTTCTTCTATGAATGTGCCGTTCATAACCACACGATTAGGCATATATTCCCCAATAAAACAATAGTTATGGGCGACTAAATCAAAATAATAATTTATAGCCTTTGTAACTATCGCATCTCGTTCCGACAATAAATCATCAATCAGTGTAAAGCATTGTTCGCTTTTAGGGACAGAGTGCTTAAATGGTATTGTAACTAATCTATCAAAAAAAGCGTCATCATGCATTTTAAGTAACAATGGATGATTCGTTGCTAAAATAATTTTTGCTGTACTTTTGAACTGCAAATTGCTCTTATATTTCACCGGGGCGGATATAGTATCATTACCAGTAATCTGCTTTATTTTCCCAACTGCTTTTGAATCCAGAGGCTCTGCAGGCAAATCGGGTGATATAGCCAAAGATTTACCGAACAACTCTGATACGGAAAATTTTTCACCATATGAGTGTATATCCAACGTTGCAACAGCATCTTCAGAAAACAATTTCGATATAATAGTTGTCAAGACTGTCTTCCCCGAATTTTGTACTCCCTGTAAAAGAAAGAAGGTCTTTGCAGAGGTATCTGGAGTAAGAATATATCCAATCATTTGCCATATTCTTTTGACCAATATTGCATCACCCCTGGTTATATTTTCAAGAAAAGCATCAAACCTTGGACAAGCTGTACCATAATTATTTAAATAATTAGCTTTAATGCTATAAAGTGTAAAATATTCCTTGGAATGAAGCTGCATTTTTCCAGTCGTAAGATTTAGCAAACCGTTTTCAAACGATACTAAAGTTTGTGATACAGGAAATGATTTTACATTTAGTTTTGGTTCTTTTAAAACAAAGCTTGACACATCGTTCACAAATTTTGGTACTCCAATTATCTTAATCAGACTTCTAAAATTTTTAACAATCTCTCTGTCTAAGTCTGCAATGGAACTTAATTTATAATATTTTCCATTATAAAGATAAATTGTGTTATCTCCAACAACAATTATTCCAAGTTTATTTGATAATTGTTGCATTGTGACATAGGGACTTAACTCCGTATCTTTTTCGTAAATGCCTTTAAGACCTGTTGCTTTTTCAACATTTCTTTCATTTTCTAAATCACCAACTTCATAGTTTATACCTGATATTGCTGAGGCAGGTGATGTTGTATAATGTCCTTTGGTGTTTATGATGTCGGGTATAAATTGTGTACAATTTATTTGTGCCTCGTCAAAAAAATCCATTGGACTTACAAGAGTTTCATACTTATTAATATTGTTTTGGGGTGATGGTTCAAAAAATTCCATAGGTTCTTGTAGTGGTTCGCCTCTACTTTTTACATCGGGCAGTACATCAAAAATCATTGGTTCAATAAGTTGTCTTTCCATGTTTTCATCCTTTCTATTTGTTCCCGGGTTAATTTTATTTTATCACAGGTGTTTTCTCTTTCGAAAGGAAGAAAAAATAACACCCGCAAAGCCTTATGCCATGCGGGTTATAGTGTTTTTTGCTTTAAGCAAAATCAAAATATCAATGTGACCTATTTGCCTTTTGGTGGTTTACTTCTGCTTCTCTTTTGATTTTTCTTGTGAAGCAGCTCGTGTCCACTTGCATAGTAATTTTGATTCATGAAGGTGGGGTTTTGATATAATTTGCGAACATAGTTTCCAAAAAGCAAGTTATCTTCTGGAAGCTCCTTAAAATTAAAGGCTGTAAACTCTTCTAATGTGTGATTCTCTTGCAGAAATCTTTTTGCACTTTTATACTCTTCGTCCGTCCACGGGCCAAAACTATCGACAGGGAAAAAACGAAAAAGGAGTTGCAAAAAACTTTCCATTATTCCACGCAAAATAATAATTTTATCAAATTCGTATGGTAAGAAGGGAGTAAGAAACTCCTTTTCCATCTCTTCATATCCACCTATGAATGCTGTATCGGATGCTTTATTTTCATCTGCAAGTATTCTTATATAAGACAGACAAATCTTACACGGAATTTCTGTTTCCGGCGACAAATTATTTTTCAGCATATATCGAGCCAGGTGTGCTGCAAGCAAAAAACGATAAGTGTTTTCAAACTTAACAAAATGAAGACAACCTATCACATATTTCCGTACATTTTTCTCGTTTATTAAATCCGTAACAATTCCTGCATATGCCTCGTAAGAACTTATGAGTTCATCATGTTTCCCAGGAACGATTGTTTTCAACCGTTCTTTTCTAAGGCATAAAAGTCTGTATATATCTAACTGCCGCGTCTGCAACATTTCCATGAAGCGAAGTGCAATATAGTCGTATTTTGCCGCCTTGTTATTTATTTTGCTTCTATAAGGGGCCCGCCTATAACGGATTTCTTCTTCTGCTGCCTGCTGATTTTGTAGAGCTAAATTATCTCTATAGATTTTCTCATTGTACACTATACTCTTGGTTGCATTTTTAAGCTGTTCAAAATCGGCATATCGTTTCCGCTCTTCTGCATTATATGGGTTGTTCGTAAATTCTTCAATAGTCTGACGAGAACCCAAGTCATTTTCAAGCCAAACAAGAAGATAATAAAATACAACTGTATGCCGCATTTTTCTTAGTTCTTCTTGATTCAAAAAATTTCTAAAATTCTGTCTTTCAAGCCAGGCCATCCACATAATGTCAAAAGAACATTTAAGTTTTTCAACCTTGTCCGTAACATTCTGTTTTACAAGTTGGTCTTCTATCTTTTCTTGCAGTTTTTCTCTGAAAGCGTTATCAAATTCTATTTTATGCTCCTGTGTCACAGTGTCAGTGTCAGGCCAGTTTTCTTTTTCGTGCATTTTTATCACCCCTTTTTTTATTATTATACCGCATCCTACAAATATTTGTAAAGGAAAAAGATTTTCCCGTGACACTGACACTGTGACACATACACGTAGTTTTCTTTATTGTGCATCTAATTGACGGACAAACACGTAGCTATAATTTCTTTACCTTTCTATAGAATGTACTTGATTTCATATCAAGCCGTTTCATTGCTTCAACGGCGGTTATACTACCGCTTTTCCATAGCAACACTACCGACCGAAACTCCGGTCGTTCAATCGGCTTTCTGCCTTTATATACTCCATTTTCCTTGGCTATGGCAATACCCTCCCTTTGTCTTTGCAAAATATATTCACGTTCAAGCTCTGCCACTGCACCGAACACCGTGAGCATAAACTTCCCCGTAGGCGTGGTTGTATCAATAGCTTCTTTCTTTGATATAAACTCTACTTGCTTTTCATTCAGTTTTTCAACAAGGTCAAGTAGGTCCCTTGTATTTCTTGCAAAACGGCTGATGGATTCTACAATGACCGTATCCCCGTGGCGTACATAATTCATCATCCGCTTTAGCTCGGGCCGTTCGGTGTTCTTTCCACTTATTCGGTCTATGTAAACTTCATCAACCTCTAATTCTTGCATCAGCACTTCCTGACGGGCAATATTCTGGTCGGCAGTGCTGATTCTTATATATCCAATTTTCAAATATAGACTCCTTTCCCAATAGGGTTGCAATTTTAAATGGTATATCCCAAATTAGGTAAACCAACCCTAACGGGACACTTTTTCCATATCCCGTTAGAGTGTACCTTAATGGGACAAGATATTCAAAAGCCCGTTAAGGTCATCACAAATCTGTGATAACCCAATGTATAAATAAAGTCCGTAAAGGCTTCGCAAATTATCTGTTATCACAGATTTGCTCTTAGACCTTTACGGACTTTTAAATTATTATAAGACTTTAATACAACAAACTATTTATCAAAGCCATGGAGATTCTTTCTTAAACTTATCTATAAGATTATAATAGTCATCACTATGACCGAATACTTGAAATGCATCTTCGAGCTCTTGTAATCTTTTTAGATTTAATTGGTCAACCTCGTAATCTGGTACTTTATGGATATATTTTAACGGAATTCCATCTAGGCCCCGTTCAAACGCTTCATCTGTTCCATTAAAACACCAATAATCTGCTCCTTCCTTTAAATTTATTCCTACAATAAAATACTGCCTATCTCTTTCTGAATATACATAATCTCCAACCTTTATTTCGTCTGCTTTATAAATAAACGGGTCAAGTATTATTCGTTCTCTCTCGTTTTGCAAATCTTCATAAACTATAAGCCCACGTGTATCAAAAACGATAAGCCACGATTCCATAACATTTAATTTTCTGTCACCTGTATTCGGGACAAAAGGAGAAACCTTATTAAATTCGTCTTTCAAAATATATAGCTTAATCAAGTACTCATCGGTGTATTTTAACTTTTTCCCAAGTTTTTCAATACACTTTTTTGCTTCTTCATAGCTGTTAACAACCGTTTCATATTTTTTTGGTTTTGCCCATCTGCAGTTTCTTTCAATTCCTATTTCCATAAATTCATCATTCCTTACAAAAACTAACTGCTTATACTTTCATATTCATTATGTATTGCTGCAAAAATTGCGCTTGCTTCTGCATTATCACAAATATCGGGATGATATTTTTTAACAAGTTCTCTATATTCTCGTTTTAAAACTTGCATATTGTTGTGTGCCTCTTTAGAAAACCAACTGCTCCCGTATTTTGGATATTTGTTTGTGTGTGGAATATCATCATAAGTATAATTATCCACTATTCCGTTACTTGTAATATGTATTTTTCTGTAGGGCATATCAATGTCGATGCAATCCGGTAACATAAAGAAAAATCCATCATATTCATAAACTCTAAAGCACGATGATGTGTTTGATATTTCAAGTATTTTTAATACGATATGACTAATTGCTTCATTGGAAATAGCGGTTG
>JAZQLR010000070.1:0-19031 GCA_045542775.1 Clostridia bacterium
AGCAAAAATTGCCCAGAAGATGCGGCACACCGATTGTTTGACGCACTTCGTGAATGTGATGCTTTGGGAGTAAAGGAAATTTATGCACCCGAAATTCCGGAAACCGGACTTTGGCGAGCAGTACGCAACCGACTCTACAAAGCGGCGGCGGCAAGAATAATAGACGCCGAAACGGCAAAATCCGTACTCTTTATATGCACAGGCAATACTTGCCGCAGTCCGATTGCCGAGGGAATATTCAATGTTTCACGCAAAAATGCAGTTGCAATGTCCGCAGGACTCTTTGCATCGGGCGGTAAAGCCGAGCCAAATGCAATTTTAGCGGCGGCAGAATATGGCGCAGATTTGAAAAATCATAAATCAACTCAGTTGACATACGAAATGATTGAAAACTCAGATATAATTCTGACAATGACCGAGGAGCATAAAGCGAGCCTGCCGACAGAATTTAATGCTCAGACAATAACAGAATTTGTCGGCGAAGCAGGCGGAGTCAGCGACCCCTACGGCGGCGATATTGAGGTTTACCGAAGCTGCGCCGCACAGATTAAAAATTTGATAGAAAGAATAAAGTTATGATTGAATATATACCTATGCAAAGGCGGCATATTGACGGACTTGTAGAAATTGAAGAGCAATGCTTTAATTCGGGGTTTGCAAGAAAGACCTTTGAAAAAGAGCTTGAAAATAAAATTGCCGCATACTTTGTTGCAGAAAGCGGTGAAAAGCCGGTAGGCTATGTTGGACTCTGGAATATATGCGGCGTTGCTGATATTATCGATGTTGCGGTGCATAATGACTTCCGCCGACAAGGCATAGGCGAAAAATTGATTGAAAAACTGATTGAATACTGTAAAAACGAAGATATTTCTGAAATAAATCTTGAAGTAAGAATAAGCAATCTGGCGGCGCAAAGTCTCTACAAAAAAATGGGATTTTCAGAAGTCGGTCAAAGACCGAACTATTACGAAAACCGCGAAACGGCAATTCTTATGAAAAAGATTTTGACGGAGGAAGAATAGATGAAAATACTTGCAATTGAAAGCTCCTGTGACGAGACGGCCGCAGCAGTTGTGGAGGACGGAAGTAGGGTTCTTTCAAATGTTATAAACACTCAAATCGAATTACACAAGGAATTTGGCGGGGTTGTGCCCGAGGTGGCATCACGCAAGCATATCGAAAATGTCAGCGATGTTGTAGATAAAGCACTTTCCGATTGCGATATGACCCTTGACGATGTTGACGCAATTGCCGTAACATACGGTCCGGGGCTTGTGGGCGCACTTCTTGTGGGTGTGTCTACGGCAAAAGGTCTCAGCTTTGTTTCAAAAAAACCGCTTATTCCCGTTCACCATATAAAAGGGCATATTTGTGCCAACTATATTGAAAATCCCGATTTTAAACCGCCGTTTATCTGCCTTGTGGCATCAGGTGGACACAGCCACATCGTATATGTAAAGGATTACAATACATACGAGGTTATTGCAAAAACAAACGATGATGCGGCAGGCGAAGCCTTTGATAAGGTGTCAAGAGTTTTGGGCCTTGGCTATCCCGGCGGTCCTGCTATTCAGGAATGTGCAAAATCGGGTAATCCCGATGCAATAAGATTTCCAAGAGTAAATATGGGCGAAAGCGGATTTGACTTTAGCTTCAGCGGTGTAAAAACTGCAGTTATAAACTACATCCACAATGCCGAGCAAAAGGGAATTGAAATTAACAAAGCAGATGTTGCTGCTTCTTTTCAGGAAGCGGTGACAGATGTATTGAGCAAGCATCTTATAGAATGTGCCATCAAATACGGCACAAAAAAAATCGCCCTTGCGGGCGGTGTTGCGGCAAATAAGCCGCTTCGTGAAAGATGCGAGGCGTTGGCGAAGAAAAATGGCATGGAATTCAACTGCCCGTCATTGTCTCTTTGTACCGACAATGCGGCAATGATTGGCTGTGCAGCATTTTATGAATATAATGCAGGAATGGCGGCTGATATGACTCTCAATGCCATTGCAAATCTTCAGCTCTAAAAAAGGTCTTGAAAGATTTCAACTATTTTAAACCTGATTTCAACGGGGATTGCCCCGTTATCCCTGCCGGTAACAAGATTGTAGCTATCCTCAGAAAGGCTCTTTGCAAGCGTTGATTTTGCTTCATCCGATGCGGTAATTACACCATCGGCAAAGCAAAGAGGAGGATACATCACGCACCACCAGTTTTCGCCTTTTGCTTCACCTATTTTGATGCGGACAGCTGTATACTTTCCGCTTGGCAGGGCAAGCTCACCATAAGTTTTGGTTGGGAATGCAGCTTTTTCAACCGAGACAGTTACCGGATAGCTAAAGCCGTGTTTTTGAATTTCTTCCTCGGCAATGCTTTTAATAAGTGCTGAGTTTTCCTTGGCAAGTCTTGCGGATTCATTGGCAGACCATGCATTCTTGAAGATGTTTTTTGTTTCGTCAAGAACTCTGTTCCGGACGGCGAGCTTTAGCTGTTGGTCGGCATCGGTATTACTGTTGGCAAGGATATGAAGCCGCAGAACCGAATTTGATATATCAGAGCCGGTGGCTCTTGCATATGATATAAGTAATGTGAAAATGAGTATCAGACTCATAACAAGCGCAAAAAAGCGCGCACGGTTTATATGTCTCATTGATTTAACTGTTCCTTTCAGAAATATTGGGGTTTGAAGGAAGTGTTGACATATATTTTCCGTTTTATACATATTGATTTTTCAGATGTTATGTTTTAAAATTATTTAATGAAGGATAGATGTTTCTATGAAAAAACTTAATGTTTGTGTACTGTTCGGCGGCGTTTCCACCGAACACAGTGTATCCGAGGTTTCGGCATCTGCGGTGCTTGAAAATATAGACCGCACAAAGTACGAGGTATATCCTGTCGGTATAACCGAGAGTGGAAAATGGCTGTACTATGACGGCGAAATCGATAAAATCCGTAATCACAGCTGGGAAGCGGAAAAGACAGTACCTGCAGTTATCTCTCCCGACAGCGAGGATAAGGCACTTTTGGTTTTTGAGGACACAGGTGTTAAAAAAATTAACATAGATGTGGTATATCCAGTACTCCACGGCAAAAACGGCGAGGATGGAACGGTTCAGGGTCTTTGCGGCCTTGCGGATATCCCTTGCGTTGGCAGTGATGTTATCGGCAGCGCTGCGTGTATGGATAAGTGCATTGCAAAAATCCTCTTTGAAAAAGCCGGTATTCCTCAGGCAAACTGGGTTGAGCTCAAACTTGGTGACCAGCCGGATTTTGAACTGATTGAGAAAAGACTCGGTCTTCCCTGCTTTATCAAGCCGTCATCTGCAGGCTCGTCTGTTGGTGTAACAAAGGCAAATAACAGAGCTGAACTGGAGAGCGGCATTAAGCTTGCACTCGAGCACGACTACAAGGTTCTGATTGAAGAAGCAATTGATGCCCGTGAAGTTGAGTGTGGCGTTATGGGCAATCTCAGCCCCGTTACAGCAGATGTTTTAGGTGAGATTAAGCCGGCAAAGGAGTTCTACGATTTTGAGGCAAAGTACCAAAGCGACGATTCTGAGCTGATGATTCCGGCACCGGTTGAAAAGGAAACCGAGGAAAAGATAAAGGAACTTGCAATCCGTGCCTATAAAATCTGCGAATGCCGCGGTCACGCAAGAGTTGACTTCTTTATCGACCGCCGCGACGGCAGAATTCTTCTCAACGAGATAAACACAATCCCCGGCTTCACGCCTATCAGTATGTACCCCAAAGTTTGGGAAAAATCAGGATTGTCAATGACCGAGGTTATAGATAAGCATATAGAGTTTGCACTTAACAGAGAGGATTAGGAATATGGATAAACGGCCAATAGGCGTTTTTGATTCGGGGCTTGGAGGACTTACCTGCGTTAAGGAAATTATGAAAATAATGCCCGGCGAGGATGTCATATATTTTGGTGACACCGGCAGAGTTCCCTACGGTACCCGAAGCCGTGAAATGATAATTAAATATGTTGAACAGGACATCAGGTTTCTGGAAAGCTTTGATATCAAAGCGATAATCATTGCCTGCGGAACAGCCAGCAGTGCGGCACTCCCGTGGATTGCAGAGGGTAAGACGGCGAAGATAATGGGCGTGGTTGAGCCTGCGGCAAAGATGGCGGTAAAGGCAACGAGGAACAAAAAAATCGGTGTACTTGGTACAAGTGCAACGGTTAAGTACGGCAAGTATGTCGAAAATATAAAAAGTCTCTGCCCTGATGCTGAGATTGTTCAGAAAGCATGTCCTATGTTCGTGCCGATTGTTGAAAATGGCTATGCCGACAGCCCCGTTGTCGAGATTATCGCAAAGGAGTATCTGGAGGAGGTCAAAGCCGCAGGTGTTGATACCCTGATTTTAGGTTGTACTCACTATCCGCTTCTTAAAAAGGTTATCGGCAAAATTATGGGCGATGGAGTAACACTTATTGATTCCGGAGCGGCGGCGGCAGACTGTGCCTTTGAATTCTTAAAGTCCGAGGGACTGCTTAAATGCGACGATGTATCTTCTCAAAAGGGTGAATGTCGTTACTTTGTAAGTGACACGGTTGAGGACTTCTCGCAGCTTGGCGGAGTGTTCCTTGAAAGACTGATTGAAGAAAGTGTGCGTAAGATAGATATTGAAAAGTATTAAAAAGGATGAATAATTATGAAGGAAAATGCAATAATTTCCCTCAAAACCCTTCAAAATATTGAAGGCGAGGACGAGGTGAATGAGATAGAGCTTAAGACAAAAGGTACTTTTGCTCAGAAGAACGGGAAGTTCTATATTATTTATGAAGAAAGCGAACTGACCGGCTTTGAGGGTGCAACAACTACCATAAAAGTCAGCGACGATATGGTCAGTATGACCCGAAGCGGCAAGTTCAACAGCAGAATGGTGTTCAAATGCGGACAAAAGCGGCTGTGCAGCTATGAAACCCCGTATGGAGTTATTCCGGTGGGAGTAAATCCTACCCGTCTTGAAAGCAAGCTTACAGACGACGGTGGACAGGTCAATATTGAGTATACGCTTGATATTGACAACAGCGAATATTTGAGAAACCGTCTTAATCTTACTGTTGAAAAAACTGTGGGTTAAGCATTTAAATAGAAAAAGAAAGGCAGAAGATAAAATGAATATTATTGAAAATTCAAAAAAGACAATTGGACAGGCTATTGAAAAGGGCTTTGCTGCGGCAGTGGCGAATGGTGCTCTTGCACCTGATGGTGATATAAATATAGGGGAAATGGTGTATCTTGAAGTTCCCAAGGACAAGCAGCACGGCGATTTTGCCTGCAATATTGCAATGCTCCTTGCAAAGGCTCTCAGAATGCCGCCCAGAAAGATTGCGGAAGCAATTGCGGCAGAAATTGAGGCAGGGGGCGAGATTGAAAAGATTGAGGTTGCAGGTGCAGGCTTTATAAACTTCTACCTCTCAAACGCAAGACTCTATGAAGTAATCCGTGACATTGAGGAAAAAGGTAGCGATTACGGAAAAATTGATATGGGCAAGGGCAAAAAGGTTATGGTTGAGTTCGTAAGTGCAAACCCCACCGGACCTATGCATATGGGCAATGCCCGCGGCGGTGCCCTTGGCGACTGTATGGCAAGTGTTCTGGAATACGCAGGTTATGAAGTAACCCGCGAATTCTATGTAAACGATGCCGGCAACCAGATTGAAAAATTCGGCAAATCCTTAGAGGCAAGATATATTCAGGAACTGAAAGGTGAGGACGCGGTTGAATTCCCCGAAGACGGCTACCACGGTGACGATATTCGCGAACACGCAAAGGCGTTTATTGCAATAGAAGGCGATAAGTATCTGGAGACAAGCCCTGAGGAGCGTAAAAAGGCTCTCGTTGCTTATGCTCTTGAAAAGAATGTTGATGCCCTCAAAAGTGACCTCGGAAAGTACCGCATTTTCTATGATGTGTGGTTCAGAGAAAGCGAACTTCACAAATCCGGAAAGGTTGACGAGGCAATCAAGCGCCTTACCGAAGCCGGCTTTACCTATGAAGAAGAGGGCGCAATCTGGCTCAACTGCGAGAAGATGGGCCTTGAAAAGAACGAGGTTCTTGTTCGTCAGAACGGTATTCCCACCTACTTTGCAGCAGATATCGCATATCATATAAACAAGCTTGAGGCAAGAGGCTATGACCTCGTTATCGATGTCTGGGGTGCAGACCACCACGGTCATGTTGCAAGAATGAAAGCGGCGCTTGACGCTGTTGGCATTAACCCTGATAAGTTCGAGGTTTCACTTATGCAGCTTGTCCGTCTTACCCGTGACGGCGAAGCGGTGAGAATGTCAAAGCGTACCGGCAAGGCAATCACCCTTACCGACCTTTTAGATGATGTTTCCATTGACGCTGCGAGATTTTTGTTTAATATGCGTATGGCAGGCAGTCATCTTGATTTTGACCTCGACCTTGCGGTTAAGCAGGACAGCGAGAACCCTGTTTATTATGTTCAGTATGCACATGCTAGAATTTGCAGTATCATAAGACTCCTTGCACAAGAGGGTATTGCGGTTAAGAAGTTTGACGAAATCTGCCCTGAAGTTCTGGTTAAGGAAGAAGAACTTGAACTCCTCAAAAAGCTCTCTGAGCTTCCTGAGGAAATCAGAGCGGCAGCAGAAAGCCGTGAGCCTGCAAAGATTACCAGATATGTTATCGACTTGGCTTCAGCATTCCATACCTTCTATAACTCCTGCCGCGTAAAGGCAGAAGACGAAAAACTGATGGATGCCCGTCTCAAGGTTTGCGACAGCGTTCGTATAGTTATTGAGGGCGTGCTTAAAATGCTTAAAATTGAAGCACCTGAAAAAATGTAGGAGAGAAAACCTTTATGCGTAAAAAGCTACTATGCCTTGTGGTTGTTTTTTTGATGGCGTTTGGAAGTTGTGCGACCTATGCCGCGGCATCAAAGTCAATCTACACGGAGTTTAAGTTTTACACAGCAAGAATATTTGTTTGCGACACAACCAATAACCAGGCGGTTCTTGTCAATGTTGCACCGATAAAAAATCTGTATTCCCTTAATCAGGCGCCGCACCTTGAATATAAGGCTCTGCCGATTAACACCGGACTTATTATCGGGTCAAAGGATCAGAATCTGACCCTCGATACGGTTAACGGTTATCTCCTTGATAGCAAGGTAGATGTTCTTGTGGGTAAAAACGCCTATGGCTACAAAATAGTTTATATGAAGTTCAACTAAAGGAGATGTTAGTTATGAAAAGGTTTATAAAAACAACTTCCCTATGGTTAGTTATTGTTTCAATGCTCTTTTCTTTAAATACCTCATTCGTGTTTGCGGAAGAAACCGAACAGCAATCGTTAACCCTTGAAGAAAGCATAGAAAAGGTTATAACAAACCTGTCGGTTTTTTCAAGGTACGAAAAGGTTACCAAAGAAAAGCTTTATCAGGTAGCGTTTGAAGCACTTTTTGAGGAAGACCCAGAAGTTTATGAAAAAGTTATGAAAGAAGTGCTTGCTTCCATAGATGAAAATTCGGTATATTACAATGTTGAAGAAGCATCGGATTTTCTTCTTGAACTCAATGATGAGGTAACTGGCATTGGAATAAATGTGCTTATGAACGACGGAAATATTATTGTTTCCCAGCCGATTCCCGGTTCACCGGCAGAAAAGGCAGGTGTTAAAGCCGGCGATATCATTATAGGCGCAGACAACTTTGACCTTCGCGGAATGGAGTTTGATGCAGCACTTGATAAAATTCGCGGCGTTGAAGGAACTTCGGTTAAGATTAAGATTATCCGTTCCGGTATAAACGACCCGATTACATTTTCTATAAAACGGGAAAAGGTTACACAAAATCCGGTTGATTATGAACTGATTGAAGCCGATAATAAAAAGATAGCAAAGATGGTGATATATTCGTTTACTGAAAGTGTTGCAGAACGCTTCAAAACCGCACTCGAACAGGCGGATAAGGATAAGACAAATAATATCCTGATAGACCTTCGCGATAACGGCGGCGGCTATCTCGACCAGGCAATTGCTATTGCGGATATGTTCTTGCCTAAAGATGCAATCATAACAACAGAGGACCACAGATTTGCACTTTTGAACAAGGTGTATAAGGCAAAGGGAATACAGAAAAAATACAATGTTGTTATCCTTGTAAACGGAATGAGTGCAAGTGCGTCGGAGGTTCTTACGGCGGCACTTGTAGATAACGGGGCAGCAAAGTCTGTTGGCCAGAAAACCTTTGGAAAGGGTACGGTACAGACACTGTCCTATACACCTGACGGCGGTATGATGAAGTATACCTCGGCTTATTACCTCACACCAAACGGCGAAAATATCAATAAGGTGGGAATCACTCCGACTGTTACAGTTGAGAATTCGTTTAAGCCGGTTGATATGACGGACTATGAACTATTCAGCCTTGCTAAGACCTACCGCATTGGTGATAAAGGTGCAGAGGTAAAGCTTGCCAAGGAGATGCTAAAGCTTTTAGGATTTTTTGTAGGCGAGGTAAACGAGGTTTATGACGAAAACCTCAAAATCGCGGTACATTCCTATCAGAAAGCGGATGGTCTGTTCCCGTACGGGGTGCTCGACATAACAACTCAAATGAATCTTTATGATACAGTAAAAACAAGTAAAGTCGAAAACGACGACCAGCTTCAGGCTGCGATAGATATTTTTTAATAATTTATAATGAAAGGAAATGATAAGATGAGTGAGAATTGCACACATGATTGTTCAAGCTGCGGCGAAAACTGCAGTCAGAGAACAGAGGAACAAAGTTTACTTGCTCCTCAGAATTCTATGAGTAATGTAAAAAAAGTTATAGGTATTGTCAGCGGAAAGGGCGGCGTAGGCAAATCGCTGGTTACATCGCTGATGGCGGCGGGCGTAAAAAGGGCAGGGTACAGCACAGCGGTTCTTGATGCGGATATTACAGGACCGTCAATCCCCAAGCTTTTTGGTATAAACAAAAAGGCGGTGGGCAATGAGTTTGGTATTCTTCCGTGCATAAGCCCAAAGGGTACTAAGATTATGTCGGTAAACCTCCTGCTTGAAAACGATACAGACCCCGTTGTATGGCGTGGTCCGGTTATCGGCGGAACTGTAAAGCAGTTCTGGACCGATGTTGTGTGGGAGGATGTAGACTTTATGTTTGTTGATATGCCCCCCGGCACAGGCGATGTTCCGCTTACTGTGTTCCAGTCACTCCCCGTGGACGGCATAATTGTTGTAACATCTCCACAGGAGCTTGTTTCAATGATTGTTGAAAAAGCGGTTAAGATGGCTAAGCTGATGGAAATCCCGATTTTGGGTATTGTGGAAAATATGAGCTATGTAGAGTGCCCGAATTGTGCTGAAAAAATAAGTATATTCGGCGAGAGCAAGATTGAAGAAACTGCAAAGAATGCAGGGCTCAAGGCGCTTGGCAGAATTCCGATGCGTGCCGATATTGCATCGCTTTGCGATGCCGGCAGAGTTGAGGATATTGAAAGCGGCGAATGGTTAGGCGATGCAGTTAAGGCTGTAATTGATTTAAAATAATTTGATAACAAGAGGAAGAATATGTTTTTAGCTGATAATTGGAAGGATTATGAATTGCTTGACGCAAAAAATGGCGAAAAGCTGGAGCGGTGGGGCAAGATTGTTTTAAGACGCCCCGACCCGCAGATTGTGTGGGATGTAAGGGACGAGGATGCACATTCCGGATGGAATAACCCCGATGCCCACTACCATCGAAGCAATACTGGCGGCGGTCATTGGGAAAGTCGCAGAAAAATGCCCGAAAGCTGGACGGTTGATTACCGTGACCTGACTTTTGGTATTAAGATGATGGGCTTTAAACATACCGGACTCTTCCCCGAACAGGCGGCAAACTGGGATTGGTTCTCTGATATAATTGAAAAATCGGGGCGCAAGGATGTAAATGTCCTTAACCTTTTTGCGTATACCGGCGGAGCAACAATGGCGGCGTCAGCGGCAGGAGCGGCGGTGTGCCATGTGGGTGCATCAAAGGGTATGGTTGCCTGGGCAAAGGAGAACGCTCAGCTTTCCGGCCTTCAGGATAACCCGATACGGTTCATTGTTGACGATGTCAAGAAGTTTACCGAGCGTGAAATCCGCAGAGGCAGAAAGTACGATGCGGTTATTATGGACCCGCCGTCTTATGGACGAGGCCCGTCTGGCGAGGTGTGGAAGATTGAGGACGAGCTTTTCGGCCTGGTTGAGCTTTGCACCAAGGTTCTTTCGGATAATCCGCTTTTCTTCCTTATTAACTCTTATACAACAGGTCTTTCCGGCGGTGTTCTGGAAAATATTCTTAAAATGACACTTCAGAAGAATTATGGCGGCACTATTTCGGTTGACGAAGTTGGTCTGCCGATAACAAATCAGGGCTTGGTATTACCCTGCGGATATTCCGGTCGCTGGTGCAAACTTTAAGATTCATATCATGCGTTTGCCCTCCATAAAGTAGGGGGCGAGTGATATAAATACCTACAAATGACAACCGCAAAAAGCAGGTGAAAAAATGGACGGAAATTCAAATAATGCGATAGTTGATGTAAAAAATGTAGAGTTTCTCTATGAGGAAACAGAGGAAACCGGTGGAACCCGTGTCCTGAAAGATGTAAGTCTTCAGGTCAAACGGGGTGAGTTTGTTGTTGTCTTGGGACATAACGGCTCAGGTAAATCAACTCTTGCAAAGCACCTAAACGCAATTCTTGTACCTGATAAGGGCAAGGTTATGATTGAAAAAATGGATACTTCTGATGAAAAACTCTTATTTAATATCCGTCAAAGGGTGGGGATGGTATTCCAGAATCCCGATAACCAGCTTGTTGCGACCATAGTGGAGGAAGATGTGGCGTTTGCTCCCGAGAATATGGGTGTTCCGCCCAAGGAAATCCGCAAGAGAGTGGATTATGCACTTGATGCGGTTAATATGAGCGAGTTTAAGGAACACGCTCCGCATATGCTCAGCGGCGGTCAGAAACAAAGAATTGCAATTGCAGGCGTTCTTGCAATGAAGCCGGACATCCTCGTTATGGACGAGCCAACGGCTATGCTCGATCCCTCAGGCAGACGCGAGATAATGGAAACGGTGAAAAAACTCAATAAAAACGAGGGTATGACCGTTGTTATGATAACTCACTTTATGGAAGAAGCCGCTCAGGCGGACAGAGTTGTGATTATCGACCACGGCAGAATATTGATGGATGGCACTCCAAAAGAAGTTTTAGGCAGGGTTGAAGAGGTTAAAAAGATTGGCCTTGATGTACCTCAGGCAACCGAGCTTATTCACTTGCTCAATAAATCAGGCTTTGATTTTGAAAACGGAATTCTCACCGCTGACGAATGTGTTGATGCTGTTATAAAGGTGTATAACTGCACAAAAGGAGGTGCCGCAAATGATTAAACTGACAGATGTGAGCTATACCTATATGACGGGCGGCCCCTTTGAAAAAACAGCGGTTTCGGATATAAATTTGACCATAAACAGTGGCGATTTTGTCGGTCTTATGGGTCACACCGGTTCGGGTAAATCAACACTTATCCAGTTGATAGCAGGGTTAATCAAGCCCACCTCCGGAACAATTGAAATTGACGGACAGATATTACATTCAAAGGAATGTAATATGCGAAAAATGCGTTTTAAAACCGGCCTCGTTATGCAGTATCCGGAATATCAGCTGTTTGAGGAGACGGTGTTTAAGGACATAGCCTTTGGCCCGTCAAATATGCAGCTCCCCGAAGAGGATATAAAAAGACGCGTTCTCTTTGCGGCAGATATGGTGGGACTCTCACCGGAGATACTCGAAAAATCACCATTCGAGCTTTCGGGCGGACAGAAACGCCGTGTCGCAATTGCCGGTGTTCTTGCAATGGAGCCAAAGCTGCTCATTCTTGATGAACCGACAGCCGGTCTTGACCCGGCGGGCAGAGACGAAATTCTCTGCAAGATAAAGGATATGCATCAAAGACTCGGTATTACGGTTATTCTGGTATCTCACAGCATGGAGGACATTGCAAATATAACCAACAAGATTGTGGTTATGAACCGCGGACGGCTTGCGATGTATGATAAAACCTCAGAAGTATTCAAAAAGTCAAAGCAGCTCAAAGAAATGGGTCTTGCCGTACCTCAGATTACTGAAATTTGTGAAAAACTCCGCAAAGCCGGATTGCCGCTTTCCGAGGGTATTTACACGGTAGAGCGTGCAAAGGCAGAGCTTGAAAAAATTCTCAAAAGATAAAAAAGCGAGGTGTCAGGATTATGCTTAAGGACATAACTTTAGGTCAATACTTCCCCGGAAACTCTTTTATCCATAAGCTGGATCCGAGGACAAAAATACTTGCAGTAATTATATATATAACGGTTATATTTGCTATTAAAAGTATGCTTGGCTATGCAGTAATCGGCGTATTTTCCGCGCTTTGTATACTTTCGTCAAAAATCCCATTTAAGTTTGTTCTCAAAGGCCTTAAACCTATAATGGTCTTTATTGTGATAACAGCGGTGTTCAATCTCTTTTTAACCGACGGCAGAGTGTTGGCAAAATGGGGATTTCTCACCATAACATACGAGGGTGTAAGGCTTGCGGTGTTTATGGTGCTGAGACTGTTTTTCCTCGTTCTTGGAACATCAATTCTCACCCTCACCACATCGCCTATCGCATTGACCGACGGTATTGAGTATCTGCTGTCACCGTTTAAAAGAATAGGTGTCCCTGCTCACGAGCTGGCAATGATGATGACGATTGCGCTCAGATTTGTGCCGACACTGCTTGAAGAAACAGACAAGATAATCAAGGCTCAGACCGCCAGAGGTGCAGATTTCGAAAGCGGAAACCTGCTTAGGCGTGCAAAAGCTATGATACCGATACTTATACCGCTTTTTATAAGTGCGTTTCGCCGTGCCGACGATTTGGCGGTTGCTATGGAATGTCGCCTCTACCGCGGCGGTGAAAACAGAACCCGTCTGCGTGAACTGAAAATGACAAAGGCTGATGTATTCGGCTGGTTTATACTTTTGGTTCTTATCGGGCTTATTGTGTTTACCAATATTTTATACGGCAGGATTCATATATGAGAAACATTGCAGTAAAAATTATGTATGATGGCAGCCGATACCACGGCTGGCAGTACCAGAAAAACGGAATAACTGTGCAGGAACGAATGGAACAGGTCTTGTCCGAGCTGACAAATGAAAAGGTGTCGGTTACGGGCTGCAGCAGAACTGATGCTCGTGTTCACGCACTTGAATATGTTTTTAACTTTAAAAGCGAAACAAAAATCCCTACCGACAGACTTCCGTACGCAATAAACACCCATTTGGGTAGCGACTCTATTGCGGCTGTTGCCGCAGCGGAGGTGGCGGAGGACTTTAACGCAAGATTTTCTTCAAAGGGAAAACGGTATGTGTATAAGATTTGGAATTCCAACATCGAAAACCCGTTCACAGCCAACTATTCATGGTTTTTGCCGTATAAGATAGATGTTCAGAAAATGATTGATGCTGCACCTTTGTTTTGCGGAACACACGATTTCTCGGCGTTTATGGCGGCAGGCGGCTCGCAGAAAACAACCGTCAGAACAATCCGTGACTGCGTTGTCAAAGGAAGTGCCGAATGGGACGAGCAGATAGAGATAGAGGTTGAGGCGGATGCCTTTCTTTATAATATGGTACGGATAATTTCCGGCACATTGGCAGAGGTCGGAATGGGCAGAATTGAAAAGGACAGTATCCCCGAAATAATTGCAAGCTGCGACAGACGCAGAGCAGGGCTGACTGCGCCGGCAGAGGGATTGTTTTTAAAAAAGGTATTTTTTGATACCGACTTGTTTTAAAATGGAGTGGTAAATTGTGAAGGTTGATTTCAAAAAAGCGTTCAGCAAAAAAAGGATTTTAGCGGTAATTGTTGTTTTACTTGCCGTTGTTATTATGGTGCTGTCAAATCCCGATATAAAAACATTCTTTACAGATACCGACTCGGTAAAGCTCAGCTTTGAAACAGGTGTCGATTACGACGCGCTTACATACGGCAAGGATATGCTGCTTGTTAACAATGAGGG
Organism: Clostridia bacterium; assembly: GCA_045542775.1. Lineage (GTDB taxonomy): Bacteria > Bacillota > Clostridia > Monoglobales > Monoglobaceae > SIG440. Next base: position 14,073 of record JAZQLR010000070.1, read on the forward strand.
TATGTATGCCATAGATAAAAGCGGCAGAGAGGCGTGGAATGCAATCAGCGCCGCAACCAATCCGGCTGTTCAGGTAAAGGGCGATTATATTCTGCTTTGTGATATGAACGGCAAATCGGTCAAAACCTTCCGTAAGGAAAAGACGGTTGCCCAAATTCAAACAGAAAATGAAATATTGTGTGCCAAAGTGAATAATAATGGTTATGTAGCGGTTGCAACAGACGAGCTTGGCTACAAGGGTCTGGTTACGCTGTATGATAACGACGGCGACGAAGTCTTTAAATGGCACAGCGGTGCGGGTTATATAGGCGATATAGACATTTCGTCAAAAAATAAGATTGCAGTTTCTCAGATTGTGACAAATAAAGAGCAGGTTAAAAGCCGTATAGTGATTATAGACCCTAAATCAAAGGATGAGCCGGAGTGTATAGCAGAGCTTGACGGTATCGTAATGAAGCTCAGCTATCGTGACGGGCAAAAGCTTGTGGCTGTATCCGGCAATGGTTTGTATGGATTCAAAAATAACGGAAAGCCGTATTTTACCGTAAACTTCGAGGGCAGAACACCGCTCAGTTGTAATATTGAGAATGAAAATAATATGGTGGTAGCATTCGACAGCGGTCTTAATAATACTATTCTCGAAAGCTATTCATCAAGCGGAAAGCTGAGAGGCAGCTATAATTCTGCTCACGAGATTAAGGCGTATGATGTAAGCGGTGAGTGTATACTTGCTGTCAGCATCGACGGCGTTGTAAGACTCAATCCCAAGGGTAATGTGAAAAAAGAAATGAAGCTCAGCAAGGATGTTCAGGAAATACGGATTTTCTCAGGCAGAGACAGATTTCTATCCCTTGGTGGCAGTAGTGCCGAGATAATAAAATTCTGATACAGGAGGCATATTCTATGCTGGCGGATATTTGTGTAATTGCAATTGTGGCAGGCTTTATGTATATTGGTTACAAATCGGGATTTATGCGGTCATTTGTAAAGATTGCATCATACATTGTTTCAATCATAATCTCGTTTTTTATGTATCCGGCGATTTCCGATTTGCTTGTCAAAACTCCGTTATATGAGAAATTGGTTGAACTTATAAATCAGAAATATCAGCTCCAGCCACTTATAGATGTGCCGACGGATACATTTGGAATTCTGCAGAATTACATAAATCAAGGCGTTCAGACCGCAACGGCAGGTATAGCCGAAGCAATAGCAACACTTTTGGTTAATATTCTGGCATTTGTTATAGTTCTTATTCTCAGCAAGCTGGTAATCCGGATTGTCGGCAAAGTGTTCAATATCTTTACCAAATTACCGGTTATCAAACAGTTCAATCGCCTCGGCGGTATGATACTGGGCGGAATTTCGGGCGTGCTGGTGCTGTATATTGCGTGTGCGGTGCTGCTTTTGTTCTCACCCCTTGACCCCCACAGCCGCATTGCTTATGAAGTTGAGAATTCCACCTTTGCCTCTGAAATTTACGAGAACAACATAATCCTTAATGTGCTTGGAAAGTAGGTTATCTGAAATGACTTTTAAAAAGCGAATTACGGCAACGGCACTTATTTTTGCCCTGCTGATACTGAATGTGAATATATACTTTGCCGAGGGACAGCCGGCAGATGAAGATGTAATCATTCCTGTTCTGATGTATCATAACATTGCGGAAAAATATGCGGCATCAGCTGATGGCGCAAATATCACCCCCAAGCGGTTTGAAGAGCATATGCAGGGAATTCTGGACCGAGGCTACACTCCTATTTTTGTGGCTGACTATTACAACAGCGTGGAGCGTGGCAAGCCTTTGCCGGAAAACCCGATTATAGTTACCTTTGACGACGGTTACCTCAGTAACTACGAGATTGCCTTTCCTATTCTTAAAAGGCTTGGCATACCGGCAACCATATTTATAGTTACCTCCACCGTGGGAGCAACTGCGGAAAGCGGAATGGTGGGCACACCCCACTTTACATGGGAACAGGCAAGGGAAATGCAGCAAAGCGGAATTATAGATATTCATTCTCATTCCCATACCCACCGTGATATGACCTCGCTTTCTCCGGCGCAGCTTCAGGAGGAGCTTCGTCTTTCAAGATATCTGATAGAGCGGAATTTGGATAAGAACTGCTATGTATTTTCGTACCCGTTCGGCAAGTATAACAGAGAAACCTCACAGCGTGCCCGCGCGGCAGGCTATCGCATGCAGATTCTTGTAAACTATGCGGAGAGCGGTCAGGACTGGCTTGCCAACAACACCAAATCCGGCATTGAGCATTTTACCAGACTGACGGTTACGGGAAGTCAGACAACAGAAGAACTGTTTAAGATGATTGATACAGCAGTTGAGAATACGGAAAAGCTTGATGGCAGAAATATACAAATACAAAAATAAATGTTTGCGAAATTTTTAACAAAAAATACTTGATAATTTTTCCTAAATAGGTTAGAATATAATTTGTGAAATTAATTAAACTTTAAGATAAATTTATTGGAGGGTTTTAAAATGAATAAGAAAACAGTTGACGATATCTGCCCAAAGGGTAAAAGAGTGCTGGTTCGTTGTGACTTTAATGTTCCGATTAAGGACGGCAAAATCACAGACGAAACCCGTATTGTAGGCGCACTCCCCACAATCAAAAAGCTTATTGCTGACGGCGCAAAGGTAATCCTTTGCTCACATATGGGTAAACCCAAGGGCGAACCCAAGCCTGAGCTTTCACTTGCACCCGTTGCAAAGAGACTCAGCGAGCACCTCGGCAAGGAAGTTGTTTTTGCTGCTGACGACACAGTTGTTGGCGAAAACGCAAAGGCAGCAGTTGCAAAGATGAACGACGGTGATGTTGTTCTTCTTGAAAACACAAGATACAGAGCAGAAGAAACAAAGAACATCGACGCATTCAGCGAAGAACTCGCATCACTCTGCGATATTTTTGTGAACGATGCATTCGGTACAGCTCACCGTGCACATTGCTCAAATGTAGGTGTTACCAAGTATGTTGACGAGGCTGTTGGCGGCTACCTTATCAATAAGGAAATCGAATACCTCGGCAATGCAGTAAACAACCCCGTAAGACCTCTGGTTGCTGTTCTCGGCGGCTCAAAGGTTTCTTCAAAGATTTCCGTAATCAACAATCTTTTGGAAAAGGTTGATACACTTATCATCGGCGGCGGTATGGCTTATACATTTATGAAAGCCCTCGGCGAAGAAGTAGGCGACTCACTCTTAGAGGCAGACTACCTCGACTACGCAAAGGAAATGATGGCAAAGGCAGAGGAAAAGGGTGTTAAACTCCTTATCCCCGTTGACACAGTTGTTGCAAAGGCATTTGATAACGATGCTGAAAAGAAGACAGTTGGCCGTGGCGAGATTGAAGCCGGCTGGCAGGGTCTTGATATCGGCGAAAAGACAATCGAACTTTACAAGGACGCTCTCAAGGATGCAAAGACGGTTGTATGGAACGGTCCTATGGGCGTGTTCGAAATGCCTAACTTTGCAAAGGGTACAAACGCAATCGCTCTTATGCTTGCTGACCTTGATGCAACAACCATCATCGGCGGCGGCGACAGCGTTGCAGCTGTTAACCAGGCAGGCCTTGGCGACAAGATGAGCCACATTTCAACAGGCGGCGGTGCTTCACTCGAATTCTTAGAGGGTAAGGACCTCCCCGGCGTTGTTGCAATCAACGATAAATAAGAATAGGAGAAGTCAGAAATGGGTAAGTATATAATTGCGGGTAACTGGAAGATGAACAAGCTTCCCAGCGAAACCTATGATTTTGTTAAAGAAGTTGCTGCAGCAACAGAGGGCGCAAAGTGTGAAGTTGTATGCTGCACACCTTATGTATGCCTTTCAGAAGCAGTTCGTGCAGCAAAGGATACACATGTTAAAATCGGTGCAGAGAATCTTCATTTTGAGGATAAGGGCGCATTCACAGGCGAAGTAAGCGCAGATATGCTCAATGATTTGGGTGTTGACTATGTAATCATCGGTCACTCCGAGAGAAGACAGTACTTCGCAGAAACAGACGAGACTGTTAACCTCAAAACAAAAAAGGCTCTCGAAAAAGGTCTTATCCCGATTGTTTGCGTTGGTGAAAGCCTTGAAGAAAGAGAAGCAGGAATTACAATGGATCTCATTGCAATTCAGGTTAAAAAGGCATTCGCAGGTATTGCGGCAGAGGATGCGAAGAAGGTTGTTATCGCATACGAGCCTATCTGGGCTATCGGCACAGGTAAAACTGCAACTGCGGAGCAGGCTCAGGAAGTTTGCGAAGGTATCAGAAAGATTTATGCAGAGCTTTACTGCGAAAAGTGTGCAGCTGAAGTTACAATTCAGTACGGCGGCAGTATGAATGCAGCTAATGCAGCAGAACTCCTTGCAAAGTCAGATATCGATGGTGGTCTTATCGGCGGCGCAAGCCTTAAGAGCGCAGACTTTGCAGTAATTGTAAAGGCAGCTCAGTAATTTAAGCTTAATACAGCGAGGGCGAATTTCAATTCGCCCTTGTTTTAAGTCATAACGGCTTATTTCAGATAAAGAAAGGATATATACAATGAGTAAAAAACCCTATGCACTTATAATAATGGACGGCTACGGTGTAAACGAACGCCACGAGGGCAATGCAATCTACACAGCCAAAACTCCCAATATGGATAAGTATCTTAAGGACTACCCCAACTCAATTGTTCACGCATCGGGTATGGATGTAGGTCTCCCCGAGGGACAGATGGGTAATTCCGAGGTAGGTCATACCAATATCGGCGCAGGCAGAATTGTTTATCAGGAGCTTACCAGAATAACAAAGTCAATCGCAGACGGCGACTTTTTTGAAAACGAAGCTCTTTCAAAGGCTGTTGAGAACTGCAAAAAGAACGGCTCAGCTTTGCACTTTATGGGCCTTTTGTCAGACGGCGGCGTTCACAGCCATATTAATCATCTCTATGGTTTGCTTGAAATGG
>JAZQLR010000071.1:0-14022 GCA_045542775.1 Clostridia bacterium
TGTATACCGGAATTCCATATTCCCCGAATACTTCCTCAAATACAGGCGCCGCGGTTTTGGTGTTTCGCATAAGCACCACTATGTCGCGGTATTCAATTTCCCGAAGTGTACCTGGATTGTTGTCAAATACCGGCATTCTGGAATCTATCATTTTCGAAATACGCTTTGCCGCAACTTTTGCCTCAAGTTCAAGCTTATCAGGCGCGTCCTCTTTGGGGACATTGTTGCAGATAAGATGGAATTCCGTGCTGAGCTTTGAATTATCATCAATTTCGGGGTATTCCGCCCCTTGGATGAGGTATTCCTCCTCGGTGTAATTTATATCGCCAACCGACGGGCTCATTATTCCACGGAACACAAAATTAACCGTGTTCACCACACCTCGTCTGCTGCGGAAGTTTTTGAAAAGACGGATTAAGTGACCGCCGCCGTCTGCCATTTCGTAGTCGGTATACTTATCCGAAAACAGCTTGGGCACAGCGTTACGGAAGGTATAAATACTCTGCTTTAAATCGCCTACCATAAAGATGTTGCTGTTGTCTCTTGACAGGGTTTTAAACAAAGTATCCTGAATATTGTTTGTATCCTGATACTCGTCGATTAATATTTCCTTGAATTTTTCACGGAGTCGGAGTGCTGCATCGGTCGGCTCGCCGTCTTTTCCGGCAAGCAAAATCAAAGCCTCGTGTTCAAGGTCGTTAAAATCCAATAGATTTTTTTCGCGCTTGAGCCGTGTATATCGGCGGTCAACCATAAGCACCATATTTTTTAAGGTGCGAAGCGCCAGATATGCTCCGGCAATTCTTTTCACCGCCTCGGCCTCGTTGCAGGCAAAGAGCTTGTCAAGATTGCCCTTAATACTTTTCACAAGCTCCCGCAGTGCCTTTATTTTGTCCTGAGCTGCTGCAATGTCGGGTTCGGGATTGCGGACACCGGGTTTCAGGTTAGCAAAGGCAAAGCTTAAAAGTCCGTCACGGATTTCGGCATAGCCTTTGCCGGATATATGTTCAAAACATCTTCTGATAGACTGTGCCTCGTCGGACAAAAATGCCGCATACGGATGGTCGGCATAAAGATTTTTGTCAATCTCCTCGAGCATTTCTGTATATAAATCTAAAATTTCGTCCTTTGCCAGACAAATCGATTCTTCAAATAAAGTCTGCCATCTTCCACCACTTAAACCGTCGTTTTTTGCCACTTCCTTATAACCGCGCAGTGCTTCATTGAGCCATTTTGCAGGATACGGCATACTTTTGCTGAAGTTGAACAGGGCAAGCACTGTTTCACGAAGCGTCCGGTCATTTTTTATGCCGCCATAACCCATAACAAGTTCTTCAATGGAGCGGTCACGGTCAATTTTGCCGTAAAAGCGTTCAAGAGTGCCGTCAAGAGCCTGGGAACGCAGCATTTTCTGTTCGGTATTTGAGCATAAAGTGAAGTTTACGGGAAGCTGGGTCAGGTGAATGTTGCTTTTAAGTAAATTCATACAAAATGAATGTATGGTTGATATATTTGCCGAATGGACAAGCAGCTTTTGCTTCCTGAGATGCTTGTCGTCGGGGTTTTCTTCAAGAGTTTTTTCGATTGCCGCGGCAATTTTCTCACGCATTTCACGGGCTGCCGCATCGGTAAAGGTAAGCACAAGAAGCTCGTTTATATTAACATTCTTTTCAGCGTCGCTTATCAATTCAATAATTCGCTGAACAAGAACGGCTGTTTTGCCCGAACCTGCCGCCGCCGCAAGAAGAATGTTCTCGCCGCTATACTCAATTGCCGCTCGTTGGTCTTTTGTCCACTTCACTATGCTCACCCCTCTTTCTAAAATTTTGTATCTGCTGTTATAACTTTTCCGTTAAGGTATTCAAGCTCGCCCGCAGGCGTACAGAACTTAAATTCTATCTTATAGGCACGAAGCTGCTGGAAATCCTGCCTGCCGTTTTTCTTTGCCCCGTACTTAACATCGCCGCAAAGTGGATAACCCATCGCGGCAAAGCTTGCACGAATCTGGTGGGTTCTGCCGGTAAGCAAAAGTGCCTCCACCAAACCGTCATTATCCAGTTTGCGGTACAAAGTTTTGCAGTACTTTGAACCGGGGACTTCGGTTTTGTAAAAATAGACCTTGCGTTCCCGTTCGTTTTTGAGAGTATATCCCTCTATAACACCCTCAGGTGGGGTGATATTCCCCTCTGTCCGCAGCAGGTAATATTTATTTATCTCTCGGTCTCGTATCTTTTCGTTTATACCACGCAGAGCCGCCGCATTTTTTGCGGCAATTACAAGCCCCGAGGTATTTTTATCTATTCTGTTGCAGAGTGCCGGAGCAAAGGTATTTTCACATTCGGGAGAATACTCGCCCTTTTTAAAGAGATAGCTTTGGACCCTGTCCAAAAGACAGCCGTCCTCGCCGTGAGCAGCAATCCCCGACGGTTTGTCCGCAATGAGAATATTCCCGTCCTCATACACCACCTTAAGTGGCAGCTCCTTTTTGAGCGTTTCAGTTTTTTCGTCACTAATACTTGGGAAAAACTCGTCGTTTATATAAAGCTCCAGCACATCGCCCGGCTGAATGATATAATCAATATCCGTCTTTTTGCCGTTGACCTTGACACGCTTTTTGCGAAGCCATTTGTAAAGCATACCCTTTGACGCACCGACAAGCAGCTTGGTGAGGAACTTATCAAGCCTCTGCCCTGCATCGTTGCCGCCTGCAACAAATTTTTTCATAATCAATCATTCCTTGTTTTGAGATAAACCACAAGCACCGCAATATCTGCCGGCGAAACGCCCGAAATTCGGGACGCCTGACCAATAGAGTGCGGTCTCAGCTTTTCAAGCTTCTGTTGTGCCTCGATACGAAGTCCCCCGATTTTTGAATAGTCGATATCCTCGGGGAGCTTTTTGTTCTCCATCTTTTTGAACTTATTCGCCTGAGCAATCTGCCGGTCGATATATCCCTCGTATTTGATGCTGATTTCAACCTGCTCGCAAACATCCTTGGGGAGCTTTGTGCGGTCAGGGTCGATTACCGCCAGGCTTTCATAAGTCACCTCGGGGCGTTTGAGCATATCGCTTGCGTGAATTCCCGTTGAAATACGGGTTGCACCAACGCTGTCCAAAAATGCATTTACCGCCTCGGACGGGGGGAACACTATTCCCCGAAGTCTCTCTGTTTCCTTTTCGATAAGCGACTTCTTCTCTAAAAATGCCGCATACCTTTCGTCCGAAATCAAGCCGATTTCGTGACCCATTTCGGTGAGTCTCAAATCAGCGTTATCCTGTCTTAAAATCAATCTGTACTCGGAGCGTGAAGTCATCATACGGTACGGCTCGTTTGTGCCTTTGGTTACAAGGTCATCGATAAGTGTGCCGATATACGCCTCGCTTCGGTCAAGCACAAACGGCTCCTTGCCCGACAGCTTGCGTGCTGCATTTATGCCTGCCATAAGTCCCTGCGCCGCCGCTTCCTCATAGCCTGATGTGCCGTTGAACTGACCGGCGCCGTAAAGACCGCCGATATTTTTAAATTCAAGCGTTGCCTTAAGCTGAAGCGGATTGCAGCAATCGTACTCAATCGCATAGGCGTTTCGTGTTACCTGAGCATTTTCAAGCCCCGGAAGTGTATGCAGCATCTCAATCTGCACATCCTCGGGCAGACTGCTTGAAAAGCCCTGAATATACATTTCCTCGGTATCCTCACCCATTGGCTCGATAAACAGCTGATGCCGCTCCTTATCCTTGAACCTTACAATCTTGTCCTCAATGGACGGACAGTATCTTGGGCCTATGCCCTTTATATCGCCGCCGTAGAGCGGAGAACGGTGGATATTATCAAGAATTACCTTGTGCGTTCTTTCATTGGTATAAGTAACAAAGCAGCTGACCGTGTTTTCGAGCGGCTGGGTTGTTTCAAAGGAGAACGGAGTGATTTCGTCATCGCCAAGCTGCTCCTCAAGCTCTGAAAAGTCGATTGACCGTCTGTTTACACGGGGCGGTGTTCCGGTTTTAAAGCGTACCAGCTCGACTCCGATATCCTGAAGATTTTTAGAAAGCTCGGTTGCGGGGAACACCCCGTCCGGGCCGCTCTCCTGACTGAATTCGCCTATAATTATTCTGGATTTTAGATATGTACCGGTTGAAACAATCGCCGCACGGCAAAGATACCTTGCACCAGCACGGGTTTCAACCGAGCAGACATTGCCGCATTCGTCAACATTCACCTTTACAATCTCGCCCTGTCTTATATGGAGGTTGTCACACAATTCAAGGCGGTGCTTCATCTCGTTCTGATACGCCCGTCTGTCAATCTGGGCACGCAGCGAATAAACCGCAGGGCCTTTTCCTCGGTTAAGAATTCTGGACTGCAAAAGGGTAGCGTCTGCCGCCTTGCCCATCTCGCCGCCGAGAGCGTCAATCTCACGCACAAGATGTCCCTTTGCCGTGCCGCCTATACTGGGGTTACAGGGCAGGTTGGCTATGCTGTCGAGACTGATTGAAAAAAGACAGGTCTTCATCCCCAGCCTTGCCGAAGCAAAAGCCGCCTCAACCCCTGCGTGACCGCCGCCTATAACCACTACATCGTAACTGTCTGCTGTAAACAAGTTCTCATCCTCCGTTACATTTCCGAATTAAAACAAAGCTTCAGAATTTCCTCATAAATTTCGTCCGCGTTCTCACGAAAATACTTTGCCACACGCTCGGCGTGGTTTTTCTTGCCCATATTGAGCGAAAGCTCCAGAACGGGGACTTTGTTTTCATTTATACTGCATTTTGCCATATACTGACCCTCTGCCGCAAGCACCACCTCGGCACGAACCGCATTGGGGTCGGCAATCTCGTCGAACTTCACACGGCCGATTGCTGAGTCAATCCGCTCCCTTATGCTGAACGGAATACGGTTCTTAAAGAAGGTATAAGCCTCCTCGCCACGCTCGGTAAGGCAGAGTGACTCCTCGTTGCGATAATACTTCTGATAGATATAGTTATCCTCAAGAAGCTCCTGGAGAACACCGGACAAATCAAAGTATTCCATTATCTCCTTGTCCCATGTGAAAATTTCATATATACGGCTGACTGCAATGGGTGCTTTATACTGCTTGATTGCGTATACTGCCGCAAATTTCATTTCCTCTTTTTCAAGATACATTAAAAATCAATCCTTACTTGTGTCTGAAATAGATACCGAACACACCGACACCGGCATGACAGGTGATAACAGGTCCGACCTGACCCCGAACAATATTTTCTATGCCTGCTTTTTTAAGGAAATCAATCGTAAGCTCGGCCTTATCGTCCGCATCTGCGTCAAGAATATAAACGGTTCCGTTTTCGGTATCTGCCATATTCTCGTTTGCAATTTCAACCAGTTTGGAAATTGCCTTTTTAAGACCCTTTACCTTTGCAAAGGCCTCAACCATACCGTCGTTTGACCACAGAATTGGCTTTATATCAAGAACCTTGGAAACAACCATTGTTGTCGCCTTGATTCTGCCGCCCTTTTGCAGATATTTGAGGTCGTCTACGATAAAGTAAACCTTATCCTTTTCAAATCTCTCCTTTAAAAATGCAAGTATCTCGTCCTTGGATGCGCCGCCTGCCGCCATCTTTGCCGCCTCGATAACATTAACACCTGTACCAAGACTATACATACTGGAATCGATAACTGTAATATCAAAACCCTCTTCGCTGTTCAGTGCGGACGAAACATTCATAGCGGTGTTCACAATACCGCTGCTGTTTGCAGGGATTGTAATGTGTATAATCGGGTCGGAATTACCAAGCTCGCGGTACATATCCTCGAGTATTCCCGGTGTTGCTTGACTGGTTGCCGGCATCTCCTCGGTGGACTTGAATTTTTCATAAAACTCGTCCGGAGTATAGTTAATGTCCGCTAAGATACTTTCGTCGGGGTAGTTGATGTAAAACGGAAGAACCTTTATTCCGTATTCCGCAGCCTGAGCCGCTGTTAAATCTGCTGATAAATCTGTCATTATTTTAACCATTTGTCAAATGTCCTCTCTTTTCTAAATTTTTAAAATCATCCTGTCTCAACACTTCATATGCCACAACGGCAACCGAATTGGATAAATTCAGCGACCTCATATTTTCTCTCATTGGAATTCTGATTGCCTTTTCAATGTTCTCGCGAATCAAGTCCTCAGGGAGACCCTTTGTCTCCTTGCCGAAAACGAGGAAAATCTCCTTTTCCTCACATACAGGAAAGGCTACCTGACTGTATGTATTGGGTGCTTTGGTTGTGCAGTAGTAAAAGTCGCCGTCGGGGTACTTACTTTGCACCTCGGCAAAGCTTTGGTATTCGTAAAGTTCCAGCTCGTCCCAGTAGTCAAGCCCTGCACGCCTTACCGCCTTTTCGCTTATGTCAAACCCGAGTGGGTGTACCAGATGAAGTGCCGCCCCGATTACCGAGCAGGTTCTTGAAATATTGCCCGTGTTGGACGGAATTTCCGGTTCCACAAGTACTATGTTTAATTTCATACCGTCAATTACCTTTCTGCATTAATTAAAAAACTTTTTATCAAGTGCACGATACTGTATTGCCTCGGCTATGTGCTCAAGGCCTATGTCTTCCGCACCTGCAAGGTCGGCAATCGTCCGCGCCACCTTTAATATGCGGTTATGTGCTCTTGCACTAAGACCAAGAGTTTCAAACGCATCACGAAGCAATTGGCTCGCCTCGCTGTCCAGCCGACAATGCTTTTCCATAAGCTCAGGTGTGAGCTGGCTGTTGGAGAACACTCCGCTGCCCTTATATCTCTCCCGTTGCAGCTGCCTTGCCTTTTCCACCCTTTCACGGATAGCCGCCGAAGACTCGCCCGGAGCTTTTGCTTCAAGCTCGTCGTACTTCACTGCCGGAACCTCAATATGCAAATCTATACGGTCAAGAAGCGGGCCGCTGATTTTGCTCATATACTTTATAATCTGATTTTGTGAACAACTGCATTCCCGTGTTGAGTCCCCGTAAAATCCACAAGGACACGGATTCATCGACGCAACAAGCATAACACTGCAAGGGTATGTTACACTGCCGCTTGTTCTTGTAATGGTAATCTCTCCGTCCTCAAGCGGCTGACGCATTGCCTCAAGGGCATCACGCCGGAATTCCGGCAGCTCATCCATAAAAAGCACCCCATTATGGGAAAGGCTGATTTCACCCGGACGGGGATTTGTTCCGCCGCCCGAAAGTCCTGCCGACGAAACCGTATGGTGCGGATGCCGAAACGGCCGCTCTGCAATAAGCGGACTGTTGCCCGAAAGCAAACCTGCAATACTGTGTATCTTTGTAACCTCTAAAGACTCCTCAAAGCTGAGCTTTGGAAGAATGGAGGGAATTCGCTGTGCAATCATTGTTTTACCCGAACCTGGAGGACCTATCATAATGACATTGTGTCCGCCTGCCGCCGCAATCTCGAGGGCACGCTTTGCAAACGCCTGACCCTTGACATCAGAAAAATCAAAGCGGAATGCATCCGACTCGGAAAGCAGTTCATCAATACTCACGCTTGCAGCCTCAAGTTTTTTCTGGCCGGTAAAATGGTCAAGAATTTCTTTGAGATTGTCTGCGCCATAGACTTCAAGTCCCTCAACAACTGCCGCCTCTTTTTCATTAGCCTTTGGCAAAAATACCTTTTTTATACCGTTTTGGAATGCAGAAATTGCCATAGGCAACGCTCCGTTTACCCGCCGTAAATCACCGCTGAGCGAAAGCTCGCCGAAGAATACTGTTTTTTCCGCATCGGGTATGTCAAGCTGCTTGGACGAAACTAAAATCCCAAGGGCGATTGGTAAATCAAAGTGTGAACCCTCTTTTTTGATATCCGCCGGAGCAAGATTCACGGTTATATGCTTTGCCGGCATTGCAAGACCGGTATTTTTGATTGCGGCACGGATTCGTTCCTTGGATTCCTTGACCGCCGCATCGGGGAGCCCCACAATATCAAAGCCGGGGAGACCGTTTGATATGTCGGTTTCAACATCCACTAAAAATCCGTCAATTCCGTAAAGTGCCGCACTGCTTAACTTTGAAATCATAATCTTGTCTTCCTTTATTTCGAGTTGTTTCTCTGGCGTACCGCCTCGTACATAAGAACTCCGGCTGCAACAGACGCGTTCAGGGATTCTGCCTGACCAAGCATCGGGATTTTAACCAGAAAATCGCATTTCTCACGAACCAAGCGGCTGAGCCCCTCGCCCTCGCTGCCGATAACTATTGCCAAAGCACCCGTCAGATCGGCATCGTAATGAAGCGAGCTGCCCTCAAGTGCTGTGCCTGCAATCCAAAGGCCTGCCTTTTTCAGTTCGTCAATGGTTGAAGAAATATTCGTCACCCTTGCAACAGGTGTATATTCAAGCGCACCTGCCGAAACCTTGGCAACCGTTGCGGTGAGTCCCACGCTTCGGTTTTTGGGGATAATAACGCCGTGAGCACCTGCGGCATTTGCCGTTCTGACAATGCTACCGAGGTTGTGGGGGTCGCTTAACCCCTCCGCAATTATTATAAACGGAGCCTCGCCCCGTGTTTTTGCCAAGCTCAGAATATCATCAACGCTTGAATATTCGTGAGCTGCCGCAAAGGCAAGAATGCCCTGATGATTGCCGTTTTCCGAAAGCTCGTCAAGCTTTTTACGGCTGACGGTTGTGTAGTGTATCCCCCGTTTTTTTGCAAGGGAAATTATCTGGCCAAGGCGGCTGTGCCGTGCGCCCTCCAGAATAAATATCTTGTCTATCTCCCTGCCCGAGCTTAGCGCTTCAAAGACGGGGTTTGTTCCAAAAATGCGGTCGTCCATTTTAAACACCTCATTTGCAAAAAATCCGCAAAATCATACAGAATAATTGTATCATAAATTTATAAAAAACGCAACAAAAAACTTATGAAAATCCACATATAATATATACTGACATTTTGCGACAGCATAAAATACTTGACCGAAAACAAAAAATAGTGTATTATATATGGTGTATAAATATGACATAGAATTTCCGTTTCAATAATTCATTGATAGGAGGACAAATAAATGAGTGCTGAAATCAAAAACGAAAGAGGTACTATCAGCATATCCAACGCAGTTATTGCAAAGCTGGCAGGCTACACCGCAACCCAGTGCTACGGTGTTGTTGGAATGTGTTCAAAAACAGGTAAGGACGGCATTGCAAGCCTTTTGAAAAAAGAAAACATCGACAAGGGAATTAAAGTAAAAACCGAAAACGGTGTTATTGATATTTCACTTTTTGTTATTGTGGAATACGGCCTTAACATCGGCACAATCGGCGAGACTATACGCAGCCATGTCAAGTACAATGTTGAAAAATTCACGGGAATGGAAGTTTCAAAAGTTTCTGTGAATGTTGAAAGCGTGCGTGTTGAGCAGTAATTCCGTTTTTTTGAGGTGATAAATGTGAATAATTTAGATACACAAAAGCTGAGAATGATGATTGAGTCTGCCTCGGCACATTTACGAAATAACCGCAAGCTGATTGATGACCTCAATGTATTCCCCGTTCCCGACGGCGACACCGGAACAAATATGAGTCTGACATTCAGCGGTGCGACAGAAATGACCCTGGCAGAGGATTTTGACCACGCAGGCAAGCTCCTTTCAAAGCTGGCATCTGCGGCGCTCCGTAACGCAAGAGGTAACTCGGGCGTTATTCTCTCCCAGATTTTACGAGGCTTTTCAAAAGCTGTTGAAAGCAAGGAAACAATAGGTGTTCCCGAACTTAAAGATGCATTCTGCGGTGCAAAAACAACTGCATACCGTGCAGTTATGAAGCCCACCGAGGGTACAATTCTTACGGTAATCCGTGAATCCGCAGAGTTTGCCGAAGCCAACTTTGAAAACTTTACCGATATAACTGAATTTTTCCGCGCAATTGTTGATGCCGGAAACGAGAGTCTCAGCCGTACCCCCGAGCTTTTACCCGCGCTGAAAAAAGCAGGCGTTGTTGATGCCGGCGGTAAGGGTCTTATGACCATCTTAGAGGGTATGCTGATAGCTCTTGAAAACGGCACGGCTGTTGAAGTTGCAGATACGAGCTTTAAAGCACCAAGTGCCGCAAAGGTCACAAAAACCGATGCAGACATCAAGTTCCTTTACTGCACCGAGTTTATAATCAACAAGCCGGCAGACCGCAAAGCGGGTCCGTTTCAGGCGGCAATCACCGACAAGGGCGATTGTATGCTTGTTATTGAGGATGAGGATATTGTTAAGGTTCATATCCACACCAATCACCCAGGTTTTGTTATTGAACAGGCATTAAAGCTTGGCGAGCTGACCAATCTTAAAATCGACAATATGAAGTATCAGCACGAGGAAAACACTCTGGACGATTTGGAAAGTCCGGCAAACGCCGAAGAAGCCGAGCCGGCAATTGCAAAGCCAACCAAAAAATACGGTTTTGCCGCAGTTTCGGCAGGCGAAGGTCTGACAGAAATCTTCCGCGAGCTTGGAGCTGACGAAATTGTTGAGGGCGGTCAGACTATGAACCCCAGTACACAGGACTTACTTTCTGCAGTTGAAAAAATTCCGGCAGAAATCGTATACATTCTGCCCAACAACAAGAACATCATTCTTGCGGCAGATCAGGTTGACGCACTTACCGACAAAAGGGTTATCGTTATACCCACGGTGAATATTCCTCAGGGAATTTCAGCAATGACAGCCTTTGACGAAGGAATGTCGCCCGAGGAAAATGCCGAGACAATGCAGGAATTTGCAGACTCAGTAGATTGCGGACAGGTTACATTTGCTGCCCGTGACACCAACCTGGACGGCGTTGAAATCAAGCTTGGCGACTGCCTTGCGGTGTGTGGCAAGGATATAGCCGCAGTTACCGCAACCCCCGAGGAATCGGTTGAGGCTTTGCTAGAAAAAATGGTGAATGACGAATCCGGCGTTATCTCGCTCTACTACGGCGAGGACACCACCGAAGAATCCGCAAACGCCATTGCCGAAAAGCTTGAAGAAAAATACCCCGACCTTGATGTGTCGGTAATTTACGGCGGTCAGCCGGTATACTTTTATATAATTTCTGTAGAATAATTTATCATCTGCCAAAGGCTGCGGTCTTTGGCAGAAATTTTAGGTAGGTCATTATGAAACTCAATGACAGTATCCAATTTGTTAAAGGAATAGGCGAGGCTCGCGCAAAGCTTTTTGGAAGGCTGGGCATACACACTGCCCAGGACCTTTTGTTTCACCTGCCCAGAATGCTTGAGGACCGCACCCAAACCAAGCCGATAGCCGAGCTTATGGACGGCGAGACCGTTGGAGTTCGCGCATCCCTTGCCGGCGGCGTAAAATCCTATCGCAGCCGCGGCAGACTTTCTGTAACACAAACAACCGTTTCGGACGGTGAAAATATGATGAAAGTGACTTGGTTCAATGCCCCGTATGTGGCAAAAACCTTAAGCTCCGGCTCGGAATTTATATTCTTTGGAAAAGCATCATACAAAGGCAGCAGCTTTGAAATGGTGAACCCCGTTGTTGAAGTCTTTGACGGAGAAAACAAAAAAACCGGCAGGCTTCTGCCCGTTTACCCCTCCACCGCCGGACTCAGCCAGACCCATATCCGGAATGCGGCAGAGAAAATTCTTGACGCTCTCGCCGAGATGCCCAAGGATATTCTGCCGCCGCAAATCTGCAATAAAATGGGATTTCCGCCGCTTTACAGCGCACTAAAGGAGCTTCATCTTCCCAAAAGTGCGGAAAGCTTTGAGGCGGCAAGACAGAGACTTGCCTTTGAGGAATTCTTTATTCTTCAGACGGGCATACACACGCTCGGCGAGGAACGCAAAAACTTTCACGCAATACCAATCAATGATGTAAAATGCATAGCAGATTTTGCAAAGGCTTTGCCCTTTGAACTGACAAACGCGCAAAAGCGTGTTATCAACGAAATCTCTGCCGACCTGAAAAAGAACTCGCCTATGAACCGCCTTGTTCAGGGTGATGTAGGCTCGGGTAAAACAATGGTTGCGGCGGCGTCTATGTATGCTGTTGCAAAGTCCGGATATCAGGCGACATTGATGGCACCCACCGAAATTCTGGCGGCACAGCATTACAAAAATCTTAAAGGCTTGTTTGAAAACTTTGGTTTTGAAACCGTTCTTTTAAGCGGCGGTATGTCAGCCGCAGAAAAGCGAGACTCCCTGTCAAAAATCAAGGACGGTACAGCGCAGATTATTGTGGGTACGCACGCCCTGATATCCGATAATGTAACATATAAAAATCCGGCACTTGTGATTACCGACGAACAGCACCGCTTTGGCGTGAAACAGCGAACTATGTTGACCGAAAAGGGGTATGGCGCACATACCCTTGTTATGACAGCCACACCAATCCCCAGAACTCTCTCCCTCATTCTTTACGGAGACCTTGACATATCGGTAATCGACGAATTGCCCCCCGGCAGAAAACCAATCGAGACCTATTCGGTTGCGGAGCATACAAGACAGCGCCTTTATAAATTTATTACTCAGAAAATCACCGAGGGCAGACAGGTATATATTATCTGTCCTCTGATTGAGGAGTCCGAGGCTCTCGCCGCAAAATCAGCGGTGGAATATGCCGAAAAATTAAAAAAGACCGCCTTTAAAGACTTCTCCGTTGAGGTTATGCACGGAAAAATCAAGGCGGCAGAACGCAAGGAAATTATGGAGCGTTTTGCAAAAGGTGAAATCAATATACTGGTTGCCACCACCGTTGTGGAGGTTGGAGTGGATGTGCCCAACGCCACGGTTATGGTGATTGAAAATGCTGAAAGGTTTGGTCTTTCGCAACTGCATCAGCTGCGCGGCAGAATCGGCAGAGGCGAGCATCAATCGTACTGCATTATGTTCTCCGAGGGCGGCAAAATTGCCGACGAACGAATGAAGATTATGTGCAAGACCAACGACGGCTTTAAAATCTCCGAAAAGGATTTGGAGCTTCGTGGTCCGGGCGAATTTTTCGGGGTTCGTCAGCACGGTCTGCCCGAACTGAAATGTGCAAACCTTGCCTCGGATATGGAATTGCTTGTGCGTGCCAAGGACGAGGTTCGCGAACTTTTAGCCATTGACCCGAAGCTTGAAAAACCTGAACATCTGGCACTTAAAAACCGCATCCGCGAACGCTTCGCCGAAGTCGGCGAAAACGGAATATTGAATTAAAAAAAGGATAGCCAAACTATCCTTTTTTGATTTGTTTTTTCAAAATTAAGTATATCGCGTATGCCAAGGCAATTCCACCCAAAATGTCGGTCGGAAAATGGACAAACAGATACATTCTTGAAAATGCCATAACGCCTGCCAGCATAAATGCCGGGATTGCAAATTTACGATTAACCCGAGCCAATACAAACGCTGAAATAAACGACGAAAGTGTATGCCCTGACGGAAACGAAAAGTCGGTCGGGTTAGGTATTAACAGCGCTACATCATAAATCCAGCAGGGTCTTGGTCTTGCAATCAGATTTTTAAGAATTACATTGCCGAAAATCAGACCAAGCAGAAGTCCCACAAGCAGAAAAACACCTCCACGGCGGTATCTTTTTGTGCATAAAAGGATAAGTCCGACCGCAATCCATACATAACCTGCGTTGCCAAACGCTGTAATTTTAGGAACTAAGAAATCCATAAAACTACAACCAAATATGTTCTGTATTAAATTGAGAATCCAAAATTCTGCAGCTTCAGTTCCAAAAAACATAGGTTCTACCCCTTTACAGAACTGCAAAAATTCCGCCGGTTACAGCGGCTACAATCGCACCGGCAATCACAACGCCTAAAAATATTGCCGGAACAGCGTCTTTAAGCCGCATCTCCATCATTGCCGCAACAAGCGCACCTGTCCACGCACCTGTTCCGGGCAGAGGGATTGCAACCAACACAACCAGCCCCCAGAACTTGTAACGGTCAACCACTGCACGGTTCTTTTCCGCCTTATTTTCCATAGCCGTTACAATTCCGTCGAGCTTTTTGCTTATTTTCCGCATCAGCTCAAAAATTTTGCGGATAAAGATAATTATAAA
>JAZQLR010000072.1:0-11623 GCA_045542775.1 Clostridia bacterium
ATTTTGTCTTTGTTTGCAAGATTTTCCTTGTAGATAAGTTCATAGTTCTCGCTGATTACATGCATAAACTCCTGAACTTCAACCTTGCTGTAGCCCGAAAGCTCCTTTTTGAATTTTCTGTTTTCAATTTCCAATGGTGTCAGCATAAAGAATCACCTCTAATAAATCTAAAATTTGTTGCTATATTGCTTTTTCAATGCAAATTCCAAGCCGTCCTTTTTTTGTGGAGTTAATAGACTCAGCCAATCTGAACCTGCCCTTCCCCCGAACCGAAAAGGTATCGCCCGGATTTACCTGTAATGATATATTGTCGCATTCCAGCCAGTTGACACTGACTCTCTTGCTTTTTATAACCTCCGCCGCAATGCTTCGTGAGGTTTTGAGTGCCGCCGCAACTATACAGTCGAGCCGGAGCGCTGCAACCGTTGTGCGTATCTCCTCAACTTTGCGTTTGGGCTCTTCAATTTCATCAGTTGTGACCTTTCGGATTTTTACTCCGCATCTTCCCACCTTGTCAAGGTTGGAAATTATGTAGTCACCAATATCGGCTGCTGCAAATACCAATGTCTTGTCCTCAAGGCACAGTATATCACCAAGCTTTTCACGGCGAATACCAAGCCCAAGCAGGCTGCCCAGAAAATCGCGGTGGTTTAATTCACCTATATCTCTGCCGCAGATTTCAAGCACCGAGATAAACTCTGCCGCAGCATCTTCCTCTGCATATTCGGGAAGCGCCACAAGCATACACCGCTCGGCATCAGGATAACCGCCATAAAACAAAGTTCGGACATCTGCCGCATATATCTGACTTTGATGAGCTTTTATATTTGCCGCCTCGGCAGGCGTCAGAAAGCCAAACGCCTTAGCAATATACTGCTTTTCACAAAGTACCACTGTATCTTTAGCCTTTGCAAGCAGCATTTTTTCGTCAATACTCTGCTGCATTAGTTATTCCAGGGGAAAATTCCTTTGTTGCGAAGCTCATCCTTAAAATCGCCCATAATACCTACATTGTAGGGTGCAATAAGGAAAATTCCGTTTGAAACCTTCTGGATATTTCCGTCAAGAGCATAAACTGCACCACTGAGAAAATCAACTATTCTGCGTGCAACATCTCTTTCAACGGATTCGAGATTCATAACAACAGGTTTTTTGCTCTTTAAGTGATTTGCGATGTCTCTTGCATCTTCAAAGCTCTCGGGCTGAAGAACAACCAATTTAAGCTGTGCAGTTGTGTGAATTTTTACAACCTTGTTGCGCTTGCCGCCAACCTCAAGAGTTTCGCTTTCGTCAGCTTCAAAAACAGAGCTGTTTGAAAATTCGCTGTTTTCGAGCAAATCCTCCTCATAATCATCGCCTGTGTCAAAGCCAATAAGATTAAGCATTTTGTTTACTATACTCATTATATTTTCCTCCTCGGAGCTTTATATAAAAGTTTAATAATATTCGTAGATTTAATTATATCACAAAAAAATCATTTTGTATAGTCCCGTTTTCCAAAAATTCCGGTGCCGACTCTGACCATTGTTGCTCCGTGCTTTATTGCAAGAGCATAGTCATTGGTCATACCCATTGAAAGTTCGTCCATAGACACCTCGGGGATATTATGTGCCTTAATATCCTCTGCCAGTTTTTTCATTCCGTCAAACACACGGACAAGCAAATCCTCATCATCCGTAAACGGTGCAACCGTCATAAGACCCTTGATTTTTACATTTTCAAATTCAGCAGAAATCCGACGGCACAACTCCTCACACTCATCTGGCGTTATACCAAACTTGCTTTCTTCACCCGAAACATTGACCTCAAGCAGAATTTTCTGCACCTTGCCGTGTTTCTTTGCCTGTCTGTCAATCTCCTTTGCCAAATCAAAGCTGTCAACCGAATGAATAAACTCTGCTTTATCTATTATATACTTAACTTTATTTTTTTGCAAGTGTCCGATAAGGTGCCAGCAAACCGGCTTTACGCTTTCGAACTTTTCCATAACCTCCTGAACACGGTTTTCACCAATATCCGTCACGCCAAGGTCGATTGCCTCATTCATCACATCCGTGCCATAGGTTTTTGTTACTGCAATAAGGGTTATATCCTCATATTTTCTGCCGGCTTCCTCTGCCGCAGCTTTTATGTTTTGGCGAACCCGCTCGAGATTCTCGCTTATATATGACATTCTACCTCACAACCTTGCCGTCATAAAGATTTTTTGCGCTGACTATAAGCTCGTCATAGAGCTTAAGCGGACTGTTTCCGTCTGCTGTGTTATCCGCTTTTTCCGAAACAACAACCCAAGTTTTGCCGCTGTATATAAGGTCTACCGGCAAAAACCGTGCCTTGTCGTTGCGTATAACATAAACGCCCATTGTTGTTCCGTCCATACGGAGACTTTTTGCCGGAATTCTGTATCCGTCATAGCTGCTTTTTACAAATTCAACATTCACCCTTGATGCTGAATATATCATATCAACATACTTGTTGGAATTTACAACCAGTATAACCTTGCCTGATGCCTCGGGAGTTATGTTGGTAATGGTTCCCTCAACAGTATCGATGCTTATATCGGGAAAACGGAGCTTAAGCTTTCTGCCAATCTGCAAGCCCTCCGCCTCATCAGCCGGAACTCTTGCCGCAATGCTCCACGAAAAGTTATTTACAATCTTGCCGATAGGCTCGCCGGAATTTGCATATTCTGCCGTTTTTGCCTCAGCCGGAAGCTTGTCCAGCTCTTTGAGATATTCAGGCGTGATTTCCTCAAGTGCCTTTAATGTCAGCTTGTCCTCAAGTCCATCAATCCTTGCAGTGAACGCCCCCGTTTTGGGCGCATGAACCAAAGTTCTTTCGATATTATACTTCTTCTCAACGGACGCTTTTTCAGCCTGAAGCCTTTTTATCTCCGCATTGTTGTCAACCGGCTGTATCTCGCCTGTAATAATTCTGCGTTTTTCTATCAGAGAATTCACCGATTCTTCAATGTCCGCCACACTCTCAAGGTTCCCCATATGGCCGAGTGCCGGAATTCGTCTGAGGGATTGTGAGATTGTCTGTTCAATTTTTGCCGTATCATTACTGAATACATCGCCTGTAAGTGCCGCACCCGACAACTTTTCAAGTTTTTCTTCAAGAGCCTTTAATTCATTATTGGCAGAAATGTTTATCTCGTTTTTATAAATATGCATAACAGTCTCGCCGAGGCTCACACGCTCGTCCTCTGCCATAACGCAGTAAAGATATCCGGAAGACGGAGCATTTATAACCGTCTGTTCACGGAAGACATAGCCTTGTGCCGAAATAAGGTCATCCTCTGCGCCGCTGCGCACAATGGTGGTTGTCATACGGTTGCCGTAACTTAGCACGGAATTGACCGAAATAACCAGCACAAACGAGGCAACCAGAAATCCAATAAAGCCGCCGCGTTTTTTTGTTTTTTGTTTTGAAGATTTTCTATTGTTTTTCATAAGCAAAATCCTCGCTCCACTAACTACATTGTATCAAATTATTTTAAAAAAGTAAAACATTTTTCGAAAACTTTTTCGTAATATCCATCCTCATCAGCATTAAACCACACAATATCAGGGTTTCGTCTGAACCAGGTAAGCTGGCGCTTGGCATATCTGCGGCTTTCCATTTTAATTTTTTCAACCGCATCATCATAGCTGCATCTGCCCTCTAAATACTGAATCAGTTCCTTATAGCCAATTGCCTGCATCGCTGTTGTATCTGCTCCAATGCCCTTTTCCCAAAGTTCTTTAACCTCTGCCAAAAGTCCCTTTTCAAGCATTATATCCACACGGAGATTTATACGCTCGTACAGCTGTTCACGGTCTCGGTCTATGCCGATAATAAGTGCATCATACACCGCATCCCTCACCGATTCGAGATTGACCTGAGTAAAGGTTTTGCCTGTTACTTTGCACACCTCAAGCGCACGGATAACCCGTCTGACATTATTGGGGTGAATTTTTTCCGCCGCCTCGGGGTCAGCCTTCTGTAGCAGGGCATGCACCGCATCGTTCCCCTCGGTTTCTGCCTTTCTTTGCATTTCTTCACGGAAGTTCGGGTCGGAATCAAAATCTGCAAAGCTTATATTGTTTAAAACGCTGTCCATATAAAGACCGGTTCCGCCTGCAATAACGGGAATCTTTCCGCGTCTGAGAATATCATCTATGCACGCCCTTGCATCTTCCACAAAGTCCGCAACGCTGTATCGCCGCTCCGGCTCAACAAAGTCAAGCATTTGATGCGGTATCCCCTGCATTTCGTCTGCATCAGGCTTTGCTGTGCCGATGCTCAAACCCTTATAAATCTGCATAGAATCGCATGAAACTATCTCGCCGCCAACCGCCTTGGCAATCTCCACTGCCAGAGCGGTTTTGCCCGAAGCCGTCGGCCCTGCAACCGCAATTATCTTATTTTGCATAGCTAAACAATCCTTTTGAACATCTTTTCAATCTCGTACTTGGTAAAAGTAATTTTTATGGGTCTGCCGTGAGGGCAGGTGGTAATTCCATCTTTCTCCAATTCCTCAACCACCTTTACCAGAGCTTCAAGCTCAGGATGGCTGAGCGACTTATTTGCCTTTATGGCATACTTGCACGAAATCATATCCAGAAGCCGCTCCTCAAAGGATAAAAGACCCATAGGTCTGCCGTCCTTTAAAACAGCAATTACCTCAGTTGCAAGGCTCTTGATTTCGTCCTCATCGCCAATAAGCGGAGTTTCTCTGATAATAACAGAGCTTCTGCCGAACTCCTCCATCTCAAAGCCCATATCCAAAAGCATTTGCGAATTTTCCTTAACCGCCTGCAACTCTATCCCATCAACATCAAGAACAATGGGGGCAAGAAGCATCTGCCCCGAAGTTTTTTTGCTTGTATAATCCGCTTTAAGCGTCTCAAACCGCTTTCTCTCGTGTGCTGCGTGCTGGTCAATAAGATACATATTATCGCCTTGCTGACAAACAAGATAGGTGTCAAATATTTGACCCACAACCCGTGCCGGAAACTTTTGTTCAACCACCTCGGCTGTCTGCTCTTCAAACAAGCCAAGCTGCTCTGTTTTTTGTACCTCTATTGCCGGTTTTTCAGCTACACTCTGTGGCTTTACTTCTTCCGGCTGCGGTTGAGTTTTGGGTTCTTTCTCAAACCTTTTATAAAACTCATCAATCATCGAGGTAGGCTGATTGAATGTTGTAACCCGTCTTGTTTCTCTTTCGAATACGCTTGTATCGGGAACAGTATTTTGCATAAACTCTCTGATAACCTTGCGTTCCGGCACGGAAGTCTCAGGCTTTGCAAAGGATTCCGGCTGTGCCTTGGGCACGTATTCCCTTTTCACCTCAGCTGCAGGTGCAACCCTCGGCTCAAATACGGGTGTTGCCGGTACCGGCTGTGCAATCGGCTGATAGAGTGCATTTTTCACCGCCGCGTGGACTATGTTATATATTTCCTTTTCGTTCGCAAACTTAATCTCAGTTTTGGCAGGATGAACATTTACATCCACAAGCTGTGGCGAAAGGTCAATATTCAGCACAAAAAACGGAAATTTGCCCGTCATAAGTACATTTCTGTATGCTTCCTCAACCACCTTGGAAACCACATGGTTTTTGATATATCTGCCATTAACAAGCAAGGTCTGACGAGTTCTGTTGCCCCGTGCAAGCTCTGCCTTGCCCACTATGCCGTGAACACGCACGCCGTGCTCGCTGTAATCTGCCTCATATACCGCCTTGGCGTGGTCAATTCCGTAAATATTAAGAATAACATTTTTAAGCTGACCGTCACCGGAGGTTGAGAAAACCTCTTTGCCATCGCTGATATATCTGAACGCAACCGACGGGTTGGCAAGAGCAATTCTGCTTAAAACATCGGTTACATATCCCGACTCAGTTGAGTCCTTTTTGAGGAACTTCATGCGTGCAGGGATATTTGCAAAAAGATTCTCAACAATCATTGTTGTGCCGAAATTGCAGGCAACATCGCATTTTGGCGATACCACACCGTGCTTAACCGTCATAGTAACGCCTTCTTCTGCATCATGGCATCTTGTAAGCACCTGAACCTCTGCTACGGCACAAATACTTGCAAGAGCCTCACCGCGAAAGCCCATTGTCTGAATTTCGTATAAATCTTCTATCTCACGGAGCTTACTTGTTGCATGGCGGATAAAGGCAAACTCAAGCTCATCTTTCGGGATTCCCTTGCCGTTGTCCTGAACCGATATGTACTTGATGCCGCCATTTTTTATCTCAATGCTGATTTCGTTTGCACCGGCATCTATTGAGTTTTCAACAAGCTCCTTAATTGCCGCTGCCGGTCTTTCAACCACTTCACCTGCGGCAATTTTATCCGCACCCGCCTGTGGCAACACTTTTATCTCTGCCATACAACCACCTCCTTTTAATCTTTTAATCTAATGACTTCGCCTTTGCCTTAAGAGCATAAAGCTTGGTAAGCGCCTCCATAGGCGACATAGAATCAAGGTCAAGCGCCTTGATTTCCGCAATAACCTCGTTCTCCTCAAGCTGCATAAAGCTGAGCTGGTCGGTGTCTTCAAGGCTTTGCTTTGGTGCGGCTTTCACCTTTGCCGTACCACGAACATTATTTCCGCCATCCCGTGCCTCAAGGTCAACAAGAATTTGCTTTGCTCTGCGGATAACCTCTTTCTTCACTCCGGCAAGTGCCGCAACCTCAACACCATAGCTGCCGTCAGCACCGCCACGAATAATTTTGCGTAGGAAGGTTATGTCATCACCTTTTTTCTTAACCGCACTGCAATAGTTCTTTACATTCGGCTCACGCCCTTCAAGCTCGCTAAGCTCGTGGTAGTGCGTTGCAAAAAGGGTCTTTGCTCCGCATTTCTTTTTGTCTGCAATATATTCAACCACCGCCCAGGCAATGCTGAGCCCGTCGTAGGTACTTGTACCTCTGCCGATTTCGTCAAGAATTATCAGGCTCTTTGAGGTTGCATTGTCGAGTATGTATGCCACCTCGGTCATTTCCACCATAAATGTACTCTGTCCGGCAGAAAGGTCGTCGGACGCACCCACACGGGTGAATATCTTGTCCACAATCCCTATTTCCGCTGAAGCTGCCGGGACAAACGAGCCAATCTGTGCCATAAGCACGATAAGTGCCGTTTGGCGCATATATGTTGACTTACCTGCCATATTCGGGCCGGTAATAATCGCAATCTGCCGTTCGCCGCAGTCAAGCTCCGAATCGTTGGGGATAAATATATTCTTGGAATTTATGCTCTCAACCACCGGATGTCTGCCGTCCTTTATTTCAATTCTGTCAGACATATTCATTACCGGTTTGGTGTAGCGATTCTTTTCCGCAACATACGCAAACGAGCAAAGGACATCCGCCATCGCAATCACCTGCGCTGTTCTTTGAACTCTTGCAACCTGCGCCGCAACGGTCTCACGGATTTTGCAGAACATTTCATATTCCATCGAAACAATCTGACTCTCCGCCTCAACTATCTTTTCTTCAACCTCTTTAATCTGAGGTGTTATATATCTTTCACAATTGGAAAGGGTCTGCTTACGCACAAAATACTCGGGAATCTCAGCTGTGTTCGCCTTGCTGATTTCAAGATAGTAGCCAAACACACGGTTGTAACCAACCTTAATATTGCGGATACCGGTCTTTTCCTTTTCTTCTTCAGCAAAGTTATTTATCCACTTAACCCCGTTTTCCATGAGGTCACGGCGTGTGTCAATCTCGTCGCTGAATCCTGTTTTGATAAGACTTCCCTCTCTCAGCGAAATAGGTGCATCAGGGTTAATCGCATCTTCAATTATTCCGCGGACATCCGACATATCGTCGAGTTCTTTGGCAAGACGGCTGAGCACGCCGGAACTGCATTGTGAGAGAATTTTCTTAACATCAGGAAGCTTGCTGAACGAATACGCAATCGAAAGCAAGTCCTTACAGTTTGCGGTTTTGTATGCAATCTTCGAAATTATTCTTTCAATGTCCTGAATACCCGTAAGTGCCGCCATAAGTTCTTCACGAAGTATCGGATTTGTCACCAGTTCTTCCACGGCATTATGGCGGTTTTGAATTTTTACACAATTCGCCAAAGGACGGGTAATCCACTTGCGAAGCAAACGACTGCCCATTGAGGTCTTTGTCCTGTTCAGCACCGTGAGTAAGCTGCCCTTTGCCGACCTGCCACGAACAGTTTCCATAAGCTCAAGGTTGCGGATGCTGTAAATATCCAGCTCCATATACTCGTCTTTTTCGATTTTCTGAACTGTTCTGAGGTTGGCAAGCTCGGTCTTCTGCGTTTCCTCAAGGTACATAATAAGTCCGCCCAATGCGCCTATGCCAAGGCCTTTGCCCTCGCTTAAATCAATGGAACTACCAAAGCATTTTTCTATGTATTTGTCGGCATTTTCCACCTCAAACGCCCAGTTATAATAGTTACGCACCGGACAGGCAAATCTTTCGCCGACAAATCCCACTATTTGTATGTTCTCGTAAGCCTCAAGATTGAATATAACCTCTGCCGGACCAAACCGGCTAAGCTCGTTGAGAACCTGAACTTCAAAATCGTCACCCTCAAATTCATTGACAAAAACCTCGCCGGTGGAAATGTCCACACAGGCAACTCCGGCATTTTTGCCGTTTGCACAAACCGCTGCCAGGTAATTGTTTTTGGAATCATCAAGTGCCGCAGTATCAATTATTGTACCGGGAGTAATCACACGGATTACCTCCCGCTTTACAATACCCTTTGTCTGGGATGGGTCTTCAGTCTGTTCACAGATTGCAACAGCATAGCCGTTTTCAACCAGTTTGGCAATATACGAATCAACGGCATGGAAAGGCACGCCGCACATAGGCGCACGCTCCTCCTGACCGCAGTCTCTGCCCGTCAGCGTGATTTCAAGAACTCTCGATGCAGTGAGCGCATCGTCAAAGAACATCTCATAGAAATCGCCCAGACGGTACATCAGTATTGCGTCCTTGTATTGCTCTTTAATTTCAAAATACTGGCGCATCATCGGTGTATATTCAGCCATTTAAATCCCCAACCCTCTTAAATCTCTGTGTATTAATGACAGCTTGAACAGCTTGAGCAGTTACCGCTGCAGCCACCCTCGCCGGTTGCACTTTCCTGACCGGTAATGAAGTAGCTGAGAACCGCATTAACCTGCTGTACCATATTGTCAAAATCACGGCTTGCCTCAATGTATTCGGAAATAAGCTTGTTTGTGGCAATCTTCTCAAACTCTGCCTGAACATAAGCCTTGTATTCCTGAAGGTCTTCTTTGGTAGGATTAGTTCCTCTCAGCTTCTCAGTTGCCTCTTTTCGGTTCTTGTTATAAGTGCTGAGAAGTTCAACCGCTTCTTCATTGGCATTCATAGCATCACCTGCTTTTGCAACTCTGTCTCTTTCTTCACTTTCTGCAATCATTGTGCCCAGTTCCTGAGCCTTTTCGATAATTTCGTTTCTCATTTTCCTGTTTCTCCTTAATCTATAATTTCACCTGTAAGTGACCAGGTTTTTGTCTCTGTAATCCTTACATTTACAAGCTTGCCTACAAGCTCGCTGCCGCCGGCGAAGTTAACAACCTTTCCGCCGTCTGTTCTGCCGCTTAAAACCTCAGCGTTTGTCTTGCTGAAGCCCTCAACCAGCACTTTTTCAACCTTGCCGAGATATGCATCGTTACGACGCTTTGAAATTTCGTTCTGCACCTCTTGCATACGGTCAAAGTTTCTGTGCTTTTCTTCCTCCGTGAGGCAATCCGGCATTTCTGCCGCAGGCGTTCCCTTGCGTTTTGAGTAGATGAACGAAAATACAAGGTCGTATTCAACCTCTTTGAGAATTGAAAGCGTATCCTCAAAATCCTCATTGGTCTCACCGGGGAATCCCACAATAATATCGGTGGATAATACAATCTCCGGCATCTTTTCGCGGACTTTTTTTACAATATGCAGATATTTTTCTCTGGTGTAGCTGCGGTTCATCTTCTTTAAAATTCTGTCCGAGCCGCATTGAACGGGCAAGTGCAGCTGTTTACAGATTTTATCATTCCTTGCCATAACCTCGATAAGCTCGTCCGATATATCCTTGGGGTGAGAGGTCATAAACCTTACACGCTCTATTCCTTCAATCTTGCAAACCTCGTCTAAAAGCTCTGCAAAGGTGAGTCCGCCGTCCAAATCCTTGCCGTAGGAATTGACATTCTGACCGAGGAGCATTACTTCCTTATAACCCAACTCCGCAACCCTTTTTACCTCGTTTAGAATATTTTCCGCACTTCTGCTGCGCTCTCTGCCGCGAACATACGGAACAATGCAGTATGTGCAAAAGTTATTACAGCCGTACATAATCGGAATTTTAGCAAGCGGCGGTTCATCACGATAGCAGCTTTCAGTCTCAAAAATCTCGCCCTCACTGTCCTCGTTCTCAAAAACTCTGCAGCCTCGCCTTGCTTTATCCAGAATTTCGGGGAACATATAAAGTGAATGTGTCCCGAAAACCATATCCACATGCTTGTATTTTTTGCGGATTTCCTCCGCAATATGCGCCTGTTGCATCATACATCCGCAAACACCGATAATAAGTCCCGGCTTGCGGATTTTTTGATGTTTTAACGCACCAATATTGCCAAAGACTCTTAGCTCTGCATTTTCACGCACGGCGCAGGTGTTGTAAAGCACCAAATCAGCCTTGTCGGTTTTATCGCAAAAGCCATAACCCATTTCCTCAAGCATACCCTTGAGACGCTCGGAATCACTCTCGTTCTGAGCACAACCGTAGGTCTCGACAAATGCCAGCGGTTTCTTTGCAAGAACACGGTTTTCGGCACAAATTTTATCTATATATTCCTGCTGTTTTTCAAGCAGCTCGCGTCTTACTTCCTTCAAGCAAAAACACTCCATTCAAAAATACTCATACATATTAAATTATACTATTTTATCAAGTTTTTTGCAATAGCTTTAAGAAAAAAATTCATAGCAAATAAGAATAATTATCCCATACCTGCAAATACTATCCGCATACAATACGAACCGGAGGAATGTCTATGAAATACAAGGTTTCCGAATATCTCGATTATGTTGATAAAAAATCCCCAAATAGTCCAATCTGGAAAAATGTTTTAATTGCGTTTTTAGTTGGCGGGGCAATTTGTACTGTCGGTCAGGTTTTTTCAGAAATTTATAAAAATGTCTTAGGGCTCAGCGAGGAAAATGTAAAAACCGCAGTCCCAATAACTATGGTTTTCTTAGGTGCGCTTTTTACGGGACTTGACCTTTACAACAAGCTGGCAAAGCACGCAGGGGCAGGAACATTAGTCCCCATAACCGGCTTTGCAAACGCTATCGTCTCGCCGGCAATAGAATTTAAGCGTGAGGGCTGGGTTTTAGGTCTTGCCGCAAAAATGTTTACCATTGCAGGGCCGGTTTTAGTTTACGGAATTAACTCATCAATCATTTTGGGTCTGATATATTATCTTATACAAAGGCTTTGAATACATTCAAGACCCTTCGGCTCCGCTCAGGGTGACAAGGCAGCTCCATATTGTCATTCTGAACGAAGTGAAGAATCTTAGGCTCCCTCAATGAGGGAGCTGTCGAACGCAGTAAGACTGAGGGAGTTTTTGGGG
>JAZQLR010000073.1:0-2164 GCA_045542775.1 Clostridia bacterium
GAATAATTTCAACATCCGATGTGCTATCCCCGGTAGCTAACGCTGTCATTCCGGTATACACAATAACGTAGCCGTACAGATCTGCTGCCATAGCCGGAGTAACCATTGTGCTAACCAACATTACAAGAACCAGCCACCAACAGACAAGTCCTTTCAATCGTTTTTTCATTTGTTTTACCTCCAATTTTTAAAATTACTTTTATTAAACAATATAAATTTAAGATGCCTGAAGCCGTCTCTTACTGTGCGAAGGTGAGGCTTGCCGGAGCGTCTGTCACACCGTAGCGGTGTGGGAATTTGCACGATTTTTTCTCCGCCTTGTGCAAACCTTGCAATCATTTCGGTTGCAAATTCCATACCGGGACAGACAAGATTTAGTTTTAATGCGGTTTCTCTGTCAAAGCCGCGTAGTCCGCAATGAAAATCACGGATGTCCGTCTTAAACCGCCAACGTGCAAGTGCCGAAAGAAACGGGATACCCCATTTGTGACTGAAAGACATTGCACCTTTTTCTATTCCACCTTTGAAACGGTCTCCCATAACGAGCTTTGCACCACGCCTTAATTCCTGCACAAACAAATCGGGATGTGCAAAATCATAGCTTCCGTCACAATCGCCCATTATGATATATTTTCCTTTTGCAGCTTTAATACCGCCGATGAGTGCCGAGCCGTAACCTTTTATTTTCACATTTGCTACTCTCGCACCGTTTTTTATTGCAATTTCTGCCGAGTTATCAATTGAGCCGTTGTCGGCAATTAAAATCTCCGCATTGAGCTTTAATCTTTCTATGGCACTATTGGCTTCGTTTATTGCAAATTCCAATGTTTCCGATTCATTAAGGCACGGCATTAAGAATGTAAATTCCATCATTTCCGCCTCCGTTTCTTGTGAGGCAGTTCAATGTTCAGCCACATTGCCGCAAGCAGAGCAAATATAGGCGTTACAAGTGCCCTGTATGTAAAGAAGCAATGTAGGTATGAGTGATTGTTAAGTGCAAGACATCTTATCAGAACAACTGCACCGAGTACAATCAAAATTATTGTTGCCTCCGATTTTTTATCCTTGCCCCTGAACAGATACCATACAGACAGTAAAATCAGAACCAAAAATATAATTCCGAGTGCCGTCCGTCCTGCATCAACTCTAATTTCACTCCCAAATAGCATTGACAGATTTGCCGCAACGGCTGAAAGAAT
Source organism: Clostridia bacterium (assembly GCA_045542775.1). Classification (GTDB taxonomy): domain Bacteria; phylum Bacillota; class Clostridia; order Monoglobales; family Monoglobaceae; genus SIG440. Next base: position 1,200 of record JAZQLR010000073.1, read on the forward strand.
TGATTTTGGCTTATCGGCGTACATTTCCACTTTATTTCCCATACGCTCTGCGACAGAGGAAAGAGCCGTTTCAAATGCGTTGGTATTTGTTACCATACTTGCGATAAGCCATTTAACTATAAAGGCTCCGCCGTATGAAAGCACCCAACATATTCCGCATTTCAGGAGCAGAAGCAAATTTTCCTTTAAGCTGCCGAGCCTGTTTTCCTTTGCCCTTACTGCAACAACAAGAGCAAGAGGAAGCAGTATTGTCACCGTTTCGGTAGTGAGAAAGTCGAAAAAGGCAACTGCCGTTCCGCTTATGACACTTAATACCGTCAGCCATTTATCGCCTCGTCTTTCCAAAGCGAGAAATAATGGAATAAGCATAAAAGCAAGGATAAATGCCGGTTGGTATTCCATACTCAGTCTGATATTCCAGATTTGCACCGCCGCAAGGGACAAGGCAAGCATTACCGCCAAATCCCAATGCCTTTTCCTTGCAAGAATAAAAAGTGTCAGTCCTGCAAGAAGCAGAAAAGCGATAAATCCGATTAGTTTTATTCCCTCAACATCGGTAAATAGATGTCCGAGCCGAATAAACATTGAAGTTCCGTGCCAGTAGCGTGTGTAGTCGGTATTTGGCGCTTTATTCTCAGTTATCGTAAGATAAAGACCTGCATTTTCGCCAAGACCTTCTCCATCGTAGTAATCGGTTTGAATTACGGATTTTAACGAGTTTCCTTCGCCTATATTCCATGCGATATTCAGCCAAAGAGCGTCAGCGTAGTAATCTGCAATAGAATTGAACTTATTACCTTTTACAAATTCATAGGTGCTATGCTCTTTGTATGTATTAGCACTCTTTTCCATATTGTCCCGAATCATATCATTGGGGATCAGTGCAGAAAGAAACAGGAGCAGCCACAACAGAAACAGCACGACAGCAAAAACTGCGGTATGCTTTGCAGCACTGCAAAAAATTT
>JAZQLR010000074.1:0-10408 GCA_045542775.1 Clostridia bacterium
TATTCAAACAGAAAAGTTCTGGGCAGAAGTCAGATGTGTACATATAAAATTATGCTTTCGAACGGTGTGGTATTTGCCGTGATTATGGCGATATTCTTCGTTGATACATTCAGCAATACTTCGTTTTTGAAGCTGGTGATAAACGGAGTTATCCACTCGATTTGGATTGTGGGATTATACCTGCTTGTGAATTTTGTATTCAACAAAGCTGCATTCAAAGCTGTTTTCGAGCTGTATAGGGGGAAGAAGCAATGAGTGTTCCAAAAGTGATTTACTATTGTTGGTTTGGAAAGGGTAAATTGCCAAAGCTTGCAGAAAAGTGCATCGAGAGCTGGAGGAAATACTGCCCCGACTACAAAATAGTTTGCATAAACGAAGAGAATTTTGACATAAGTCAGAATAAATACGCCCGCGAGGCGTATGATGCCCGAAAGTGGGCGTTTGTAAGCGATTATGCAAGGCTTAAGGTGCTTTTCGACGAGGGCGGAATTTACCTTGACACCGATGTGGAGCTTATAAAATCCCTTGACAAGCTTATTGAAGAGACAGGGTATATGGGCTTTGACGATAACGGCATTGTTTCAACTGGTCTTGGGTTTGCTTGCGAAAAGGGCAATGAATTGGTTGGGGCACTGCTGAGGGATTATGACGATATATCGTTTATCCTGCCCGACGGCAGCTTTGATTTGCTGCCCTGCCCTGACAGAAACACAAAGACTATCCAAAGCCTTGGTATGGATATAAGCAATCAGGACCAGATTTTTATGGGAATTCATTTTTTGCCCGAGGATTATCTTTGCCCTGTGAAATATTATACGGGGCGAAAGAGGATAACAAAAAACACCTATTCGATACATCATTTCTGCGCGTCGTGGACTTCGCCAACGGCAAAGCGGACGCTGTTTGTAAAGCGGATTATAGGTGTTAAGCTGTACGATAAGCTGTACGGAAAGTTTTTACATAGATTTAAATGGCTGGAGTGGTAGTTTTGCCGGAAAAGGTATTGAAAAAACTAAATGCAAATATTTTGCCGCAGTGGAGAGTTTGCTTTTTTGCAAGCCTTTTGGTGGGGTTGATTGCGCATTTTTATAAGATAACAAACTGGCTCCCCAACTGGGATTCGCTGGTGTTTCGCTACGATTCGCAGAATATGATTGCCCTCGGCAGATGGTTTTTGCCGGTTGTGTGTTCGCTTAGCTCGTTCTATGACCTGCCGTTTCTGAATGGGATTATAGCAATTATATTCCACGCCTTGGGTGCTGTGTGCATCTGCAGAATTCTTAATGTTCAGAAAAAAATTACCGCCTTTCTGATAGGTGCGGTAATTGTCTCGTTCCCGACGGTTACCTCGGTTATGATGTATAACTATGTGGCGGACGGGTACGCTATTTCGTTTTTCCTGTCAACCCTTGCGGCACTTTATATGACCAAAGAAAAGCCAAGGTATATTCTTGCGGCGGTGCTGATTGTGCTGTCAACCGGAATTTATCAGGCGTACATAACCGTAACAATTATGCTTGTTTTGCTTAAGCTGATTGACGAAATAATCTATAACAACGCATCTTTTGTTGCTGTTCTGAAAAAGTGCGGAATGATGCTTTTGTCAGGGATTTCTGGTGTGGCATTATACGGTGTTGTGCTTAAAGTAATTCTTGGAATTTTTTCTGCAGAACTGCTTGATTATCAGGGAATCAATTCTTCAGCGTCGCTTTCGGGCATTGATTTGTTTGGCTCGCTTTACTCCATCAAGGAGACATTTTTGGATTGCTTTTTTGATGTATCCGAGGGCGTAAATGTTTATGTTGTGCTCAATGCTTTTGTTTTGGTGTTTACGCTTTTGCATTACATTAAATACATAGTTAAAAATAAGGTTTATAAAAACCCTGTAAATATTTTGTTTGTAGTAATTCTTGGTGTTATGCTTATATTGGGCGCAGGTGCACTTGCCTTTGTCAATGCAGGGGTCGACTACCACAACCTGATGCTTATGGGTTATTCGGTGTTTTATCTGTTCTTTGTGATACTGTATGAAAGAGGTTCGGATAAAACCGAAACCCACACACTCGTCAAATGCTGGGCGGTGTTTACAGTTGGCTTGGTGCTGGTTGCAAATCAGGCGGTTATAGCAAATGTAAGCTATCACAAGGCGCAGATGGCTTATGAAAAGTCCTATGGCGTTCTTATCCGCATAGCAGACCGAATAGAGCAAACCCCCAATGCAGAGAATTGTGACAGAATTCTTGTGCTTGGCGCGCTTGAAAACAGCGAGGAATACAGCGTTAATCTCACACCGGATATCACCGGAATAACCAACGGTTACATAATCCGTGCGGACGATGAAACGGTGGGGCAGAGCGTGCTGACGAGTGCCTTAAACGATTATTGTGAGAAGAATTATGAATTTTTGAGCGGTGAGGAGAAGAAAAGTCTCGCCAACAGAGAAGAAGTAAAAGCTATGGGAAAATGGCCGGCAAGTGATTGCGTGGCAGTTATAGATGATACAGTAGTTATCAAGCTTGGTACAGAAGGTGAAGAGTAAGTGATATATTTTTGTGCTGACGATTATGGATTATGCGATAAAGCGTCAATGCATATACAGCAATGCGTTGACGAGGGTGCTTTAAACAAGGTCAGTGTGTTTCCCAACTTTGACCCTTTTGATTTGGAAGAAATCGCAAGGCACAACAATGTTCGGGCAGGTCTGCACTTAAACCTTGTTGAGGGCAAATGTATGGCGGATGCCGAAGAACTGGATTTGATTACATACCAAAACGGGGATTTTAAGCATACATTTATCGGACTCTTAATTCTTAATTTGTTTCATAAAAAAAAGCTTGAGGCTCAGGTATATAAGGAAATAAAGGCTCAGGTTTCGTTCTGGAAGAGTATTTTGCCCGAGGGTTCGCCGTTCTTTATCGACAGCCACCAGCACACGCATATGATTCCGACAGTATTTAAGGCGCTTATCAATGTTTTGCGCGATGAAAAAGTTGATTTGGAGTATATGCGTATCCCTGCAGAGCCGGTTTTGCCATATATAAAAACGCCGTCCCTTTATTTTACATACAGCGCAGTAAATATTATCAAGCAATGGCTTCTTAAGCTTTTATGGTTGTTTAACAGAAAGCAGGCAAAGAAGTATAAAATTCCGACAGCGTATTTTTTAGGGATACTGTTTTCGGGGAGGATGGACGAAAAACGGGTGAATAAAATTCTGACAAAGTATATAAGAATGGCAAAAAAGGACGGCAGAGACATAGAGGTTTTGTTCCATCCGGGGTACATAGACGGGCAAGGAATTGACGGAGACGAAAAAAATGTAATTTTTGACGGATTTTATTTATCAGCAGACAGAAAAACAGAATTTGATTCTGTTATGAAAATATCTACGAAAGAAGTGTACAGTGATGCCGTATATTGATCAGGATAAGGTAGACGCAAAAACAAGGGAGAAATTGGAAGCGATTATCGAAAAATCCTACAGAACATTCTGGAGGAGAAAAAGACTTTTTGACATCTTTTTTGCAACATTGATTTTGTTGTTCTTCCTGCCGCTTATGATTGTGATTGCAATTGTAATTGTGATTGACGACCCCAGTGCCGGGCCTTTCTACAAGCAGATAAGGGTGGGTCGCCACGGTGAGGAATTTTATATGTATAAGTTCCGAACCATGCGTGCAAATGCGGACAAAATGCTTGAGGAATTAGCCAAGCAGAACGAGATGGACGGCCCCGTATTTAAAATAAAGGAGGACCCCCGCATAACAAGAGTCGGCAAGTTCTTAAGAAAGGTCTCGCTCGACGAGCTTATGCAGTTCTTCAATGTTTTAAAAGGCGATATGACATTGGTTGGGCCGAGACCGCCGCTGCCGAGAGAGGTTCAGTATTATACGGATTACCAGAGACTTCGTCTCCTTGTTACACCAGGTCTCACCTGCACCTGGCAGATTTCCAAAAACAGAAATGACATTCCGTTCGAACAGTGGGTTGAAATGGATATTGAATACATACAGACAAGAACCTACCTTAATGATTTGAAAATTATGCTTAAAACACCGATAGTTATGCTTACAGCTACCGGACGTTAACGGGATTTGGAGTGAAGAAAATGAAAGTTGCTATGATTGGGCACAAGGTTGTTCCCTCAAGACGCGGCGGAATAGAGAATGTTCTCACTACACTATGCCCTATTCTGGTTGAAATGGGTCTTGATGTCACTTGCTACAATCGTTCATCCGATAAGGTGGAAAACGAGTATGTGGGAACAGTTCAGAACAAGATGTATAAGGGCGTAAAAATCAAAAATGCCTGGACGCTTAATTTCCGTGGCTTTGCCGCAATGATAGCATCGTTTACCGCGGCGATAGCGGCATCCTTTGGCAGCTACGATGTAATTCACTTCCACGCAGAGGGCCCGTGTGCGGCACTCTGGATACCAAAGCTCTTTGGTAAAAAATGTGTTGCCACCGTTCACGGTCTTGACTGGCAGAGAGAAAAGTGGGGCAAGGGCTTTGCATCAAAGTACATAAAATTCGGCGAGAAAGTTCTTGCAAAATATGCCGACGAGGTTATAGTGCTCAGTCAGGCGGCTTACGATTACTTTAAGGAAACATACGGCCGCGAAACAACCATTATTCACAACGGAATAAACCGACCTGTCCGCAGGGACGCAAAGATTATCGCTGAGAAATACGGTCTTGAAAAAGACGGTTATATCTCTCTTGTATCAAGGCTTACTGCGGAAAAGGGTGTTCATTACCTGATTGACGCATATAACAAAATCACAACAGATAAAAAGCTTGTTATCGCAGGCGATACAAGTGATACAGATGATTATGTGAGAAGCCTTAAGGAAAAAGCAGCAGGCAATCCCAATATTATCTTCACCGGTTTTGTTTCGGGCGAGACTCTTGACGAGATATATTCAAATGCATATATAACTGTGCTGCCGTCTGACCTTGAAGGTATGTCGCTGTGCCTTTTGGAGTCGCTTGCGTACAGAACTGCACTTTTGTGTTCGGATATCCCCGAAAATACGGCTGTTGCAGAGGACAGGGCAGCGTATTTTGAAAAAGGGAATATAGAAGATTTGGCAAAAAAGCTCCAGACTATGTGCGATGACGCCGCAATTGTGGAAAATCTGCGTGACGGCGTGGATGAATTTATTCTGAATAAATACAGCTGGAAGGATGTTGCAAAGGCGACAGCCGAGCTGTACGCAAAATAAAAGTAAAGGTTTGTTTGATATGGAAAATATAAACAGTTTTGACACAACAGAAAAATACCGCGAACGGATAAAAGAACTTTTCAGGGACTCTGTAACCGACGAGGCATATGACCTTTGGGCAGATTCTTTTGAGATTGAGGAAATTGATGAAAAGCGTGTTTTGGTTACATACCACGGCTCGCAGCGCATCAAAAAGTTCAAAAAGGAATGCAAGGAGACCTTGCTTCTTTGCGTTCATTCGGTGATGGGTTATGGTTATAAAATAAAAATCTCCAAGAACAAAAACCGCAAAAGTCTTAACCCTAAAGTGAAAAAGAATATCCGTGCTGCCAACTTTTTTGTTGTAGGTATGATTTTTGTTTGCTTTGCCACAGCAATTATTGTTGTTATGTGCAATTATATCGGAAATAGAAGCTTCAGGGAAACTTTCTATAATGTAAGCAGTATCAAGGTCGACAGTCAGGTGCGTATTGTTCAGCTGTCGGATTTACACAGCTGTTCTTACGGTGAGAACAACAAAGACCTGATAAAGCGTGTTGAGGCATTAAAGCCGGATATTATAATCTGCAGCGGCGATATTGTGGATTCTGCAAAGGACGATATTAACTTTGCTTTGAATTTGGGTAAAAGCCTTGCGGCAATTGCTCCCTCGTATTATGTTTACGGCAACAATGAGGTGGAGACTATCTATGACTTCCCGCTGAACGAAAAAGAGCTTGACAAGAAGTTTGGTTTTGACCAAAGTAACCGTGACGAGGCGGCACTTCTGGAGTTTAAGGATTCCTTTGAAGAAGCGCTTGAAAAGACGGGTGTAAAGGTGCTGAAAAACGAAAAGGACACCGTAAAGGTAAAAACAATGAACATTGATGTATACGGAAGCTTAACCTCCAATCCGTCAGCGTTCTGGTCCTATTCGGAAAAAAGCTTTTTGGATTATATCTATGAGAACCCCGATAATATCAAGATAACCGCAGTTCACGAGCCGATTATCTTTGAAGAGTTCCAGCCCAAGTTCTGGGGGGATTTGATGGTATCCGGGCACACCCACGGCGGAGTTGTGCGTGTTCCGATATTGGGTCCGCTGTATACGCACGAGGGCGGCTTGTTCCCCGAACGCGGCGGCAAATTTGTTTACGGCAGATACAGCGCCGCAGGCAGGCCGCTTATAGTAAGTGCGGGACTTGAAAATACAAATGTTCTCAGGATAAACAATCAGCCCGAAGTGGTTGTTATTGACATTAATAAATTCTGATTTTGGGAGGTGGATAAAAGATGATTACTGCACTATTAAAAAAACTGATTATTCTGATTATAGGTGCGATTTTTCTGGTATCGGTGGCGAGAGTATATTTCCGCTCCAAAAATGTGAGCCGCACAGAGCGTACACAGATTTTTAAAACAGCGGAATATTTCAACGCATGGATAATTCTTGTGTGTTTTGTCACCACCATGGTGTTTGGATTTTTTAATCATTTTGAACTTAAAAAGTCAGTTCACGCAATTATCTCCCTTAACTATTCCGAAGCCTCTCAGGCACAGAATTCCAACGGAACGAGATATAATATGGCAGAAATAATCTGTGACGAGGTTGTTGAAAGGGCTATTGAAAAAGGCGCACTCCGCGATGTAACGGTAAACGAGCTTAAAAAATGTCTCGTGGTTTATCCCTGCGTGCAGGGCGGCGTTGGTGACGAATCGCAGTACCATATTTCCACAGAGTTTGCGGTGGAATACCACGCATCAAAAGACACCGACCATCTTGATTCGGAAAATGTTATCAAGCTGATTACCGGGGCGTATAAGGAATACTACATAGAAAATTATACCGATAATTTCAGTCTGGATGTTGATAAACCCGAGTTTGAGAAAATGGAATATATGGATATAGTGGCATACTTAGAAAAGGAGACCGATTCGGTTCTTGATTACCTCTACGGTATGGCGGAAAAGAATCCAAGCTTTGTTACCTCAAACAACAGCACATTCAATTCCATTGCAGGCAAGGTGTATCAGTTCAAAGAAACCCAGATAAACCAGAACTTAAGGTCGCTTATTTTGCAAAACGGCATTGTAAGGAACAAGGGCGGATATGTTGAACGGCTGTCGTACCAGAACAAGAATGTTGATTTTGACCGTCAGAAAAACAGTGCATCATATACCCTTTGCAATCAGGCGATTGATATGTACAGCGAGGAGATGACAAGGGTAGTTCTTGTTCCCACCTGGGATCAGGCAGGCAAATACTATATGGGCAGAACAAAGGTCGGCGTTGACGAGCTGTCGGTTATGGCAACAAACTTCAGCAATTATGTGGCATCCAATGAAAAAGAGATTATGGATAACAATCTGGTGCTCGACAAAATATCCTCAAATAATCCCTCAGCTCAGCTTTACACATCGGCAGATTCATTGATAGATTCCATTTATAGCAGCATCAAGAGATTTGAAAAGGAAGCAATCAACGCAGGCAGAGAGTATTCAAGCCATAAAATGAACCAGTGTATCGCAGTTACCATTTACGGAATTTCGTTTATGAACGAGCTGAAAACCCTTGTGATGTTTGCGGCTTTTGTGTATGTTGCGCTTATGCTTCGTCGTATTTCAAAGAAGTTCCCTAAAAAGGCGTAAATTATCAAACGGAGGATAACAATGAGAAATTTTCAAATTATAAGATATCTAAAAAAACTTCTGCCGCTGATAATAGTCTTTTGCCTTCTGGCAACCTACGCTGTTTACTTTAAGCTTTCATCATCGAATACATATATAGCGTCCGAGGTTATACATTACAACGACGAACAGGCGGAGAAAGGTCTTGCGCCAACGGGCGATAAGCTGGATGTAAACGAGATAAAATCGTCCGCAGTGATGTCCAAGGTTGTTGACAAAATGGGACTCACGGGGATTTATTCGGTTGACAGCCTTATTTCAAGAATAAACATAACCCCCATCGAGGATAAGGACAAGGTGGCGCAGAAAGAAGCAAAGCTTGAAGAGGGCGAGGAATACATTTACGAGCCCAGCACATTTATTGTTTCATTTGCTGCAACAAGCGGTGAGGGTGCTGATTTTGCAAGAACTATACTCGATGAAACGCTGGATGTTTACTTTGAGCAGTTCAGCCAGAAGTATGTAAATGTTGCACCTGCAAACAACACTATCGAAAATCTCGATAAAAACGATTACGATTTTATCGAAATGATGGAGCAGATTGATACAAGCATTGACAGTACGCTCACGACCCTGTATCAGAGAATTGAGCAGAATAATTACTACAGGTCAACCGAAACGGGCGTGTCGTTCAGCGAGCTTGCTGATGATTTTGATTATCTGAGGCAGGTTAAGGTCTCGTCACTTTTCTCCAAGATTTATAAGTATCAGATTACAAGAAATAAATCGGTGCTTATTTCGGACTACACAACGAGGATAGATAACAACAATATTTCAAACACAAAGAACGACAGTATCGTTGAAGATGTTGTTACCGTAATTGATGCCTATGTCAAAAAGATGAGAGAGTCGGGAAACACCAACATCTCATACGAATATATTCTTGATAATCTCCACGAGAGAAATCTTCAGGATTTTGTAGGCGACCAGACCGTAACCTACGATGAACTGATTTACAGCTGGAGAGACCATAAGGAAGAAATAGAGCATGCGATTATTGACTCTGCATACTGCAACTATGTAATAGATACCTTCACAAGCTGTACGGGTAACTGCGGCGGTGCGTGCGAGGGTTCGGACAAGACCTGCACAGAGCTTTGCAATGCGGAGTATGCCGCGATAAAAGAGGAAGTTGAGAATGAAATAAACACTCTTCTTGACGAGCTGACTGTTCTCTATGACACAACAATGAAAACCAATGACGAGTACAACAAGTACCTCGGCGCAAGCTACATTTCGGTGTTATCATCGGCGTCGGTGAGGGAAAGTGTTAATGTATTGCTTTATACAGCGATTGCGTTCTTCTTCCTGATGGTTCTTTGCTGCGGCGGTGCAATTGTTCTGGGCAGAGCGGGGGATATAATAAATTATATCTTCTACACCGACCATCTCACGGGATTTGGCAACCGTGCATATCTTGATAAATACTTAAAATCAAAGGATAAAAAGCTCCTCGACGACGGAGTTGTGTACTGTATGGTGGACATTGCCAATCTGGTGCACATCAACGGAGCGTATTCAAGGAAAGTGGGCGACGAGATTATCAAAATGTTCACAAACTACCTGAAAGAAACCTTTGGCAAATCAAAGACCGATTATATTTACAACGGCAACGGCAGCTTTGTTATGCTGACAGAGGATTCCGACTATATCACGGTTGAGGATATAATGCGGCTGTTCAGATTACGACTTGACGAAAGAGACGAAAACAAACAGGTTGTGATTGAGTATAAGATTGGCATTGCCGAAACATTCAAAGAGAACAAAACGGCAAGAAAGCTGCTTTCGGAAGCGATTGCAAGCAAAAAGCCTTATACATCAGATTTAACAGAGAAAAGTTCGTTGTAGTTATAAAGGTTGTTGAAGAAAGTCGAAAAAAGCCTCCCTTGCCTAAAGGGAGGGGGACCACCGAAGGTGGTGGAGAAAAGCGCCCCTTGCCTAAAGGGGAGAGGGCCACGAAGTGGCGAGGGGATTCAATATGGAAAGAAAACACAATACAGAATTAACAACAAATGCAAAAATTCTGCGTAAAAATATGACAAAAGAAGAACGACATCTTTGGTATGATTTCTTGAAAAGTTATCCCGTTAGATTTTTAAGACAAAAAGTAATTGACAACTACATTGTTGATTTTTATTGCCATAGTGCAAGGTTGATTATTGAACTGGATGGCTCACAACATTATGAAGAAAAAGGTTTATTGAAAGATAAAATCAGAACAGAAAGAATTGAACTAAGAAACTTGGTTGTTATCAGAATACCTAACAACGAAGTAAACAGAAACTTTGAGGGAGTTTGTCAGTATATTGATATTGCCGTAAAAGAATCCCTCCGTCAGGCTGCGACTGCCACCTCCCATGAATCCCCCAGTCAACTTCGTTGACAGCCCCCTTTAGGCAAGGGGGCCGATGGTAAGGGAGGCTAAGTTGCATCTAAACCTTATGCCTCGCAATCAATAAAATAAAAGGAGAGTTTTCTTGTGAAATATTTTGAACAATTTACCTCAAACACATA
>JAZQLR010000075.1:0-3135 GCA_045542775.1 Clostridia bacterium
AACACCCTGCCATATTACATGGCAGGGTGTTTTTTATACCTTATCCGATTTGTTTCGCTTTATCAATTACCGAGCAATCCTTTTTCTCTAAGAATTCCGGTGCAACATCAAAAAGCATTTCGTCGTTTTTATAATAGTCAAAATCGAATGCTGTATATTTTTTATCCGCATAAAGCGCATTTGCCTTTTGCGCCAGATACTCAGAGACCGCTCCTACACCGTTAAAGGTTGTAATGCAGCTATGCTTCTTTACTTCCGGCAATTTGTTTGTTGTTTTTATGTAATCCATCTTATTTTGGCTTGCAGTTTCAGGCGTTTCGCAAGTCACCGTCACCCACTTTTTCTCCATAGGACGGTATCCCGACATCAGGTGATATGCGTTCCATCTGAAGTGCTCCTGAGCAAGCAATGCCTGCCTTATATTGACCGTCTCGGTCTCACCCTCAAAGTGCGCCCGATAGTTCTCGGTTATTTTTTCAACCCCTATACCCTTGCCGTCCATTACATAGTCAAGACCAAGTAGATTAAGCTTAAATCTCAATGCATTGGCAAGGTATATACTGTTGTATGCATGGAGATAGCTGAGGTCCTTCCAGTTTTCCTCGGTAGTGCGAGACCGCTTTGCCGGGTCCTTCTCCGCATGCTTCTGGTTTATTTTCTTTGCAAGCTCTATTATGGTCTCGTGAACGATAATATCGTGAAGCAGTACATTTCCGGCATCACCATAGCAATCGGTTGTGCAGTCACAATCACATTCCTGAGAGCCGTTACGAATAAAAATATGGTAATTTTCACACTCATAAAGGCGACGGCGAAGTTCTTTGCCAACCTTAATATTACGATAGGTATCGCCCTCATCAATTATGATGAAATTATAATTTGAAGCATCTTTTTTTGTGATAATGTCGTATATATGTTCAATGCAATCCAGCGAAAAACCGTCTCCGTCAATACACATGGTTGTATAGGGCATTTCGGGAACGGGGAAATACTCACCGGCATTCTTTTCAATATTTTTCAGTTCGCGTTCAATGCCGCCGATATACCAGTCGTTTTTATCAATATTCCTATCGTATATGTAATAATTCAAAGGGAATACCTTATATTCTCCGCCTTGGTTCATAGCAAACTGATTGTTGATTACAAACTGTTTGTAAATTTCTCTGTTGAGCGCGCCAAAGCCTAACACAAACACATTAATTTCCGCATCGGGTTTCATTGACTTATCTTTTTCCAGAAAATCTTCCGGCATATATCGGGTAACAGGGTTTTGCTCAACAAAATTGCGCGCCATAAGCTCATTTTTGCTGAAAACGGTAATATATTCTCTGTAATTTTTCCGTTCCGTCTTGGTTTTGTGAGTAATTCTGTCCTGCACGGTTTCCGCAATACTCTCGTCAACCTCGGCATAAAGATATATGTTTTTCTTTTCTGTTGCTGTCTCAAGATACGAAAGGAATATCCCGATAACATCAAAAAACTCTTTATTATCACCCGGATATACAATGTTGTATCGGGTTGTGCTGTTGAACATATTGCTGTTTAAGAATTCTACGGTAAAGCTTCTTTGCAGCAGGGTGTAGCCGTCCTCCATAAGAGACTTGGAATACTCCTTATCCAACATCATATTAGGCATAAGAACAGTGTGCGGATTCTTTTTGGCATATTCAAGAGCATCAGGGCTGTTGCCAAGCACAATGTCACAGCTTTTGCCTTTGATTTTTTTTACAAGCTGTCTTCTGTTCTTGAACCGGCTTCCAAAAAGCGAGATTGCCGCACAAAACGATGTCAGCACCGCAAGAGCCACACCAAGCACGAATATCAGAATGTAAAGCGGATATATTTTTGCATATTCCGCAACCTTCAGCGGCGCAAATTCACCCACAAAGCTTTTAATCGTTGCGCTGAATCCCTCAACCAAATTCAGCCACAGGCTTTGTTCGGATGCTACTGCAAATTCTTTATAAAATGCCGGAATAAAGTAAATAACCAGATTTACTCCGAACACCATACATAAAAATAAGTACTTGTCCTCTATTTTTTTATGTCCCTTTATGTAGCTTATAATAATTTCCAGCAAGACAAGTTCAACTGCAAGTATAACATAATTTATTAAATCAAGCATCCCCACCGACTCCTTTTGTCTTTTTTATATCATTTAAAGTCTATCAGTCTGCCGCCTTTATAAGTCAGAGTACCTTTTTTGCCCACACGGTAATTTGAAAAAGAATATTCCGAAACATTAAAGGAAAGCTTTTTTGTCCCGACAGAAAATACAACTGTATATGCCGACCTGTTGTTAAATGTTCCCGGCACATGGGAAACAGGTTCATATTTATATTTATCCGTTATAACAGCTTTAACCGTTTTGGGCTTTGAGTATCGGCCCTTTATAAATCTGAAAACAACTAAAGCCCAGCATATAATAAAAAATATAACTGCAAAGTAACCTAAAATATCATCCCAAAAATTTTGCATAATTACCACACCTTAAAGCCCCATCTGCTGAGGATTTTATATTTCCGCTTTATCCTTTTCCAGCTGAGCCTTTAATTCTTCAACGCTATCAAACTTTTTTATGTCGCGCAGACGCTTTTTAAATTCCATCGTTATTGTTTTGCCGTATAGGTCGCCGTTATATTGGTTAATGTAAGTCTCGATATTTACTTCGTCCACACCAACCGTCGGCTTTGCTCCTACATTAGTAATTCCGTCATATATTTTCCCATCCAAGCGTACTTGAGTTGAATATACTCCGGTTTTGGGAATAATCGCATCCGGCGGAATACTTATATTAGCCGTCGGAAAACCAAGGGTTTTGCCAAGACCTCTGCCGTGGACCACTTCTCCCGAAACAGAATATGGTCTGGTCATATATTCTGCCGCTTTTTCCATCTCTCCGTTTTTTATAAACTTACGGATTACGGTGCTTGACACAACACCCTCAATCTCTATACAAGGGATTACATTGACCGAAATCCCGCATTTTGAGCAGCCCTCCGAGAGCTTGTCCGTATCGCCCTCCGCCATATATCCAAAGCGGTAGTTATCGCCGCAAAATACTGCAGCGGCATTATACTTATCGCTGAGAAATTCACATATAAAGTTCTTATAATTAACCGACCGGAAACTTTC
>JAZQLR010000076.1:0-2709 GCA_045542775.1 Clostridia bacterium
TACATTCTATGGTTCTTCGGTCGAATACATTTAAGCAGCAAGCCTGAAGCAAGGCAAATAGCAGAAGTTATCACAAACGCCCAAAACTCTGCTTCACCGTAACATATTGCACAAATCATCGGCAATATCATACATGCCGCCTCAAGTATCAAAGTCAAGCCAAGAACATTAAATATAAGTCTGTAATTCATATATAATTACTCTTCCTCTACTGTAAAATATCGTTTATATCCTTGAAGCCAAAATGTGTTGTAACAACAATTACCGTATCACCCTGACGGATTGCGTCCTGACCACGGGGGATGATAATTCTGCCCTGACGGCTTATACAAGCGATAAGAACATTATCCTTAAGCTGTAAATCCACAAGCGGAATTCCCAAAACAGGTGAGTTTTCATTGATTGTAAACTCAAGCGCTTCGGCCTTATCATCAAGGATAAGGTGCATTGTTTCAATGTCGCAATCAATTGAATTTTGTTTTGCACGCACAAATCTCACAATATATTCTGCGGTTATATCCTTGGGATAGATTACTGTATCCATATCAAGGCTTGCTATTACATCATCGTAAGACACGCGGTTAACTTTGGTGATAACCTTTCCATCCATTTTACTCTTTGCAAACAATGAGAGCATAATATTCTCTTCATCAATTCCTGTGAGGGATACAAAGGATTCGGCATTTTCAATTCCCTCTTCAAAGAGAACACGGTTCTCAGTTCCGTCAGCATTGATAATTGTTGCCTTGGGAAGCATCTGGCAAAGCTCTTCACAACGCTTGGTATCCTTTTCGATTATTTTAACTTTTATTCCACGATGGGTCAGCTTATCCGCAAGATAGTACGAGGTTGCTCCGCCGCCGACAATAATTGTATCCTTTACTCGGTTGGTTTTTATGCCGATTTTTTGAAAGAATTCCGAGCCACTCAGGGGAGCTGCAACAATGCTGACAAAGTCGCCTTTTTTGATGACAAAACTACCGTCGGGGATAAATGCCTCGTCACCACGCTCTACACCGCACACAAGAATATCGGTGTTCAGTTTGGAATTGATTTCGCTAACCTTGATTTCATCAAGAACAGAGCCGTCAGCGACCTTAAACTTAAGAATTTCAACTCTTCCCTTTGCAAAGGTATCTATCTGGATTGCTGACGGGAAGCGCAGTATTCTTGCAATTTCATTTGCCGCTGTGAGTTCAGGATTGATAACCATTGCAAGGCCCAAATCATCTTTAAAAAGGTGCAGTTCGCGACTGTATTCGGGTTTTCTCACTCTCGCAATGGTCTGACAGTTACCTGCTTTTTTTGCAATCAGGCAGGTGAGCAGATTTAGTTCATCCGATCCGGTTACAGCAATAAGTATATCCGCAGTTTCAATACCCGCCTCAAGGAGAACCTCAAAACTTGCACCACTACCCACAACGCCCATTGCATCATACTGATTTATTATGTCCTGAACAACATCATACTTAGGGTCAACAACTGTTATATTCTGATTTTCTTCCTGGCTAAGCTTCTCGGCAAGCTTTTGACCTACCTTTCCGCAGCCTATAATGATAGTATTCATAGTCTCTCCTTTTAATCTAAAACTAACTTTTATGAATATAGGAATTACTCTTTTAAATCTCAGTTAATTATATCATATTCCTTAATATTGTCAACAATACTGTGAAATTATGAGTTCCATAGCTATATGAACAACACCTTCCTCCATATACTCGCCGGAGCAGGTTTTGAACCCGAATTTTTCATAAAACCCGACTGCGTGTTTTTTGGAGCTTATATGTATTTTTTTGCAATTAAAAGTCTTTTTAATTTCCTTAAGGCTTTTTTCCATTAATTCACGACCTGTACCATTCCCGTGACTGAGCGTTAGGACTCTGCCCACCTTTACGGTTTCACTGTCCTCGGTAAACGCTCTTAAATACGCAATTACTCTGCCGTCTTTTTCCATAAAACAATGCAGACTTTTGTAATCCATATCATCAAGGTCCTGACAAACAATGTTTTGCTCCAGCAAAAACACCTCTGTACGAGACTTTATTATTTCATATAGTTCAGTTGTTGTCAGTTTATCGAATGTTTTTGATTTAAACATTGTATATCCTCCTCAGTTTCAAAAAGAGCCGGTACCAACGCCGGCCCTTAATTTTATGTGTTGTTTCAGATTACCTTTTTTACAGAATTTCCTTACTGTCAAGAACAACGGTAAACGGTCCGTCATTCACCAAAGACACTTTCATATCTGCACCGAAAATTCCGTGCTGAGTGCGTCTGAATAATTCCTCGCACCGTTTAAGCACATATTCGTAAAGTTCCTCTGCCATAGCCGGATTTGCTGCATCAAAGAAACTCGGCCGGTTACCTTTTTTACAGTCTGCACAGAGTGTAAACTGCGACACAACAAGTACCTCGCCGTCAATCTGACCGATGCTTAAATTAATCTTATCTTCATCGTCCTTAAAAATTCTCAGCCTTGCAACCTTTTCAATCATTTTGTCGGCAATCTCTTTGGTATCATCGTTGGAAACGCCCAAAAGCAGAAGATATCCTTCGCCTATCTGACCGCAGATATCGCCATCCACCTCCGCTTTGGCTTCTAAAACTCTTTGTATAACAATCTTCATTTAGTTCGCTCCTTTATAACTCTTCTATTCAGCATATATCTTCATCAAGTGCT
The DNA here is from genome assembly GCA_045542775.1 of Clostridia bacterium. Classification (GTDB taxonomy): domain Bacteria; phylum Bacillota; class Clostridia; order Monoglobales; family Monoglobaceae; genus SIG440. The sequence continues at coordinate 2,681 of JAZQLR010000076.1, forward strand.
TCAATATAAAAGCTTACCGGTCTGAATCC
>JAZQLR010000077.1:0-8388 GCA_045542775.1 Clostridia bacterium
ATTTACTGCTCCTGCAGTAAACTGCCCCTGCATTTCATCTGAATTCGAGAATCCTCAGGGTGTTCCGATTTCAGCAATCGTATTCGGCGGCCGCCGTGCAAAGACTGCTCCGCTGGTATATCAGGCTCGTGACTGGGATCACGGTGTATTTGTTGGTGCTACAATGGCATCCGAGACAACTGCAGCAGCTGCAGGGGCTGTCGGCGTTGTAAGACGCGACCCCATGGCTATGCGTCCGTTCGTTGGCTACAATATGGCTGACTACTTCCAGCATTGGTATGATATGGGTAAGAAGATTGCAAATCCGCCCAAAATCTTCAATGTAAACTGGTTCAGACTTGACGACGACGGCAACTTTATGTGGCCCGGCTTTGGCGACAACATGAGAGTTCTTAACTGGATTCTTGACCGTTGCGAAGGCAAGGTTGACGCAGTTGAAACCGAAATCGGTTATGTTCCCAACAAGGAAGACCTCCAGCTTGAGGGTCTTGACCTGAGCGACGAGGTTGTAACAGAGCTCCTTTCAATCGACAAGGCTGCTTGGAAGGAAGACCTCGCAAACCAGAGAGAATTCTTTGCTCAGTTCGGAGACAGACTTCCCAAGGAAATTAAGGATAGTATGGACGAACTCGAAAAGAGACTCGGCTAATTTAAAACTTCAACGCCCGACCAAAAGGTCGGGCGTTTTTTTATTAAAAGTTGTTGTAGGGTGCAGCCTTTAGGATGCACCGCTTACGGAATATCGTGGAAGCATTACACCTCACCACCGCTTTGACAAGCGGAGCCTCTCCTCAAGGAGAACCCTATCCTATTTGTTGATATGGTTGGCTTCCCCTCGAGGGGAAGCTGTCACGAAGTGACTGATGAGGTGTAATGTTTTCTTCAAAAAAGTGTTGTAAATTTTTCATATTGGTGGTATAATAAATTTGCTACAATCTACTTTTATAAATTACCTGTAACGGAGGAACGCTATGTAAAAAGCGTGTCCTCTGATTTGTCAATCCGTTATAGGTGATAAGTAGAATGTAGCAATTCATCAGAGTGATGCGTTTTTTGGATGTGTCACTTTGTGGCACATCTTTTTTATTGGAGGAATTAATATGCTTGGAAACATTCTTTCTCTCAGCCTTAAACAATTGGGGGATAATGCTATTCTTCCTACTCTTTCTGCCTTTCTGAACAAGGACGAAGAGGTTTTAGGCAACTTTGCGGCAAAGGGTGCTCTTGTCACATTTACCGACCGCAAAATTCTGATTGAGTTTGCAAACGGCGGAGACTCTATGTCACATTACATTCAAATAATTCCTTATCACAGCATTTCGCTATGCACCCTTAAAACCAAAAATGATTTCGCTTATGAAACAACTATGGAACTAACCGTTTCGGATATGGGATGTATGGTCCTTGACTTTATGGGAAGCTTTGATATTGCCCGTATATGCAATCACATTACATCTTGCAGATATTTTGGAAAAAGTTTAAAATAAGTATTGACAAACAGTTAATTTTATGGTATTATAGACAAGCTATGGCGGTATAGCTCAGTTGGCTAGAGCATACGGTTCATACCCGTAGTGTCACTAGTTCGAATCTAGTTACCGCTACCACCCGTAAAACCCGTGTTTTATACACGGGTTTTGCATACGGGTACAAATTTAATATGGCTCCTTGGTCAAGTGGTTAAGACTCCGCCCTCTCACGGCGGCTACAGGGGTTCGAATCCCCTAGGAGTCACCAGAAAAAAGCACTTCATATGAAGTGCTTTTTTCAATGAAATTTGCCTGCGGCAAGTGAAATAGCTTCGCTATGAAATACGCTATGCGTATGAAATATGCCTTACGGCATATAAATCGGCAAATTTTATTTCACATTTTGCGTTAGCAAAACATTTCATAATCCGTTAGGATTATTTCATATCGAGCAAAGCGAGATATTTCATTTACACTTTACATAAAAAATCCTGTCTTGCGACAGGATTTTTTCTTTATTCACTAAGTCTCTTCTCAAGCTCTGCCATTTTTTCGGGGGTTGGCTCGGGTATATCTTTAAACCTGAACTCCCTGCCCAGTTTTTCATACTTAACTGTGCACAGCTTGCGAAACGGCAAAAGCTCAATTTTATCAACACAGCGATGGTCTGATGCAATTTTTTTGAGAATTTTTATATTCTCCGCATCGTCATTCAGTCCGGGGATAATAACCTGCCTGAGCGTTACGGGAATGCTTTTCTTTTCAAGAATTCCTAAAAATTCAAGCGGCTTTTCCACTGAGCAACCGGCAAACTCGCGGTATTTTTCGTCGGTTGTGAACTTGATGTCAAGCAGAACTCTGTCTGTATGGTCAAGCATTTTTAAAACTTCGTCATTTATTACACTGCCGGAGGTATCTATGCAGGTATTTATGCCAAGTTCGTGACAGTTCTTAAAAAACTCTGCTACAAATTCCGGCTGAAGCAGCGGCTCGCCGCCGGACAGGGTTACACCGCCGTCCTCGCCGAAGTATGTGCGGTATCTTTCCGCCGCCTTTGCAAGCTCCTCTGCCGAAAATTCCTCACCGCCGTCTAGCTTCTGAGTTTCGGGGTTATGACAGCAGGCGCAGCAGAGGTTGCACCCCTGCATAAATGCCACAAACCGGACACCCGGCCCGTCGAGCGTTCCCATTGTCTGTATCGAGTTGACTTTTCCTTTAATCATCACATTGCCTCATGGAATGTACGGCTGATAACCTCGCGTTGCTGTTCACGGGACAGCTTGTGGAAGTTAACCGCATAACCCGAAACGCGGATTGTAAGGTTGGGGTACGCTTCGGGATTTTCGTAAGCTTCCATAAGCGTTTCGCGGTTCAGTACATTTATATTAATGTGATGTGCCATTTTTGCAAAGTATCCGTCAAGGATTGAAACAAGGTTGTCCACCCTCTCGCCGTCGGTTCTGCCGAGAGCCTGAGGTGTTATACTGAATGTATTTGAAATGCCGTCACGGCAATCGTCATAGCTGATTTTTGCAACCGAGTTGAGTGATGCAAGAGCGCCGTTTTCCTCACGGTTATGCATCGGGTTTGCACCGGGTGCAAATGCTGCCCCTGCCGCTCTGCCGTCGGGTGTTGCACCGGTATTTTTGCCGTACATTACATTTGATGTAATTGTAAGTACCGAAAGCGTATGGATAGCATGACGATATGTCGGAGTTTTGCGAAGCTCGCAGATTGTCTTGTGGGTAAGCTCTTTTGCGATGAGGTCAACCCTATCGTCATCGTTACCGAATTTGGGGAAGTTGCCCTCTGTTTCAAAATTGCAGATAAAGCCATCTTCATTCTTAACGGGACGAACATTTGCGTATTTAATTGCACTGAACGAGTCAGCAACAACCGAAAGTCCCGCAATACCAAACGCCATCAATCTTTCAACATCTGTATTGTGAAGTGCCATCTGAGACTTCTCGTATGCATACTTATCGTGCATATAATGGATGATATTCATTGTATTTACATACAGATTTGCAAGCCATTTGAGGTAAATATCAAACCGCTCCACAACTGCGTCATAGCTCAGGCTTTCGCCGTCGAGTACTGGCATCTGCGGACCGATATGCATCTTGCTGGTGGTATCATAACCGCCGTTGATTGCGATAAGCAGAAGCTTTGCAAGGTTGCAACGGGCACCAAAGAACTGCATCTGCTTGCCCACCTTCATTGCGGAAACGCAGCATGCGATTGCATAATCGTCACCATAGATGGGACGCATAAGGTCGTCGTTCTCGTACTGGATTGAGTCGGTATCGACCGAAACCTTTGCACAGAACTTCTTAAAGCCCTCGGGGAGCTTGGTTGACCAAAGCACTGTAAGGTTCGGCTCGGGTGATGAGCCAAGGGTATAGAGTGTGTTTAAGATACGGAAACTGCTCTTTGTAACAAGCGTTCTGCCGTCCTCGCCCATACCGCCTACTGCCTCGGTAATCCACATCGGGTCGCCGCCGAAAAGTTCGTTGTATTCGGGAGTTCTTAGGTGACGCGCGATACGGAGCTTGATAACAAAGTCATCAATCAATTCCTGAGCTTCCTGCTCGGTGAGTGTTCCGTTTTGGATATCTCTTTCAATATATATGTCAAAGAATGTGCTAACTCTGCCCAACGACATTGCGGCACCGTTCTGCTCCTTGATTGCTGCAAGGTAGCCGAAATATGTCCACTGAACCGCCTCTCTTGCATTACCTGCAGGCTGGCTGATGTCAAAGCCGTAAGAGAGTGCCATCTCCTTCATATAGCCGAGGAATGTAATCTGCTGATAAAGCTCCTCGTCAAGGCGGATATGCTCGGTATCAAACGCACCTGCTTTGAGAGCCGCTTTATCCTTCTTCTTCTCTTCAATAAGTCTGTCAATTCCGTAAAGTGCAACACGGCGGTAGTCGCCAATAATTCTGCCTCTGCCGTAAGCATCGGGGAGGCCGGTGATAACATGGCACTTGCGCGCCTGACGCATTTCGTCGGTATAGGCACGGAAAACACCGTCGTTATGTGTTGTGCGGAAGCGGAATTCCTCCTCAACCTTGGAACTTAATTTATAGCCGTAAGCATCGCACGCCTGACGAACCATACGCATACCGCCAAAGGGGTTTACACTGCGTTTGAGCGGACGATTGGTTTGCATACCTACGATAATCTCATTGTCCTTGTCGATATATCCCGGAGAAAAGCTTGTCAGCGACGAAACCGTTGCTGTATCAATATCCAGAACACCGCCAAACTGGCGTTCCAGCGCAAAAAGTGCCTGAACCTTTTTCATCAGTTCGTTTGTTCTGTCGGTTGCCTTTTCCAGAAAGGCATCGCTACCTGTGTATTCGTTGTAGTTTGTCTGAATGAAGTCGCGGACATTTATCTCGTCCTGCCATTTCCCCATTTTAAATCCATTCCAGTTTTTGTGTTCCATAATATTTCTCCTTTCTCTCCAGCCCTCTCGCGCGATAGCGAGTAAATTAAAAACCATTGCCCCGTCGTTTTTGCTGAAAAACAAAAAAGGACAAATCAGCTTTTAACAAAACTGAATTGCCCAGACGGTCGGCATTTATTCAACAATTACATTCCCTTGCGGTTATCCGCACATCCGTCAGTTATGTAAAAGCCGTATTATTATTTTACAACATAATCCGAGGTTTGTCAACATCCGCTATATATTTCCGTTAGAAATTTTAAATATTCATCCCGTGTGGCTGATATTTGCGGCGTATTTAAACCTTGCTATATATCTGCTGAATTAGGATAGACGGCGAAAAACGCCGGTATATTTCGTGAAATTGTTTTCGTCGGCGTACTGGTGTACGGTAGAGAGCAATTTCGCGGAAAGTAAGCAACGGCACGGTTTTCTCGATGAGAACCGTGCCGTTTTATATGCTTCGGTATGTCATAAATGCCATACCCTACTACATTTTTTATTTTAATTTGCTTGCGGTAGACCAAGTTTTTAGCCGTCTATGGATTTTTTATGTTTTCTTGTCAGCTCAGTAAGCGTATCAACCACCGCCATTTTGTCGATTATCGTTTTAACAATGGTGTCAAGCTCTCTGCCCTCGGAGTAATTGGCTTCGGTGATAAAGTTTACCCTGTCCTCCGTCATCAGCTTTGCCGCAGTTGTTTTGTTGCGCCTTCTGAACACCGCAATGGACTGACCGCCGCTTTGCTTAACCAGCTTCATACACGGAACATCGGTGAGTCCGTCACCTATGTAAATCATATTGCGGAAAGGTATCCGCCGCTCCTCCATCGGGATATATGTGTTGAGCTTTTTATCGTCCGAAATATCAAGCTCGCCCTTGTTTATTCTGAACAGGAACTGGGTCTTGGTGGTGAAGTTAACCACATTCTTGGGCCACACGGCAACGCCGTTTATATCGTATAAAAATTCGCAGGCGTAGGTCTTTTTGAAGTTCTTATAGATGGACGAGCCTTCAATAATCTCCTGAATTCCAGAAGAAATAACATAGTGCTCAATCTGAACGCCGGCTTCTTCGCCATAGCGGTTGATGCGCCCGAACCATTCCTCAACGCCGGGGAAATAGTCTATCTTTTTACCCAAAGCCACAAAGTCCTCACGGCGCACGGGAATATCCTTTGCCGCCGCCTTTTTGAGCATCATATACATATAGCAAAGCAGACCGTCCATATTATTTTCCTTGGAGGTTTTGTTGACCTCTGCCCAGAATTCCTCCACGGGAATACCCAGACTGGGAATAAACTCGTAGTTCTGCATATCATTTGTGCAGAGAGTTTTGTCAAAGTCATACATTATTGCAATAACAGGTTTTTTACTCATTTTATATTTCCTCCTATCAGAGCTTTACAGGCACAAAACCCTTTATCTCAAGGCTGTCGGGCATTACACGGCAATCGACACATAAAATGTCAACCCCCGACTCTCTCGCAGATTTCAGCGCCTCGCAGAATTCGGGGTGAGTCTTTTTGTTTGGTGTAAAGTACTTTGCGCCGTCCAGTTTAACCACAAAGCATATTGCCGCACCAAACCCCTCGGCTACCGCATTTTGAAGCTCCTTTATGTGCTTTACGCCACGCTCGGTTGGTGCGTCGGGGAACAACACAACGCCGCTTTGCTCCAAAGTTACACCCTTGACCTCAACAAAAATCCGGCGTTCTTCGGTTTCTAAAAGAAAATCAAATCGGGAGCTTTGGAATTTCTGCTCAGCCTTTACCGATTTTAGTTTGCCGAAATAGTCTGAGGTCTTTACCCATTCGCCAAACACTTTGTTTGGAGCTTGGCTATCTATATTAAATAGTTTGTCGCCCTTATACACGGCAATCAAATCGTATCGGGTTTTGCGCGCAGGACTTTGGCAATCCTGAACTATCACCCGTGCGCCTTTCACCAAAAGCTCGCCCAGCCTGCCGGTATTTTTGATATGGCAGACCTCAACTTTGCCGCCAATCTCGATATTTGCGATAAATCTGTTCGGGCGTGACAAAAACCTACCCTCGGTTATGTTCTGATACTTCATTTTACACCTTTTAAAACAATAAAGAATAGAGAATAAAGAATACTACAAAAGCGGTTTTTCCTGCCTTCCCATATTACTTATTCGCTATTCTTTATTTTTTGGCACCCACAGTAGGAATCGAACCTACAACTAGCCCTTAGGAGGCGAACCCTCTATCCTACTGAGGTACTGGGACATGTATAAATATTAACTTTGATTGAATAACAGGCGAACGTCACACCTTCCACTTAGGAGTACATTACACGCATTTTTATCTAAATACTTATCCGTGTGATACAATCCCGATAATCCCTGATATTACAAGGATTTATCGGGATTTTTTGTTTATTTACTCCCAAGTTGTTTTAACTATTTTTAATACTTCTTTTTGCGTTTGTAGTCAAAAATGTTGGCAACCTTCAAATGAAGAATATGCTAATACTATCCAACACATGTACTTATTCCAAAACAATTTTAGCAATTTCTCTTCCTACTTGATAAGCATTAATTTTTTCCTTATCGGTTTTGGTATAATAAACATAGAAAAAATCTGAGCGTTCATTTTCTTTCACGGAAAATAAATCTATTAGTTTTTTTAAAGGGTATGTTTTTCTGGATTCAGGGAAATAAATTGGAACTTCTCCTAATGCCGATTTCTTAAAACCACTTTTAAACTTATTTGCGGGAACAATAACAAAGCTAAATTCTGACAGTTCTTGTTCTTCGCAAATTTTTTTGAAAGCACGTAGCCATTTTAATAGTAGTGTATATCGTTCCTTCATATTCTGTTTATCTTGCGGGGTTAACTCCATTTTTTCAATGTCTGTTAAACATGATTCACAATGCTCTATAGTTTTATCATCAATACAATGAGTCGCAGACTCCTCTTTTAGGAACTTGGTTAACACAGAAATTTCAAATTGTAATTTAGGGTATGCTTCATCCCCAACAAATCCATCCACCCACACCCGATATTCAGACTCCGACTTCCAGATAGGGTGTCTACGGATATTTCTATTAAATAATTCCTCACAAAATCTTTCCGAACTCTGCTTCGCTAAATAAATTATATCATCATCACATAGAAGCGATATATTTATGGGCAAAGATAAGTGTTCAATATGCTCTCTAACATTGTTAAGCTGTTGAATAATATCGTCGCATTTAGAATCTTTGCTCTCCACAGCCTTAATTACAGCATCTAATTTTTCAATTGCTTGTTTATAATATTCATTGCTTTTGGCTTTATCGCTAGGACATACAGAGTCAATAGAAAATAAATTTGCAGATGTTCTCTTTTTATAATCTGTAGCAACCTTTGTAATGATGTGCCTAATCAGAAAAACTTCATATAAAATTACTGGATGATTTTGAATCCACTTTCTTTCTGCATCATGTGCATATATAGC
>JAZQLR010000078.1:0-7496 GCA_045542775.1 Clostridia bacterium
TCTGAACGCGGCGGCTTCGCCTTGCTCGGCAAGTATTATAAGCCAGCTCTCCAAAAGTGCTGAGGTTTCGGGGTGTATGGAGCGGTTTGCCATACCCCGCTGAAAATATTCAAGAGGGTGTTTTTCGGAATAGTTTTCACCCTGATAGATTTTGCTTGCGGCAATCCGGTCGCAAAACATTTCCTTGACAAATTTGATGGGCATTCTTACAGGACCGACCCTTTTTGTTTGGGGGTTGTAGTCTGTCCAGTATTCAAAGTGATGGCGGTTTCTGCCTTTGTGGTGCATCCACGCGGAAGAATAACCAAAGTTTTCCCGTTCGGCTTCATTGGGACTTCTTGTCCCCTTGTAAAACCGTGCCCCGGGCAAAAACTCGGACGGGGAGTATTTGGAAAGGTCGTGAAGCAGGCCCCGAATCGGAATTCCGGCTTTAAAACAATGAACAATAACCTTGTGTCTGTGCTTTGTTATTGTGCGAAAATGACCAAGTGCGTTTGACATATACTTATCCTCAATTCAATTTGTTTTTTATAGTATATCACATTTATAAATAAAAATCAAATAACGGCTCAAAAAAATGAGCCGTTATTTTTAAAATTCAGGAATTAGCAGCCGCAGCCACAGCCTGAGTTACCGTTATCACAGCAGCAGCTGATGATAAGAATTAAAACGATTATCCAGAGACAGCTATTGTTACCGAAACACATACAGTGGACACCTCCTTTCAAAAACAAGATGAACGAAAGTCCTTAGTCGCAGCAGCAGTTGTTGTCACGAGCCGAAACACCATTGCAACCATTGTTGCAACCGTCGTTTGAACCGCAGCAGCTGATAAGGAGAATGAGGATAATAATCCACCAGCAGTTATTACCTCCGCATCCGCCAAAGCATCCCATACACTAGCACCTCCCGATGATATATTTATTCTTGAATTCAGCTTTGTCTCAAGTTCTTTTTTTAACTTTTAATTTGTAAGTATAATGTATTATACGGAGAACTTTAAAAGGTGTGATTTGTCCGGTAAAATATTTTTAAATTTATTGACGAAGCAGATATAATTTGTTAAAATAATTTATATTGTGAAAGCAAGGAGAAGTTAAAATGCAAAAAGGTAAATTTATTGTATTTGAGGGTATAGACGGCAGCGGTAAAAGCACACAGCTTAAAATGCTTGCCGAAGCATTAAGAGAAAACGGAATAAGGTGTGTTGAAACGCTTGAGCCAACCTATGGCACGGTAGGAACTGTTCTTCACGATATACTTTCCGGCAAAAAGAAAGCTGACCCCAAGGTTACGGCGGCGCTCTTTGTGGCGGATAGACTTGACCATCTGACCAATGCTGAAAACGGCGTTATCAAAATGCTGGAGGAGGGCACAACGGTTATATGCGACAGATACTATTTTTCGTCGTATGCATACCAGAGCGTTGAAGTTCCGTGTGAGTGGGTGATAGAAGCCAATAAGCTTGCGGCCCAAACCCTCCGTCCCGACTACACGCTGTTTATAGATGTCAGCCCCAAGGTTGCTATGGAGCGGATTTCGAATAACCGTGAAACTACCGAACTTTACGAAACAGAGGAACGCCTCACCGCAGTTCGCGAGGGCTACTTCAAGGCGTTTGAAAGAATGAAAAATGAGGAGAAAATCAAGATTTTTGATGGCGATAAACAGGTATCAGAAATAGCAGAAGAAATCAAAAAATTTGCATTTTCCGAGATTTTTTAGGTAATAGTTAAAACTTTGACAAAAACCGCAAAAGAACGGCGGAAATTCCTTGACAAAAAGTCGGTTTTTGTGTTAATATATATAAGTAGGTTTACAGATGCTTCAGCGGGGCATCCTGGAATGAAATTTATGAGTTTTTTGCGACTGACGGAGAAAAGTGGAATAACCACTGGGGAACAAAAAACTGATTTTAAGCCGACCGTCTGGGCAGTCCTGAAGCTACAGGACTGCCCTATTTGTTTTTAAAATCAAAATCTTAGGAGGATAAGGATATGAAAAAAGTTGGAATTATTATGGGCAGCGACAGTGACCTTCCGGTTGTCGAAAAAGCAATTGATATATTAAAGGAGCTTGAAATTCCTTTTGAAGTGCATGTTTACTCAGCACACAGAACACCTGTTGAAGCAAAAGAGTTTTCGGTAAATGCCCGTGCAAACGGATTTGGTGCGATTATTGCAGCGGCAGGCAAGGCTGCGCATCTTGCAGGTGCAATTGCGGCAAACACCACACTTCCGGTTATCGGTATTCCGATTAAGTCATCAACTCTCGACGGTCTCGATGCACTTCTTTCAACAGTTCAGATGCCCGGTGGTATTCCGGTTGCAACTGTTGCGATTGACGGTGCACAGAATGCGGCATTGCTTGCGGCACAGATTATAGCGGTTGAAGATGCGGCTCTTGCGGCAAAGCTTGATGCTCAGAGAAAGGCAGCAATGGAAAAGGTTCTTAAAAAGAATGCAGAGATTGCTGAAAAGTATAACAACTAATTACGGAATTGGAGGACATATATGGGCGGTTTTTTTGGAGCAGTCAGCAAACATGATGCCATAGCGGATGTGTTCTTCGGTGCGGACTATCATTCGCATCTCGGAACAAGGCGCGGCGGCATTGCGGCGTATGACAGCGAAATCGGACTTCAAAGAGATATACACAATATTGAGAACACCCCGTTTCGAACCAAGTTTGATAATGTGTTCAATGAGATGAAAGGCAACTCGGCAATCGGCGTTATCAGCGATTCCGACCCACAGCCACTTCTGATAAGGTCCGAGGTTGGCGTCTATGCCATTGCAACAATCGGCAGAATAAACAATGCCGAGGAGCTTATCGAAAAGTATCTGATAAAGGGCGGTCACTTCGGTGTTATGACCGGAGGAAAGGTTAATTCAACTGACCTTGTTGCGGCCCTGATCAATCAGAAAAGCACCTTTGCTGAGGGTATCGAATATGTTCACGATGTAGTTGAGGGTACGGTTTCAATACTGATTCTCACAAATGAGGGCAAGCTTATTGCGGCTCGTGATAAGGTGGGCAGACTTCCGGTGCTTATCGGCAAGAACGAAGACGGATATGCGGTGTCCTTTGAGGACTTTGCTTATAAAAAGCTTGGTTATGACGACGAAATGGAGCTTGGCCCCGGTGAGGCGGTTGAGATTACGGCAGACGGAATAAAGCAGATAGTTAAGCCCGGCGAGGAAATGAAAATCTGTGCGTTTTTGTGGAGCTATTACAGCTATCCCAACTCGGTTTACGAGGGCAAAAATGTTGAGACAATGAGATACCGTAATGGTGCTATAATGGCTCAGACCGACAAAGCAAACGGCAAGGCGACGGATATTGACTTTGTAAGCGGCGTTCCCGATTCGGGCACACCCCATGCAATAGGCTATGCAAATGAGAGTGGTATTCCTTTTGCAAGACCATTTATAAAATACACACCTACCTGGCCGAGAAGCTTTACCCCCAAGCATCAGAGCGACAGAATCAAGATTGCACGAATGAAGCAGGTTCCCATTCACGAACTGATTGAAGATAAAAATTTACTCTTTGTGGACGACTCGATTGTTCGCGGAACTCAGCTTAAGGAAACGGTTGATTTCCTCTATCAGCATGGTGCAAAATCGGTGCATATGCGTTCTGCGTGTCCGCCAATTATGTACGGCTGTAAATATCTGAACTTCACAAGCAGTAAAAACGAGATGGAGCTTATTGCACGGCAGACGGTGATGGAGCTTGAAGGCGAAGAGGGCTTCAATCACATAGATGAATACAGTGACGGCAGCACAGAAAGAGGTAAAAAACTCAGAGAAACAATTTCTAAAAAGTTCGGTTTTGAATCTCTTGACTTCCAGTCATTGGAGGGTGTAATCAAGGCCATAGGTCTTGAACCCTGCAAACTGTGCACATACTGCTGGTCCGGCAAAGAGTAGATAACCTGTGAAAAACATCATTCCGCAATCAAATTACACCACTCGCTGTACAATGTAAGGGCCGGCGTTCACGACGGTCCGTTAGCTTCGGGTTAGGTTTGATTACGCTATAATATTTTTCCACGGTTATAGGGTAATTTGTTTAAGTGTATATAATTAAATTTATTTTTGACATACAGAAAGGATAAAAGAAAATGGAAAAGAGCTTTAGTGAAAGTTACAAGGCGGCAGGCGTTGATATTACTGCTGGTTATAAGGCTGTGGAACTTATGAAGCAGCACATCGCAAGAACTGTGACGAGAGGTGCGGCATCAGATATTGGCGGTTTTGGCGGTCTGTTTGAGATGGACCTTACAGGCATAAACAAGCCTGTTCTGGTGAGTGGAACCGACGGCGTTGGTACAAAACTTAAGATGGCGTTCCTTATGGACAAGCACGATACTGTTGGTATCGACTGTGTTGCAATGTGCGTAAACGACATTATCTGCTGCGGTGCAAAGCCGCTGTTCTTCCTTGACTACATTGCAGTAGGCAAGAACTATCCCGAAAAGGTAGCGCAGATTGTATCAGGCGTTGCAGAGGGCTGCGTTCAGTCCGGCTGTGCTCTTATCGGTGGCGAAACTGCAGAAATGCCCGGCTTCTACCCCGAAGACGAGTACGACCTTGCAGGTTTCTCTGTTGGTGTTGTTGATAAGGACAAGGTTCTTAATAATAAGACAATCACCGAGGGCGATGTAATCATTGCTCTTCCCTCAAGTGGCGTTCACTCAAACGGTTTTTCACTTGTAAGAAAGGTGTTTGATGTAGAAAACGCAGATATCAAAGCACCCCGCGCAGAGCTTGGCGGCAAATCAGTTGGCGAAACTCTGCTGACCCCCACCAGAATTTATGTAAAGCCTATGCTGGCTCTCTTTGATGAAGTTACAGTTAAGGCTGTGTCACATATCACAGGCGGCGGCTTTTATGAGAATATTCCCAGAAGCATCCCTGAGGGCTTTGGTGCAAAGATTGAGAGAAGTGCGGTTAAAGTTCTTCCCATATTCGACCTCATTGCAAAAGAGGGCAATATCCCTGAACGCGATATGTTCAACACCTTTAATATGGGCGTTGGTATGAGTGTTGTAGTCGCAAAAGAAGACGCTGACAAGGCACTTGAAATTCTCCGTGCAAACGGCGAAGACGCATACATTATGGGCGAAATTATCAAGAGCGACGAAAGCGTGGTTATATGCTAAACAAAGCAAAAATTGCGGTTCTGGTTTCGGGCGGCGGCACAAATCTGCAGGCGCTTATTGACGCGCAAAAGGCAGGGGTAATAACAAGCGGTGAAATTTCACTTGTTATCTCCAACAACGCCGGCGCATACGCCCTTACCCGTGCTGAAAATGCAGGGATAAAAACAGCGGTTGTTTCCAAAAAGGAGCTTGGTGCAGAAAAGTTCGAAGAAGCACTTGTTGAGGAACTCCGAAAGAATGGTATCGAGCTGATTATCTTAGCAGGGTTTATGTGTATTCTTAGCGAGAACTTCACATCAAGATATCCCAAGCGGATAATCAATGTTCATCCGTCGCTAATTCCGTCATTTTGCGGTGAAGGCTTTTATGGACTCCGCGTCCACGAAGCGGTACTTAAGTACGGCGTAAAGGTTACGGGCGCAACAGTTCACTTTGTAAACGAAATTCCTGACGGCGGAGAAATCATTCTTCAAAAGGCTGTTGAGATTGAAGATGGCGATACTCCCGAAATTCTCCAGAAGCGTGTAATGGAGCAGGCTGAATGGAATCTTCTCCCCAGAGCGGCAGAAATGGTTTCGGCTGAAATTGTTAAATCAAGATAAAGGAGTAAATTAACGTGAAAGTTCCTTTCCCGTTAAGCCTCCGGCGGATTTTATTGTCCGTGCAAAATTTTCCTCGCATAAATGCTCGGAAATGCACATGGACGTAATAATCTCTTATCATTCCTTGCTCTGCGGATAAGAGAAATTTTTAATTATTTGTGCCGACGCAGAGCGGCGGAATGGAGATTATTATGAATATTTATGCTATAAACGATATGGGCGAGCTCATAAAGGATAATTCTTATGTGGGCAGAGGCATTGTAATCGGTAAGTCCAAGGATGCAAAATCAGCAGTTTTTGCGTACTTCATTATGGGCAGATCGGAAAACAGCCGTAACCGTGTATTTATTGAAAACGGCAGCGAGGTAATCATTCATCCCTTTGATGCATCAAAGGTTGAGGACCCGTCACTCATTATCTACTCACCTGTTCGTGTTTACAAGAACAATCTGGTTGTTACAAACGGTGACCAGACCGATACGGTAATCGAATTCCTTGAAAAGGGCAAGACCTTTGAAGAGGCACTTGACACCCGTGAATTTGAACCCGACGGTCCTAACTGGACACCCCGAATCAGCGGTATGTTCACATTCGAGGACAAGGACTTCACATATAAAATGAGTATTCTCAAGAGTGCTGACGCTGAGGGTACAGCCTGCAACAGATTTACATATTCATATAAAGCTCTTGCAGGTCTTGGCCACTTCATTCACACCTATGTATGTGACGGAAATCCGATTCCTACATTCCAGGGCGAGCCTGAAAGAGTTGAAATCCCCAACGACATTGACGAGTTCACAGAAAAAATCTGGACAAACCTCAACGATGCAAACAAGATTTCACTTTATGTAAGATATATTGACCTCGAAACAGGTGCAGAGACCAATCGTATGATTAACAAAAACGCCTAAGAAAGGATTGATACAAATGAAAGAATTCGAACTTAAATACGGATGTAACCCCAATCAGAAGCCGTCAAAGATTTATATGAACGACGGCAGCGAGCTGCCCATTGAAATCTTAAGCGGCAGACCCGGATATATAAACTTCCTCGATGCATTCAACAGCTGGCAGTTGGTAAAGGAACTGAAAAACGCACTTGGTATGCCTGCGGCAACCTCTTTTAAGCATGTAAGCCCGACCTCAGCAGCAGTTGGCAATCCTATGAGTGCAGAACTCAAAAAGGCTTGCTTTGTTGATGATATCGAAGGTCTTGACGAGTCACCCTTGGCTACTGCTTATGCCCGTGCAAGAGGAACAGACAGAATGTCATCATTCGGTGACTGGATTGCACTCAGCGATGTTTGCGATGTTACAACTGCAAAGCTTATCAAGCGTGAGGTTTCAGACGGTGTTATTGCTCCGGGATACGAGCCCGAGGCACTCGAAATCTTAAAGAGCAAGAGAAACGGCAACTATAACATTGTAAAGATTGACCCAGGCTTCATTCCCGCAGAGCAGGAAACAAAGATGGTTTACGGTATCACCTTTGAACAGGGCAGAAATAACTTCAAGATTGACGAAGAACTTCTTTCAAATATCGTTACCGAAAACAAGAATATGCCAGACAGCGCAAAGCGTGACCTTATAATTGCGCTTATCACACTTAAGTACACACAGAGTAACTCTGTATGCTTTGCAAAGGATGGTCAGGCAATCGGCGTTGGCGCAGGTCAGCAGTCCAGAATTCATTGTACCAGACTTGCCGGCAACAAGGCAGATAT
>JAZQLR010000079.1:0-11432 GCA_045542775.1 Clostridia bacterium
TGCTGTATGTGTATAAGTTGCTAATATTATTCCGGTCTTTCCTCGGTGAGCTTGACCGAAACCTTTTGGGTAAGTCCGGTCTGGTACTTGTATACCTCAAGGTTCATAACCTCGCCGGGCTTGTGGGAGTCCTTAATCTCTGTAAGGTCGTCAAAATTCTCAATCTTTTTGCCGTCAGCCTTGGTGATGATGTCGCCCTGCTCAAGACCTGCAATTTCAGCACCGCTACCTACCTGAGTCGACATAACCTGAACACCTATGGGCCAGCCCTGACGACTTGACATATCACGGGTTACATCACGGGCGGAGATGCCAAGAACGGGTCTGCCCTTAACATAGCCGTGCTGTATAAGGTCCTCAATGATAGGCTTTGCCTCGGTGATGGGGATTGCAAAACCCATACCCTCAACGGAGGAGGACGCAATCTTAACCGAGTTGATACCAATAATCTGGCCGTATGCGTTAACAAGCGCACCGCCCGAGTTACCCTCGTTGATTGCGGCATCGGTCTGAATAACGCTCATTGTACGGTTGTCAACTGTGATGGAGCGGTTAACCGCACTGATTATACCCTGAGTAACACTACCAAAGAATTCCATACCAAGAGGATTACCGATTGCGATTGCCCGTTCACCTACCTGAATTTGCGACGAGTCACCAAGTTCAGCTACGGTAAGGGTTTCTTTGGGGTTGATTTTCAGCACAGCAAGGTCGGTTCTTTCGTCTGCGCCAATAACCTTTGCTTCGTATTCCTCACCGGTGTTAAGTGTAACCTTAACCGAAGATGCGCCGTCAATTACATGGTTGTTTGTAACAACATAACCATCTGCGCTGATAATAATGCCCGAACCTGTTCCCTCTGATGTGGTCGAAGTGTTGAAAAAGCTGATTACATTGTTGATGGTACTGGTGATCCCAACCACCGCAGGACCAACCTTTTTTGAGATTTCAACGGTTGAAAGCTCGCTGCCCGAAACAACAGTTTGCTGTGCGGAGGGGGTGTTTGTGCTTGCGTTAAGATTTGCAATCACATTGGACTTGCTTCCCACGCCAAGCTGACCCTTGCCGACCGAGTAGCCAACAGCAAAAAGTCCGCCAAGTGCTGCCATATTTACAATACTTGCCGCAACCGCAATTGCAACATACTTTTTAAAACCGGTCTTTTTTGAACCGGACTTGCCTGTGCGACGAACTGTACTAAGCTGGGTACAGCTTTTTTCACGCTGAAAGTCATCGGTATTCCAGATGTGGCTTGGCTCGCAAACCTCGTCAAAGGATTTCTGCTCTGAATTTTCATTAGAATCAAATCCGGCATTTTCGCCGAAAAGGTTGTTTTCGTTATAAAAATCATTCATAGAAAAAACTTCCTTTCTTGAAATAATAGCTCTTTTGTGCTTTCAATATACCATATAATTATGAAAAAAATATGAATAAATTTTAAAAATACAAAAAACTAATTCTTTGCAAGGTCCAGGGTGAATGTGAACTCAGCAAATTCGCCCTCTTTACTTCTTACCGTAATGTCCTTGCCCTGACGGCTTAAAATATCTTTGACAATATAAAGTCCGATACCTGTACCTGTGCGGTTGAGCGAACGGGATTTATCCGCCTTATAAAATCTCTCAAAAATCAGCTTTTGCTCGTCATCTGCGATTCCGCAGCCGGTGTTATAGACCGAAATCACCGCCTCTTGCTGACGGGTAGTGACAGATATGCGTATTTCACCGCCGTTTTCGGTGAACTTAATAGCATTTTCCAAAAGGTTGGTCATAACCTGACGGATTGAGTTCATATCCGCTTTAACAGGGCAGTTTTCCTTTTCAAGCGAAACATTCACCTGTATCTCCTTTTCTTCGATTGAGGATTCAAATCCCACAAGGGTGCGGCGGATTGTTTCGTTAATATCAAAAACTGTCGGTTCAAAGGCGCGGCTGTTCGCCTGAAGCCTCGTAATGTTTAAAAACGAGGTTAGAAGTGATGAAAGTCGGGTGATTTCCTCTTTAACAATTAAAAGGTAGTCGCGCTGACGCTCGGTCGGAATGGTCTCGTCCAAAATGCCGTCAACAAAGCCGCCTATTGTGGTCATCGGTGTACGCAATTCGTGCGACACATCCGAGATAAAATTGTTTCGGATGCTGTCGGATTGCTCAAGACTTTCCGCCATATCGTTAAAGGTGTGGGTCAGCTCGTCAATCTCAATGATGCGTCCGGCGTGCTTGCCGATATCAACCCTGCTCGAAAAGTCGCCCTGAGCAAACTTCTTTGCGGTCGACACAATGCTTTTTATGGGCTTTGACAACCGCCTCGACAGTGCAAATGATAACCCGAATGAAATGAGAATTACCAAAAACAACGAGAATAAAATTATTCGTCCAAGATGCGATTGAATTCTTGTCATTTCCGGCGTAGCGGTGCTTATGAAGATTGCACCTAAAACGGCATTGTTAGCCGCAGAAACAATGGGGACCTGAAGAGTAAACATTTCGTTTTCGTAAACGCCGCCAAGCGTGCCCTTTTCGATATTTTCACGGTTTTTAAAAACATCTTTGGTATATTCCGGCGCAATATGGCGGGCGTTATTGTTGTAAACACCGTCCGGTGCAGAGGCGAGCAAAACCTCGCCGTTTTTGCCGATTATAAGAATTCCTGTCCCTGTACTGTGCGAAAAGCCGTAAAGAAAGTTGTGGAGCTTTTCAGGCGCAGTTCCAGTTTCAATAAAGCCGGCAATTGTCTGGGCGTTTTCTTTGAGGTCGGCAACCTTTTCGCGGTAAACAAACTGCGACATCATTATATACTGAACTGTCGAAAGAAAAAGAACCCCTACAATAATTGTAACAATATTTAAGGAAAATATTTTGGAAAAAATACTCTTTTTCATAATCTTAAAATTATACCTTTACTTCAAATTTGTAGCCGACACCCCAAACGGTTTTAAGCTGCCACGAGTTTTCGGTGCCGTTTTTCTCCAACTTTTCACGGATACGCTTTATGTGAACATCAACGGTGCGGGAATCCCCGAAAAATGCATACCCCCAGATTTCATTCAAAAGCTGGTCACGGGTAAATACCTTGCCGGAATTTTTCGCAAGAAAGTAGAGAAGCTCAAATTCCTTTGGTGGCAATTCAAGCCGTTCCTCGCCAAGGTAAACCTCGTAGGTCTCACGGTTGATGGTCAGCCCGTCAAACCGAAGCTCGCTGTCATTGCTGCTTTGCCCAACTTTTGTTTCGCAGCGCCTGAGAACAGCCTTGATGCGTGCAACAAGTTCCTTTGGCTCAAATGGTTTAACGATATAATCATCCGCACCAAGCTCAAGACCGAGAACCTTGTCAAAAAGCTCGCCTTTGGCGGTCAGCATAATAATCGGTGTGTCAGATACGGCACGGATTTCTCGGCAAACCTGCCAACCGTCTTTTTTGGGCAACATAATATCAAGCAGAACAATATCGGGATTTACTGCCTTGAATTTATCTACGGCATCTTCGCCGTCATAGGCAACAACGGTTTTGTAGCCTTCCTTTTCAACATAAAGCCGGATAAGCTCGCAAATATTTTTTTCATCATCAACAATGAAAACTGTGGTATTACTGTTCATAAAAATTCACTCCTTAACCAGTGATTTTTTAAAATGTATCTTTGATTTTAAGGTACAAGTCATAAACCTCACGCTTTGAAAGCCCCAGCTCCTCGGCAACCTTTGCCGAAAGCTCCTTGCTGCGAAGTCCCAAAGTGCTGTATTCCTTTAACAGCTCTTCGGGCGTGGGGAGTGCGGCTTTTCGCTCTTCCTCCAATGTGGCTTTGTCTGCACCCTTTATAATAAGTACAAATTCGCCCTTGGGCGGTGTTTCTTCATATTTCTTAATTGCCGCCGAGATGGTGGTGCGGCAGAATTCTTCAAATTTTTTGGTCAGCTCTCTGGCAAGAACAATCTCGCGGTCACCCAGCACTTCAAGCATATCCGCCAAAGTATACATAAGCTTGTGCGGTGCTTCATAAAATATTAATGTACGGGTATCGTTTTTGATTTCCTCAAGATGCTCTTTGCGGTTTCGCTTGTTGGTGGTAAGGAATCCCTCAAAGCTGAATCTCCCCGTGGGCATACCCGAGGCAACAAGTGCTGTGGTAAACGCTGACGGGCCGGGTAGCGGAACAACTTCGACGCCCTCTTCGATACAAAGGCGGACAAGGTCCTCGCCGGGGTCGGAAATTGCCGGCATCCCTGCGTCCGATACGAGGGCAATATTCTGTCCGGCTTTCAGCTTTTCCATCAGAACTCCGCCCTTTTGCGCCTTGTTATGTTCGTAGTACGAGGTGAGCGGAACATTTATCTCAAAATGGTTCAAAAGCTTAAGGGTATTTCGTGTGTCCTCGGCTGCAATCAGGTCAACACTTTTCAGAACCTCAAGGGTGCGAAAGGTCATATCCTTAAGATTGCCGATGGGTGTGGGACACAAAAAAAGCTTGCCGTAATTCATCTGATTCACTTCTTTCATTTGTTATATAGGAAGAAACTTATATGCGACCGTAAATTTTTTGAATTTCATCGGTGTAATTCCCGTTATTGTCATGTACATAAAGGGGCGGGTCAAGGAACAATTTCGGGTTGCCGTGCTTTGCGCCCTCCACTAAAATCATTGTTGCAACCTTGCCCGGTGACGGGTGAACAAATCTCAGCCGCTTCGGCTCAATGCGATAGCTCCGCATAAGACACAAAATGTCTGCAAGTCGCTCGGGACGGTGGATAAGGCAAAGCTTTCCGTAAGGCTTAAGTACCTTTTCAGCGTTTTCAATTATGTCTTCAAGAGAGCAGCAAATCTCGTGGCGTGCAATCGTCACAATATCGGTTGCGTTTTTAAGTCCGCCGCTTGCCTCTTTGTAAGGCGGATTGCAGGTAATATTGTCAAATACGCACTTGCCGTAAATTTCGGCTGCATTCTTCAGGTCTCCTGTTGTAATGGTTACTTTGCTTTCGAGTTCGTTTAAGCAAACGCTTCTGCCTGCCATTTCGGCAACCGGAACTTGTATTTCAAGCCCGTCAATGTGGCTTGCTGAGGATTTTTCGGTAAGCAGAATCGGGATAATGCCATTCCCCGAACACATATCCAACACACGGGCATTTGCCTTAATGGTCTTTGCGGCAAAGTCCGAAAGCAAAACCGCATCAACGCCAAAGCAAAACCAATCCGGATTCTGGATAAGCCGTAGCCCCGACGGAGTCTGCAAATCGTCTATTCTTTCGTTTGGGTTAATTTCTACACTTCCCATACGCTTGTCCTTTCATATTATGAGTATATATCATAATTATTAAAAATGTGTTAACATAGTTTAAATATATTTATTATACCAAACTCTCTATACGAATTCAAGCGCAAGTTGCAATGTAAAAAAATGGAAGAAAAAGAGCAAAGTCCGAGTAAACGGGAGAAATTGAGAGAAATTGAAAGGAAAAGGAAATTCATTATAATTTGAGGGGGCGATTTTGCAAAGTAAAACGGGTTAAATCGGTTTAATTCAAGATAATCCAATTTGACTTTTTGGTAAAAAATCGGGTATAATTAAGTTCCTTGCCGCGGCAAAAGGCGTTGGCAAAATATAAAAAACAGAGGTGGTTCGATGTTGAATGGTCTGAAGGATAGAATGCTTAACATATCCTCATCAGCCAAAAAGATTATCCTCGCATCGTGCAGTGCGGCACTCGTTCTGATTGTTGCGGTTTGTACTGTTTGCATCTGCGCAAAGCAGATTGTCATCATTGACGGGGATGCATCTGAGAAAGAAGTTACTACATTTAAAAGATATGTTGGTGAAATCCTTGACGAAGAGGGCATTGCTCTCGGAACTCACGATGACATAAATGTCAAAGATGAGGAAAAACTCAGGGATGGAATGAAAATTGAAATATACAGAGCGTATCCGGTTACAATCACCGCAATGGGCGAAAGCCGTACCCTTATTGCTACACGGCGTACAGTTGGTGCGGTGCTTACCGAGCTTGGTTATGAGTTTAAGGAAGCCGACCGCATAACTCCTGCAGCTAGCGAAAAGGTCAAAGACTTCGACGAGATTACACTTGTTACCGTTGATGAAAAGACGGTTGATGTGGTTGAGGAAATTCCTTACGAATCCAAGGAACGTGTGAACAAGGCTCTTGCAAGCGGTGCACGTAAGATGGTACAAAAGGGTGTTCCCGGTGAAAAGGCTGTTTCGTATAAAATAGTATACGAGGACGGCGTTGAAGTATCACGTGAAACTGTTAAGGAAGAAGTCAAGGTTCAGCCGATTGAACAGATTCGTGAGGTTGGTCCTAAAAAGGCTCCAAGCTACAAGATAGCACAGGCAGGTGCCGGAACAGTTCAGACATCTCGTAGCGGAAGTCTGGCATACAGCAAGGTTCTCACACTCAATGCAACAGCATACGATGCGTCAAGCTGCGGAAAAGCACCGTCGCATCCGGCTTACGGTATTACTGCAACGGGCAGACAGGCAGGCTACGGCGTTGTTGCTGTTGACCCAAGCGTAATTCCGCTTGGCAGCAAGCTCTATATCGAAACTGCAGACGGTTCGTATGTGTACGGTACCGCGATTGCGGCAGATACAGGTGGTGCAATCAAGGGCGCAAGAATTGACCTTTGCTACGACACCCGTGCAGAAGCAATACGCTTCGGCAGACGCACCGTTAAGGTGTACATTCTTAACTAAAATAAAAATGACTTGTGAAATTCACAAGTCATTTTTTTGTGTATTTTATTCCGAAAGCTCGGTCCATTCTTCAAGATAATTGTCAAGGTTTTTTCGCAAAGTATCTGCTTCACTGCATTTTTCAGCCATAAGCTGATAGTCGGAAAAAACTTCTTCACGGGTCATTTCCTCTTCAAGCTCTGCAAGTCGGGTCTCGCATTCTTCAATAAGTCGCTCAAGCTCCTTTATCCGGTTTTTCCGCTGTGCATCCAGTCTTCTTTGCTCTTTTGACCGGAATCCGCCTTCAGGGGCGGTTTTTTTGCTGTTTAAAGCTGCTTCCTGTGCAAGTGCTGCTGCAATTTCTGCGGCTTCGGCAGCTTTTCGCTCACAAACCTCACGGTAATAGTCAAAATTTCCGTTGTAAATTTCCGCACCGTCTGCGGTTATTTCCATAATTTTATCGGGGACTTTGTTGAGCAGGTATCTGTCGTGGGAGACAAAGATAAGTGTTCCGCCAAAATCGCAAAGTGCCTTTTCAAGAACCTCTTTTGAGGTGAGGTCAAGATGGTTTGTAGGCTCGTCCAGAATAAGAACATTCGATTTTTCAAGCATCAGTATACAGAATGCAAGCTTTGCCCGCTCGCCGCCGCTGATGACCTTTACGGGCTTATACACATCGTCCTTGGTCAGAAGAACATTACCAAGCACTCTGCGGATTTCCGCCTCGGGGCAATCGGGAAATCTGTCCCAAAGCTCGTCAAGTGCAATTTTTTCGGGGTTAAGATTAAGATTCTCCTGCTCGTAGTAGCTAAGCGACACATTTTTACCCCACTCAACCTCGCCACGGGTTTTGGGGATTATGCCCTGAATGATTTTAAGGAATGAGGACTTGCCAATACCGTTGTCGCCGATAATGGCAATCTTTTCACCACGCTTTACGGCAACATTTATATTGTCGCACAGCTTTATTTTTTCATCACCTACGGCAATTTCAAGGTTGCTTACGGTGAGAATATCCTTGTAAGGCTCTTTTGTGTGCTCAAACCGAAGTTTCATAGCCTTAAGGTCGCCATCGGGTCTTTCTAAAATATCCATTGCCTCAAGTGCCTTAAGACGCGACTTTGCACTGTTTGAGGTGGACGCACGTGCCATATTTTTGTCGATATACTCTTGCATATGTGCAATCTCTGCCTGCTGCATTTCGTATTCCTTTTGCTCACGGGCACGGCGCTCCGCTTTTTGTGGAAGATATTTAGAGTAGTTGCCGGCATAGGAGAAAAGTCTGCCACGCTCCATTTCGTAGATGTGGGTTACAATCTTGTCAAGGAAGTACCGGTCATGGGAAACGGCAAGAATTGCACCGTTGTATGACATAAGGTAATCCTCAAGCCACTTAAGAGTTCTGAAGTCCAGATGGTTTGTCGGCTCGTCCAGTATAAGAAGCTCCGGCTCTTCAAGCAGAAGTCTTGCAATAGCAAGACGGGTCTTTTCGCCGCCGCTTAAGGTGGAGATAACGGTCTGCATATCCTTATCACCAAAACCCATACCATTGAGTATGGTCTTGATCTTAACATCAATGTTATAGCCGTCACGGCTGTCAAAGTATGCCTGAGTGCGGCTGTATTCCGAGGCAATGCGTCTGTATTCGTCCGAGGCCTGGTCAGAGAGTGCGCTCATTTCTGCCTCCAAGCTACGTAGGCGTGCCTCTGCCTCCAAAACATCATCAAAAACTCTGCGCATTTCGTCGATTATGGTGCTGCTTCGTTCAAGGCCGCTGTTTTGCTCAAGATACCCAAGCGTAAGCCCCGGTTTTTTGACCAGCTCGCCCGAATCGTGGGTGAGTGAGCCTGTTATAATTTTTAAAAGTGTTGACTTACCTGCGCCGTTAACGCCAATAAGACCGTAACGCCCTTTCTCGTTTACGGTCATTTTTATATTCTTCAAAATTTCGTCCTGTCCAAAGCTTTTGCTCAGGTTGTCAATGGATATAAGCATATTTACCTCAGTTTTTCTATTTTAATTTCAACACTGTCGGGAACAAGAATTTTCAGCACCCCAATCCCTGCAAGAACAAAGCAGATTGCAAGTGCAAACGATAGCCATTCGCTCCCCAAAGCCGCACCGATTATTCCGCCGACAAGCAAAAGAACGGTGAGGGAGAGATATCCTATTGCGGAAACCTTAAGGAACTTTTTGTCCTCCGCAAGCAAACGCACGCTATCACCGACACAAAGACCATCGGTGTTTTTAACGGTTACCGTCATATCGCGGTTGGTGCAAAGTCCGCAGGCGGCGCAGTTTTCGCCGCATGCCGAGTCACGGTGTACCGTAACCTCAACAATATCACCGTTTACTTTTGTAACTGTTCCAAGCTTTTCCATAAGCCATTAGCCCCTCTTTTTTTCGTCAGCCATTTTCAGCATCTCACGGGCGTTTTCAAGGGTAAGCTCGGTAACGGTAACGCCGCCGATAATCCTTGCAAGCTCGTGTGTTCTGGCATCCTCGTCCAAAAGCTGGACAGAGGTGGAGGATGCATCCCCGCTCTGGTCCTTTTCAATCAGAAAATGGTGGTCAGCCATACTTGCAATCTGCGCAAGATGTGTGATGGCAAAGACCTGCTTGCTCCGTGAAAGAGTGCAAATCTTTTCGGCGATTTTCTGCGCCGCTCTGCCGCTGACACCCGTATCAATCTCGTCAAAAATCATAGAATCAACCGAATCCGAAACAGAAAGAACCGACTTAATTGCCAGCATAATACGCGAAAGCTCGCCGCCTGATGCAATTTTTATCATGGGCTTTAAGTCCTCGCCCGGATTGGTGGAGATAAGGAATTCGGCATTGTCTGTGCCGGTTTTTGTGAAATGTCCGTCAGCCAATGCTGATAGACTGATGCTGAACTTCACTTTTGGCATATCAAGAGCCGAAAGCTCCTCCGTAATTTTAGCTTCAAGCTCGTTTGCGGCGGCTTTTCTTTTTTCTGTCAGACTTGCCGCCAGGTCTTTGAGCTTTGAAAGGATGGTATTTCTTGCGCTTTCAAGCTCCTTTAACCGCTCGTCGCTTTTTTCTATTTTATCAGCTTGCTCTGCGGCACTTGCCGCAAAGTCGTTGATTTCTTCAATTGTGTTGCCGTATTTACGCTTTAAAGTGCTTATCAGGTCAAGGCGTTCCTCAATCCGGTCAAGCTCTGCCATGCTGAAATCAGACTTGGACAAAAGGCCGCCAATGTCCGATGCAATGTCCTCGGTTTCTGCCACAACTCCGGAAAGCCGGTCAAGACTTTCTAAAAGAGTGGGGTCAAACTGCGCAACCGCTGAAATTGCCCGAACTGCCTGACGCAAAAGGTCGCAGGCTGTTCCCTCGTCACCGCCGTAAAGCGCACCGTAAGCTGTACCTGCGCCGGAAATGATACTTTCCATATTATAAAGACGGTCACGGCTTTGTTCAAGCTCTTCGTCCTCACTTGGTTTAAGTGCTGCCGCAGTTATTTCATCAGCCTGAAAGCGGAGGAGTTCAAGGCGGCGAGCCTTTTCGTCCTCGTCTGCCGAGAGCGCCTCAATTTCTTTTTCAATACTGCGGTATTCGCTATATACTTTATAGTATTCTTCAAGGTCAAATCCCAGATTTCCGTATTCGTCAAGCAACGAAAGGTGGTTTTTGGGGTTAAGCAGCGACTGGTTGTCACTCTGCCCGTGAATGTCAATTAAAAGTGATGCCGCCTCTCTCACCATATTCGCAGGCGAAAGCATACCGTTTATGCGGCAGGTGCTTTTTCCGTCTGCGGTAAGCCTACGGCTTACGGTAACAATGCCGTCCTCTGCATCAATTCCAAGCTCGGAAAGGGCGGATAAAACGGTGGGATTCTCAATTTCAAAGCATATATCAACCGACGCAAAATCACAGCCGTGCCTGATTATGTCACGGCTGGTACGGTTGCCGAGAGCCATATTGATTGAGTCAATAAGGATTGACTTACCGGCACCGGTCTCGCCGGTCAGGGCATTGAAGCCTTCGGCAAATTCAATATGTACCTCGTCAATAACTGCAACATTTTTAATATGCAATTCCTTAAGCATAGCGTTATGCCTCCTTAATCGGATAGCTTGGTTCTTATAACATCAAAGTAATTTCTGCCGTTAAGTGTCACAAGCGGCGCTTTTATGGGCGCTTGTGTAATTTTTACATAGTCGCCCGACTTCAGCTGTGCAACGGGATTCCCGTCTGCTTTGAGGTCTGCCTCCAGGCAGTATGAGGGGTCAAAGCGCAGCACCACCGATGCATCCGGCGGAATAACAATACACCTTGATTTCAGGGTGTGCGGACAAATCGGGGTAAGGATTATACAGTCAAGCGCCTGATGAACAATCGGTCCGCCGCAGGATAACGAATATGCGGTTGAGCCGGTGGAGGTAGCCACGATTATGCCGTCGGCAAGATACCGGTTGGTAACCGTACCATTGACTTCAACCTCCAACGAAATCATTTTTGCACCGTTACCACGGAGAATAATATCATTAAGAGCGTTGCATCGAACCGCTTCGCCATTGCCTGTATGTAGTGCTGCAGTAAGCATCATCGGTCTGCTGACGGTGAAGTCACCACTCAGAATTTTGTCAAAAATTTTGGCATCGTCTTTTTCTGCCTGAGTGAGAAAACCAAGGTGACCGAGGTTTATTCCCACAACCGGTGTGTCATATTCTGCCGCGTCGGCAATTATCTGAAGAATTGTTCCATCGCCGCCTAAAGCGATTATGAGGTC
>JAZQLR010000080.1:0-2248 GCA_045542775.1 Clostridia bacterium
GGGATTCTGAGCATTGAGCAGAGAGTGATGATATCTGCACCAATGTGACCGTAGGAAATTGCGCCGTGGTTAGCACCCCAATGGTTCATAACCTCATAAGCTGATGTGAATGCACCTTTACCGGTAAGGTTGGGAGCAAACCATGTGCAGGGCCATGTGTAGTCTGTTCTCTTCCAGATAATATGGGAGATATCGTCGGGAAGTGCTACTGTGTAGCCTTCGCAAATCTGAACTGTTGGTCCAAGGCCTTTTACGAGATTCAAACGAATCATTGTTGCGGGCATTTCTGCACGGGTAAGGAAACGGCTTGAGTATCCGCCGCCACGGAAGTAACCGTTATCCGCTGCACACCATTCGGTTGCTTTATTGATTGTGCTGATGTCTTCATCAGTAATGTCATACCATTCTTTGATAATACCGTTGCCATTTTTGTCCTTAACTTCACCGCAAGCGTCAAGACAGCAAGCACCGGAGTTGATAAGGTGGATAAAGCCCTTGCTTTCCTTTGCTTTGCCTTCAAGCTCATATCCTGTTGCTTTCTTCAGTGCTTCGGGGCTCCAGTAGGTACGAACGTCAGCAAACATCTGGGGTCTGTTTGTGAGCAATTTCATAAACAACATACTTACACCGTTAAGGGTATCGTTTTCAGTTGCAAGGATGTAGGGCTCACGAGCACCATTCCAGTCAAAGCTTGTGTTGAGCATTGCTTCTGCAAAGTCTGCATTGGGATAGAAGTCTGTCCACTGTCTCTGACCCTGGAAGCCTGCTGCAATAGCGTTGTGACCAACCATTTCTTCCTCTCTGCCTTCGGGAAGATTTTTATTGCCGTTCATAAGGTCCTTGATGATGCACATCATCTTAACTGTGAATTCCCAGTCTTTTTCCTTCTGTTCGTCGCTCTTCTTTACGAAGTCGGGGTTCTTGTCAAAGCCTTCTTTGCAGTTTTCTCTAACCCATTTGTAAGCTTTTTCATATTCTGCTTCGTCATAGATGCCCTCTGACATTCGACGGATAATTTCAACTTCGTCAACGGATTCAACACGCATACCAAGGTACTCTTCAAAGAAATCAGTATCAATTGAAGAACCTGCAATACCCATACAGATTGAACCAATCTGGAGGTATGATTTGCCCTTCATTGTTGCAGCTGCAACAGCGGCTCTTGCAAAGCGAAGAAGCTTTTCTTCAACGTCAGCAGGAATTGTTTCATCATCAAGATCCTGTACATCGTGACCGTAAATACCGAATGCAGGAAGTCCCTTCTGTGCGTGAGTAGCAAGAACAGATGCAAGATAAACTGCACCTGGACGCTCTGTACCGTTAAATCCCCAGACAGCTTTGATTGTATGAGGGTCTGTATCCATTGTTTCTGAACCATAGCACCAACATGGTGTAACAGTAACAGTAATGTCAACGCCTTCTTTACGGAATTTGTCAGCACAAGCAGCAGCCTCTGCAACTCTACCGATTGTAGTGTCAGCAATAACAACCTTTACGGGTTCACCATTTGAATATTTAAGGTTATCGGTAAAAAGCTTAGCAGCACGTTTTGCCATACCCATTGTCTGGTCCTCAAGTGATTCACGAACACCGAGAACACCACGACGACCGTCAATAGTAGGACGAATACCGATAACAGGATAATCACCAATAAGTCTGTTTTTAGCCATAATAATTTCTCCTTAATATTTTCATTAATAATTCCCATTAAAGCAGAATAAAGAAATATAAAAAAATTCTTATTCTACACATAAATATAGTATAACAAATCAACATTTTCAAGTCAATAAAAAATGAGATTATGAGGTTCTATTTTGAATACAGCTAACGAGAAAGGTGATAAAATCTATAATTTTGACGTAAGGTGAGAAAAACATTTTAAGAATTTTAAAAAAACTGTTGACTTTTCAAGTTTGTAATGGTATTATATTCGGGCGACAAAAAGTTGCATATGCGCCGGTAGCTCAGCTGGATAGAGTGTTTGGCTACGAACCAAAAGGTCGGGGGTTCGAATCCCTTCCGGCGTGCCATTAAAGACGAAATGACCATTGTGGTTGTTTCGTCTTTAATTTTTATGTTCAGAGTAAGGGATTCGAAATCTGAGAGCCTTAACATTAAGAAAACTGTCTAACAAATTATAATTTGTTGTTGAGACAGTGTGTAGGGGTCGGCGTCCTCGACGACCCGTTGTTAGTTTATCTGTTTATTTGGTTCGGGCTGTCGGGGGTGCGGGTGTCCGGTGGACACC
>JAZQLR010000081.1:0-13074 GCA_045542775.1 Clostridia bacterium
GCATATGTTGATGTTATCGCAGATCAGATAAAGGACATTGCAGATATGTTAAACATCAGCTACGACAAGTTTATCAGAACAACAGACGATTATCATGTAGATGCAGTACAGAAGATTTTCAAAAAGCTCTATGACCAGGGCGATATCTACAAAAGCTCATACACCGGTTGGTACTGCACACCCTGCGAGTCATTCTGGACCGAAACCCAGCTTGTTGACGGCAAATGCCCCGACTGCGGCAGAGAGGTTCATCAGGGCAACGAGGAAGCATACTTCTTCAAAATGAGCAAGTATCAGAAGGCTCTTGAAAAGCACATTGAGGAGAACCCCGATTTCATCCAGCCCGAATCCCGTAAAAAGGAAATGATAAACAACTTCATAAAGCCCGGAATTCAGGATTTGTGCGTTTCAAGAACAAGTATCAGCTGGGGTATTCCGGTAAGCTTTGACGAAAAGCACACTGTTTATGTATGGCTTGATGCCCTTACAAACTATATCAATGCCCTTGGCTACACTCCTGATGAAAAAGGCGAGCTTTACAACAAATACTGGCCGGCAGATGTTCATATTATAGGTAAGGATATTCTGAGATTCCATACCATTTACTGGCCCATCTTCCTTATGGCTCTGGGCGAACCGCTTCCAAAATCGGTTTTTGGTCATCCGTGGCTCTTAAGCGGCGAGGACAAAATGAGCAAGTCCTTGGGCAATGTAATTTACGCTGACGATCTGGTTCGTCACTTCGGTACAGACGCGATAAGATACTATCTGCTCCGTGAAATGCCCTACGCTCAGGACGGAACTATTACCTACGAAAAGATAATCAATTCATATAATACCGACCTTGCAAATACTCTGGGCAACCTTGCCAACAGAACTGTTGCAATGGTGAACAAGTATTTTGACGGAACTGTTCCGGCAAAATCTGCATCAACAGGCTTTGAGGACGATTTGGCGGCAGTTGCAGAAAAGGCAAAGGCTGATACAATCAGACTTATGGACGAATACCGCACAGCTGATGCCTTAGAGGCACTCTGGACACTTGCAAGCCGTGCCAATAAGTATATTGACGAAACAATGCCCTGGGCACTTGCAAAGGACGAGGCAAAGACCGACGAGCTGAAGACAGTTATGTTCAGCCTTGTTGAATCGCTTAAGTGGATTTCATCACTTCTTTCACCGTTTATGCCCGAAACTGCAGAAAAGCTTGCAGCCGCACTTGGCATAAAAATTCCTGCGCTCGAAGAGCTTGAAGCTTTTGGCACATCACAGATGGGTCAGAAGGTAGGCGAGGCAGCGATGCTGTTTGCGAGAATTGACGCAGAGAAAAAGCTTTCAGAGCTGGAAGAGGAAGCAGCGAAGAACGCTACTCCCAAAATCGAAATCGAACCCTTTAAGGAAAATATCGACTTTGAAAAGTTCCTTGAACTCGATATCAGAGTGGGTAAGGTTTTAGAGTGCGAGGCTGTTCCCAAGTCTTCAAAGCTTCTTAGATTTACAATTGAAACCGGAAGCGAAACAAGACAGATACTTTCGGGTATAGCAAAATACTACAAGCCGGAGGATTTAATCGGTAAGAATGTACTGTTCATCGCAAACTTTGCACCCAGAAAGATGATGGGCTACGAGTCTCAGGGAATGATTCTCAGTGCAGAGTATAATGATAAGTTAGTAGTTACTTCCGTTCTGGAAGATATACAGAGTGGTGCGACCATAGTATAATTTTAAACAGACATTTCGTTATATTTGGAGGACTTATGAGTATTTTCAGTAAAGCAGATATTCTTCTGCCGGATTGTGTTAATATGGAAAAGTGGAGTGTTGTTGCCTGCGACCAGTACACCGCCCAGCCCGAATACTGGAAGCGTGTGGAGAAGTTTGTAGGCGATGCTCCCTCAACATTAAAAATTGTATATCCCGAAGCCTTTCTTTCAGAGGGCGATTCGAGAATTGCGGCAATTAATGCCGAGATGCAAAGCTACCTCGACAAAAAGATTTTTGCTGAGCTTGAGGGCAGCCTTGTATATGTTGAAAGAACAATGAACAGCGGCAAAATCCGCCGCGGCCTTATCGGTCAGGTTGACCTTGAATGTTACGACTTTTCAAAAGGCTCAAAAAGCGAAATCCGTGCAACCGAGGGAACTATTATTGAGAGAATTCCACCCAGAGTTAAAATTCGTGAAAATGCACCGGTGGAGTTGCCCCACGCAATTCTTCTTATGAACGACCCCGAGGATAAAATTATGGGTAGCATCGCAAAGGAACGCCCGCTCTATGACTTTGACCTGATGGAAAACGGCGGTCACATCTCCGGCTGGCTTGTTTCCGGAATGATGGCGGATGCACTTGTTGACCGCATTGATGCCTTTGCGAAAAATGCCAAGGATAACCTTGTGTTTGCTGTCGGCGACGGAAACCACTCCCTTGCAACAGCAAAAACCTGCTGGGAGAACATTAAAAAGACCATTCCCGAAAAAGACTGGTCAACCCACCCTGCAAGATATTGCCTTGTTGAGATTGAAAATATCCACGATGCGGCTCTTGAATTTGAACCGATACATAGAGTGGTATTCGGCCAGACGCTTGACGGTGTTGCAGCAGAACTGAAAAAGTATTATGCAGTTTCCGATGTACCGGCAGACGGCAGTCAGGAAATTGTAATGACAGAGGGCGACAGGACTGAAAAGTTCTATGTTACCAATCCGTCGTCAGGTCTTGAGGTGGGAACGCTTCAGAACTTCCTCGACAAAATGGGTTACGAGCTTGATTACATACACGGTGAGGATGTTGTCCGTGACCTTGCGGGCAGAGGCAATGCGGTAGGTTTTATTCTGCCTTGTCCCGAAAAGAACTCGCTTTTTGAGACGGTAATTTCGGACGGAGCACTTCCAAGAAAAACTTTCTCAATGGGTGAGGCAAACGAAAAACGCTTCTATCTGGAAGCAAAGAAAATAAAGTAGGAAAATACAGGGCGGATTATTATCCGCCTTGATTTATGAGATTGATAATTATGAAAAAACTTAGCTTCGAACATACAAAAACGGCGTGTTATCTTGGCTCGGTTTCTCAGGCAATAGTTTGCAACTTTCTGCCGCTTTTGTTTGTTATATTCAACCAGGATTATAGAATACCGCTGGCTTTGGTAACACTTTTTGCAACCCTCAATTTTATTATGCAGCTGATAATGGACTTCACCTCGCTGTTTTACATAGACCGTGTTAGCTATCGCAAAACCATCGTTATAGCGCATTTGCTTGCGGCAGGTGGATTTTTGTTTTTGGGTCTTGTTGCACCACGGGTTCAGAATACATATCTTGCGATTTTGTTTTCTGTAATGCTGTTTTCTGCCGGCGGCGGACTCTTTGAGGTACTGCTTAGCCCTATTATCGAAGCCTGCCCGTCAAAAAACAAGGCAGCAACAATGAGTATGCTGCATTCGATGTACGCCTTTGGGTCTATCGGTGTAATTCTTTTGACTAACCTTTTACTGTTTGTATTGGGTAAGGAAAACTGGCATATTATCGCGATAATATGGGCGATTATACCTTTTGCAAATGCGGTTTATTTTATGTTTGTACCTATAAATAAGATAGTTGAAAACAACGAACGAACACCTCTCACTAAACTCTTCAGGAGAAAGAGCTTTCTGGTGTTTATACTGATAATGTTCTGCAGCGGAGCAACCGAGCTTGCAATGAGTCAGTGGGCATCAGCATTTGCGGAAAGCTCACTGGGCGTTTCAAAGACAATGGGCGATATGTTGGGGCCGTGTATCTTTGCGTCAATGATGGCACTTTCAAGGGTGTTTTATTCAAAAATGGCAGACAGAATAAATCTTGCCAAATATCTGCTTGTATGCGGACTTTTAACAGTTCTTTGTTTTCTTACAGCGGCTCTGTCCCCAATTAAAATTCTGGCGCTTCTTGCCTGCGGTTTCTGCGGCTTTACTGTTGGCATAGCGTGGCCCGGTGCTGTTTCGCTTACCGCAAAAACATATCCAACCGGAGGGGCTGCAATGTTTGGTGTTATGGCTCTTGCCGGAGATATTGGCTGCACATCAGGGCCTACCCTGGTTGGGTTTGTCGCAGCAGCATTTGGCGGCGAACTAAGAACGGGACTTCTTGTTTCAAGTATATTCCCCATACTTTTGGTTGTTGGGACAATCTTGCTTATGAAACGAGTAAAAAAACATCCTGAAATAAATATTTGAATAACAAAAAAAGGGGTGGCATTTGCCACCCCTTTAGATTTACTTCTATTAGATTTCTGCAAAGTACTTGATTGTTCTAACCATCTGGCTTGTGTATGAGTTTTCGTTGTCATACCATGAAACAACCTGAACTTCGTAAAGGTCATCAGCAATCTTTGCAACCATTGTCTGTGTTGCATCGAAGAGTGAACCGTACTTCATACCGATAACGTCTGAAGAAACGATAGGATCAGTGTTGTAACCGAAGCTTTCAGAAGCTGCTGCCTTCATAGCAGCGTTGATACCGTCAACAGTAACATCTGTACCCTTAACAACAGCTGTAAGGATTGTTGTTGAACCTGTTGTAACAGGAACTCTCTGTGCAGAACCGATGAGCTTGCCGTTGAGTTCGGGGATAACAAGACCGATAGCCTTAGCTGCGCCTGTTGAGTTAGGAACGATGTTAGCAGCACCAGCTCTTGCACGGCGCATATCGCCCTTTCTGTGAGGACCGTCAAGAATCATCTGGTCGCCAGTGTATGCGTGGATTGTTGACATGATACCTGACTGAATTGCAGCGTACTTGTTAAGAGCGTTAGCCATAGGAGCAAGACAGTTTGTTGTACATGATGCAGCAGAAATGATTTTGTCGTCTGCTGTAAGAGTATCTTCGTTAACTGAGAATACGATTGTCTTGAGGTCGTTGCCTGCGGGAGCAGAAATAACTACCTTCTTAGCACCTGCATCAATGTGAGCCTGTGACTTTTCCTTTGAGCAGTAGAAGCCTGTGCACTCGAGAACAACATCAACACCGATTTCGCCCCAGGGAAGATCCTTTGCGTCCTTCTCTGCGTAAATCTTCAGTGTCTTGCCGTCAACTGTGATTGTGTTAGCTTCGTCATCAGCTTCAACAGTGTGAAGGTTTTCGCCAATCTTTCCGCAGTAGCCACCCTGAGCGGTGTCGTACTTAAGAAGACCTGCGAGCATTGAGGGCTTTGTAAGGTCGTTGATAGCAACGATATCATAACCCTCTGCACCAAACATCTGTCTGAATGCGAGACGACCGATACGGCCGAAACCATTAATAGCAACTTTTACTGACATAATAAAATACCTCCAAAAATGTTTTTATATGTTATTATTAATATTTTACCTTATTTTTCCGAATTATACAAGTCTTTTCCATAAAAAATTGTTAAAAATTTAACTTTTATGTTAATTCCTTGCATAACAGTTTACAGTATAACATAAAATTTTTAAATTTGCAACTATCAATATTTACAACATACAAAAAATATGATATAACTATTATAGGTAATATTACAAAAGGATTGAATAATTATGAAACTTATCTTGGCAAGCAAAAATGCACATAAAGCGGCGGAAATGCAGGCAATACTGGGCGAGGGCGTAAAGCTTGTTACCCAGACCGAGGCAGGCTGCGTTGAGGTGGATGTTATTGAGGACGGCGCAACCTTTGAGGAAAATGCCGTAAAAAAAGCCGTTACCATAATGCAGGCAACGGGGAAAGCAACTATTGCTGATGACAGCGGACTTGCGGTTGATGCACTTCAAGGCAGACCGGGTATTTTTACGGCGCGCTTTGCGGGTGAAGATGCAACCGATGACGAGAATATAAAAAAGCTGCTTGATGAGCTTAAAAATGTTCCCGAGGCGAAAAGAACTGCACGGTTTGTATGCGTGATTGCTCTCGCTGTTCCGGGCGAAGAGCCAAAAACATTCCGCGGTGAGGTAGAGGGCAGAATTTTATTCGAAAAGCACGGCGAAAACGGCTTTGGCTATGACCCTGTGTTTTATCTTCCGCAGTTTGATTCCTCAATGGCTGAGGTTTCTGCAGAGGTGAAAAACTCGGTCAGCCATAGATTCAATGCACTAAAACTTCTTAAGGAGTATCTTGGTTAAATGAGAAGAATACTAAGCCATATGCGACGGGCAATTCAGGACTATAATATGATTGAAGCAGGCGATAAAATTGCTGTGGGTGTTTCGGGCGGCAAGGACAGTCTTGCTCTGCTTTGCGCACTCAGCGCATACCGCAGATTTTCCGAAGTGCCGTTTGAGGTTATGGGTGTTACCCTCAATATGGGCTTTGAGGGCGTTGATTATTCGCCTGTAAAGGAACTCTGCAACAATTTGGGTGTTGAATATGTTGTCAAGGATACCGATATAGCAGAAATTCTGTTTGAGGTCAGAAAAGAAAAAAACCCTTGCTCACTTTGTGCCAAAATGCGTCGCGGTGCGGTGAACGATATGGCACGGGAGCACGGCTGCAATAAGGTGGCACTCGGCCATCATAACGAAGATGTGATAGAAACATTCTTTCTTTCGCTTTTTTACGAGGGAAGACTAAACTGTTTTTCGCCCGTTACTTATCTTTCCAGAGTGGATATGAAGGTTATAAGACCGCTGATATATGTCCCCGAGGGTGATATAAAGGGCTATGCAAGGCGTGAAAATCTCCCCATTGTCCATAACCCTTGCCCTATGGACGGCGTTTCAAAGCGTCAGGAGATGAAGGACTTTATAAACGAAAGACAAAATACAGACCATCACTTCAAAACCCGTATGATGAATGCGATACAAACAGGTCTGGACGATTGGAAAATCGATAAATAGAGGAGGAAGACATATGCTTTTTTCATTGGCTAAAAATGATTTCAAGGCAAAATATGCAGGCTCGGCTTTGGGTGCAATATGGGCGTTTATCAGTCCGGTTATAACAATTCTGATTTACTGGTTTGTATTTCAGGTGGCGTTTCAGAACGGTCCGGTAAACGATATGCCGTATGTAATATGGCTGGTTTCGGGAGTAGTTCCGTGGTTCTTTATATCCGAAGCATGGGGCGGTGCAACGGGTGTATTTATTGATTACTCGTATCTGGTGAAAAAGGTAGTGTTTAAGATTGAAATGCTTCCTGCCATCAGAGTGACCTCGGCATTTTTTGTGCATTTATTCTTTGTTGCGCTGACCTTTGTTGTAAGTTCAGCTTACGTTTATTTCCCCGGGCTTTTACACCTTCAAGTGATGTACTATATGGCGGCGGCGTTTATTTTGTCGCTTGCACTTGGTAGAATTACCGCAACGCTGACAGTTTTTGCAAGAGATATAAGTAATATTGTCGGGGTTCTGGTACAGTTCGGGTTCTGGATTACCCCGATTTTCTGGGACATACACGCAATCCCCGAGAGTCTGCATTTTATCTTTTTGCTTAACCCAATTTATTATGTAACCGAGGGCTATCGTGACACCTTTGTTTACGGAATAGGCTTTTGGGAAAAGCCGTGGCTGACCCTTTATTTCTGGGGCGTGGTTGCGGTGCTGACGGTTTTGGGTAATGTACTTTTCAAGAGACTCAGACCCCATCTTGCGGATTTAATCTAAAATAAAACGGCAGAATTCATAATGAATTCTGCCGTTTTTTATGGTCGGGATAAGTGGTTTAAATATAGTTTATTTTTAAAACAAAACTTTTATATTCATATCCACAAAGTAAAATTTATATACAAAGTGTTTTTCATAATAATAACATTTCACATACCATCAACCAGTTCGTCGCACTTAATGTTAAATACCCTTGATAATGCAAGAAGCTCTATATCTGTAACAAACCTTTGTCCGCTTTCAATCCTTTGAATAGCATTTTTATCAACATCAATGCCCATAATCTGCAATTTCTCTGCCAGCATCCTTTGTGACATTTTAGGAATATGCGCTTTTCTTAACATATATATTTTTTGACCACAAATATTATTTTTACCCGTATCTGATTTATTCTTAAACATAATAGTCCCTCTTTTGACATTTGGTGCTTGACAAAAATAGTATAGCATGTTATACTTCAATTATGAGATTTACTGAATGTCATAATTATATCGAAAGGAGGGGTTTTATGAAAAAGCTATATGGAATAATGGGTGCTATAAGCAGTATAATAGGATTTATTTTTACAATATCCGCACAAATCGTTATTGAATCAAACACTAGGTATACATGGAGCAGACCCTATACTCAATTTGAAGCACAAACCTTATTGGTAAAATGGATTGGGCTTGCGATGCTAATATCCGGACTTATAGATATTGCATTAATAGTAATTTCTAAAGTGTATACTGATAAAAACATTAAGGATACTAATATTCAGAGGTTTGCAGACATTACTTGTCCTCATTGTGGGTTAAGAGTTAGTAAAAGCACCAATGTATGTCCCAAATGTAAAAAAAGTATAAAGGAAGAAATAAAAAATGGCACGAACAATAATTGAAATACCATTAAAATGTGAAATCGACACTACGATAGATGTTATGGAAAAAATACTATTAAAACACAAATATCAAAACAAAATTGTCAAAGACGAAAATGTATGGACAAAAGGTGATGGTGTCATTACAGTAATGCAGTGTTTTAGTTATACATTTACAGAAAAAAGTGTGATTTTACAAGGTTGGACCCGAGATGCTCTTTTGGGCGAGTCTGCATTAGAAGGATTTATGGGTATGGCCATAAAAAAGAAAATGAAATCTATAATGAAAGAAATCGAATGTTCGATATAATGAAAATCAAGTATTGCTAAACAAAATGGACACCGTTTGGTGTCCATTTTGTTTAGCTTTCGTGTTCATAATAGATGCAGCAAATTTTCACTCGCTAAATTCAAACAAACTCGCTTTTCCGAGTTTGCGCAACATCTCTTCCTTTTTCACTATTACTTATTACTTTCCCCGAATCCGTACGCAGAAGTTTTTTAGGGAATGGTGAAGAGTGAATAGGTAATACATAAAAATCCGCACACTATCGTGTACGGATTTTTGGTCGAGGCGACAGGATTCGAACCTGCGGCCCCCTGGTCCCAAACCAGGTGCGCTACCAAACTGCGCCACGCCTCGAAATAGTCAACTATGTTATTATACACAGTAAAAATAAATTTGTCAATACATTTTTTAGAGGGCTTTGATATTGAAGCGAAAAGAGAAGTGACCCTTGATTGCGATTTTAACTGCAATCAAGGGTCACTTCTGTTCACTCTTGATATCTAACATCTTTTGGTTATCCTCTCTTTCTACGGTCTACCCTTTGCTTTAAACCTTACAGCTTTTTAAAACCCATCCTTATTACCTATTTCTCTAACGAGAACAACTTTCGTTTAAGATGCAAGCCTTGCTGCAAAAGGTGAATTTTTCTAGCTTTTCAATGTCGGCTCTGATTTTAAAATCCGGAAACTTTTTTCGATTTTCTTTTCTCTGTTCCTTATTCTATATCAAGCGTTTACGCCGCCGCGGTTCCTTTCTTTCGTCCGGATTGTTTAACCGCACCTTCATTTAAAAGCTTTAAGGATTTACTTTCTCATTGGAGTGTACCTTCCTTTCCTTGATTTAAGCATAGCATAAGTCAAGCCTGATTTCAATTGACAATTTATTAAAAATGAAAAGCCGTTTTTTGTGTAAATAGCAGAAAATGTGAAATTGACACAAGTTTTCATTTACATTATAAAAAGAGTGTGATATACTGAAATAGTGGGCGTTTGGAGATTGTTTTCAAAAACGCCATTTTTTATGCAAAACCTTGTAAATACTATATAATATTCGGGGAGGGAATTCAATGAAAGCAGTCATAGCAATAGATTCATTGAAAGGCAGCCTTACCTCGATTGAGGCGGGGAATGCAATAAAGTGCGGAATACATAGGGTATTTCCTGACGCAGAGGTTTTTGTCAGACCTTTGGCTGATGGCGGTGAGGGCACGGTTGAGGCGCTTGTTGAGGGGCTTGGAGGTAGTCTGAGAGCTGTTGAGGTAACGGGTCCTGCCGGCAAAAAGGTGACTGCTACATACGGCATTGTTGAGGACGAAAGATTGGCTGTTATGGAAATGTCCCAGGCGGCAGGCATAACTTTGGTTTCCGGTGACGAACGAAACCCATTACACACCACAACCTATGGCGTTGGTGAAATGATTGCTGATGCAATTAAAAATGGTTGCCGGAATTTTATAATTGGTATAGGCGGAAGTGCCACAAATGATGGCGGTATCGGTATGCTTCAGGCGCTTGGCTTTGGTATGCTTGACAAAAATGGTGAAAATGTTCCGTTTGGTGCAATGGGCGCAGAAGCTTTGGCTGAGATAACCACAGAAAATGTTTTGAAAGAGCTTCAGGAATGCACATTTAATATTGCATGCGATGTTACCAATACGCTTTGCGGCGATTTGGGTTGCAGTGCGGTGTACGGACCCCAGAAAGGTGCGACTGCGCAAATGGTTGAGGAAATGGACGGCTGGCTTGAAAATTATGCAAAGCTTACCGAGGAAAAGTTCAGCCACGCCGATAAAAATGCAGCCGGTGCAGGTGCGGCAGGCGGCCTTGGCTTTGCGTTCCTTGCATATCTTGGTGGAAAGCTGCAGCCGGGTATTGAACTCATACTGGAGAAAACCGGTCTGGAAGAATATATAAAGGCTGCGGATATTGTTATTACCGGTGAGGGAAGGCTTGATTTTCAGACAGCAATGGGCAAAGCTCCTATCGGAGTGGCAAAGCTTGCAAAGAAATATCAAAAGCCGGTACTTGCCTTTGCCGGCTCGGTCACAAAGGATGCTGATGAATGTAACAGACAGGGGATTGATGCATTCTTCCCTATCCTGCGCAGAATTTGCACTCTTGATGAAGCGATGGAAAAGGAAAATGCAAAGCAGAATTTAGCAGATACAGCAGAGCAGGCATTTCGTATGCTGAAAATACAAATTTGAGCGGAGATGTATTATGGAATTTAAACTTAAAACCTTTGAGACACCGATAGAGGTGTCAAGGATAGCATACATTCATTACTTTGAATTTACCGGGCAGTACCGTACGGTGGATGATTTTCACAATTTCTGCGAGTTACTCTATGTTGATAACGGTGCAATTAATGTGCATGCTTCAAAATATTACGGGATTCTGGAAAGCGGACAGATGATAATTCACAGACCAAATGAGGTACATTCGCTTGAATGTATAAATGATGCTGTACCCAATGTAATTATTATTGGTTTTGAATGTAACGCAGCTGAGCTTGAACAATTTTCGCATAAGCCGGTTGCGCTTGGTACGGAGCATAAACGAATGCTTGCCGAGGTAATGAAGGAGGGAATGGGGATATATGCACCACCCTATGACACGATAGGCCGCAATGAAATAAGAAAATTCAGCGATATTCAGTTTGGTGCAGAGCAGATGCTTAAAAATCGTCTGGAGCTTTTGCTTATTGCGATGGTGCGTGACGGCATTGCGCAAAAAAATTCAAACGAGGGTACTGCCGAAAGCAAGATAGCGGAAATTCGGGGATATATTGACGAGCATTACAAAGAGAAAATTCAGCTTGACAGATTGTGCTTTTTGTTAGGCACAAACAAAACAACATTGTGCCAATGCTTCAAAAGACTATACGGTACAACCGTACTCGACTACATAAACGGACTTCGTATAAAAGAGACAAAACGGCTTCTTTGCGAAAAAGAACTGTCAATAACCCGTATATCCGAACGATTAGGGTTCAATTCAATTCATTATTTCTGCAGACTATTTAAAAAAGAGACGGGCAAACCACCTACGGAATATATAAAAGCGGTTAAATAAAAAATCACTTCAGCAAATATTTGCTGAAGTGATTTTTATTACTTCTGATACAATTTTTTGGTCTCAAACTGAGGCTCGTAGCTGACATTTATCCCAAGTCGCTTGAGGATTTTCTCGTCCTCCTCGCTGAGAATAACCGAGAAGTGTGCATTACTGCCACGCAGGTTCTTAAGCTCTTCCTTTGCTTTTTTTGCGATGGGGTCAGATAGAGCAGAAATGGTTAAAGCAAGCAGAACCTCGTCGGTATGAAGTCTTGGGTTTTTGTGCTTGAGGTAGGTTGTTTTGAGGTTGCAGATAGGCTCTAAAACTTCCGCTGCAATCAAATCAAGCTTGTCGTCAATGTTGCCCAGAGTTTTGAGTGCGTTAAGGAGAAGTGCGGACGCCGCACCAAGTGTCGAGGAGGTCTTTCCCGTTGCGATTTGTCCGTCAGGCAGAATCATTGCCCCTGCCGGAGCACCGGTATCCTCGGCTTTTTTGAGTGCCGCAGGAACTGCCGGACAGTATTCGGGAGTAATTCCGGCTTGGTTCATAAGCAGCTCAATCTTGCGTACCTGAGACTCGTCGCATCTGCCACGGAACGCGTTTGTGCTTGTAGCATAGTAACGGCGGATTATCTCGTACTTTGATGCCTCACAGCAAGCGTCATCGTCAAAAATGCAGTTGCCTGCCATATTAACACCCATATCGGTAGGCGATTTGTAGGGCGAGCTGCCCTGAATTCTTTCAAATATTGTATTGAGAACGGGAAAGATTTCCACATCTCTGTTGTAGTTTACAGCGGTTTTTCCGTAAGCCTCAAGGTGGAACGGGTCAATCATATTAACATCGTCAAGGTCGGCAGTTGCCGCCTCATAGGCAAGGTTTACGGGGTGCTTGAGCGGCAGATTCCATATCGGGAATGTCTCAAACTTTGCATAGCCTGCCTTTATTCCGCACTTGTGGTCGTGATAAAGCTGGCTGAGACAGGTCGCCATCTTGCCGCTGCCCGGACCGGGTGCGGTTATTACGATAAGAGACCGCTCGGTTTCGATATAATCATTCTTACCAAGCCCGTCCTCACTGATTATGTGCGGAATATCCGAGGGGTATCCTGCAATGTTATAGTGACGGTAGCACTTTATACCCATAGAGGTAAGATGCCTGAGAAACGCCGCAGTATTGGGCTGGTTGTTGTATCTTGTAAAGACAACGCTTCCGACATAAAGTCCAAGGTCACGGAAGGTGTCAATAAGTCTTAAAACATCGCTGTCATAGGTGATG
>JAZQLR010000082.1:0-6652 GCA_045542775.1 Clostridia bacterium
TTGCCGCAAGAACTGTTGTTGCAGAGAACTTGCTGAAATCAGGGAGTATGTAATAACGAACGCCGTCCATTGCACCGGGCAGACATACTGCGTAAATTGCAATTCCCACCGATAAAACTACGAGTACGGGCATCATAATCTTGCTTACCTTTTCAACGCCCTTTTCAACACCAAAAAGAACAATTATTGCAGTTATGCCGATAAATACAAAAAACCAAAGTGCCGGTTCTGCTGCCTGCGAGATAAATCCACCGAAATACTCATCGCCTGCAGTCAGTGAGCCATTACCGGTTACAAATGCAAACAGATACTTTGTAACCCAGCCACCGATTACCGAGTAATACGGCAAGATAATCATTGGGATTAAAGCTGCAATCCAACCTACAAATGAATATTTTTTGTTAAGTGCTTTGAATGCACCAATTGCACTGAGACCTGTTTTACGGCCTATTGCAATTTCCGCAGTCATAAGCGCAAAGCCAAGTGTAACAGCAAGAACAATATAAACCAGTAAAAATATACCGCCGCCGTATTTTGCTGCAAGATACGGAAACCGCCATATATTACCAAGCCCTACCGCCGAACCTGCCGCAGCAAGGACAAAACCTAATTTCCCTGTAAAACTACTTCTTTTTTCGTTAGTCATAACCACCGTTCCTTTCATTTATACGATTAAGTATACTATATTTACAGGAGAAAATCAATTAATTTTTGGAAAATATGCAAAAAAGTTCTAAAAACCCTTGCAATAACATAAATTATTTGGTAAAATAAATCTTCATAAGATTATATCTTGTCAAAACTTTATCAATTTAAATCACAAAATCACAGGAGGCAAAAAAAATGGAAACACTACTTGTTGGCTTAACCTTTGCCGGTGCAATTCTTGCATTATTCTTTGCGTTTTTTACCGCACGCAAGGTTATCAAATTCCCAGAAGGCACAGATTTGATGAAAAAAATCTCCGGTTCTATCAAAAAAGGTGCTAATGCGTACCTTAAACGCCAGTATAAAATTGTACTTATATTTTTTGCTGTTATGTTTGTTATACTCAGCATAATGGCATTTGCCGGACTACTTACACCTTATGTTCCGTTTGCATTTATTACCGGCGGATTCTTTTCAGCTCTGTCAGGCTTTATCGGTATGAAAATTGCAACCCTTGCAAATGCAAGAACCGCAAACGCTTGCCGTCAGGGTCTTAACCGCGGTCTTCGCGTTGCATTCTCTGCCGGAAGCGTTATGGGATTTACCGTTGTAGGTCTTGGTCTTTTGGATATTTCAGTTTGGTTCTTCCTCTTGAAATTTGTATTTATGCTTTCAAACGAAGCAATCACAAGTGCAATGCTCACATTTGGTATGGGTGCTTCATCAATGGCACTTTTCGCCCGTGTAGGCGGCGGCATCTTTACAAAGGCTGGTGATGTTGGTGCTGACCTTGTTGGTAAGGTTGAGGCAGGCATCCCTGAGGACGACCCACGCAACCCTGCTGTTATCGCCGATAATGTTGGTGATAATGTTGGCGATGTTGCCGGTATGGGTGCTGACCTTTATGAATCCTATGTTGGCTCTATTATTTCAGCTTGTGCACTTGGTGTTGCTGCATTACATACTCTTGAAGCAATGGCTCTGCCCATGATTCTTTCAGCAGTTGGCGTTATCTGTTCCATCTTTGGTACATTCCTTGTAAGAACCAAAGAAGGTGCATCACAGAAGCAGCTGCTTGGAGCACTGTCACGAG
Source organism: Clostridia bacterium (assembly GCA_045542775.1). Classification (GTDB taxonomy): domain Bacteria; phylum Bacillota; class Clostridia; order Monoglobales; family Monoglobaceae; genus SIG440. Next base: position 1,742 of record JAZQLR010000082.1, read on the forward strand.
GAACAAACTTTGCAGCTATCGTAATTGCAATCGTTTCTCTTCCTCTCGTTTATTTTGTTCTTGGCGAACAGAACTGGACAATTTACTTCGCTATCCTTGCAGGTCTGGTTGCCGGTGTTCTTATCGGGCAATCAACCGAATACTTTACATCCGACAGCTACAAACCCACCAAAAACCTTGCTGCTACATCAGAAACTGGTACAGCAACTATAATCATTGGCGGTTTGTCGGTTGGTATGCTTTCCACACTTCTTCCCATAGTAATCGTTGCGGTTTGCGTTCTTATCGCTTACTTTGTTTCCGGCGGTGCAGAAAGCGCTTCAATGGGTCTTTACGGAATTTCACTTGCGGCTGTTGGTATGCTTTCAACTTTGGGCATTACCCTTGCAACAGACGCATACGGTCCTGTTGCAGATAATGCCGGCGGAATTGCTGAAATGGCAGGCCTTGAAAAAGAAGTTCGCGAAAGAACCGATGCTCTTGACTCACTCGGCAACACAACCGCAGCAACCGGTAAAGGATTCGCTATCGGTTCTGCTGCACTCACCGCTCTTGCTCTTATGGCATCATACATTGACAAAATCAATACTATCCCCGGCGGTGCAGAAAAGATTGCAAACCTCAGCATCACTAATCCCACCGTTCTTACAGGTTTATTTGTTGGTGCTTGTCTGCCCTTTGTGTTTGCAGCACTCACTATGAATTCTGTTGGCCGCGCTGCACAAAGTGTTGTTAAAGAAGTTCGCCGCCAGTTTAAGGAAATCACCGGTCTTATGGAAGGTCAGGCTGACCCCGATTATGCAAGCTGTGTCGACCTTTGCACAAAGTCAAGCCTTAGAGAGATGATTCTTCCCACTATTGTAGCTGTGGCTGTTCCGATTGTTGTTGGTATGATTCTTGGCTGTACAGGCGTTGTAGGTATGCTGGCAGGCGCAACTGCATCAGGCTTCCTTATGGCAATATTTATGTCAAATGCTGGCGGTGCGTGGGATAACGCAAAGAAATACATCGAAAGCGGAGTTCACGGCGGCAAGGGTTCAGAAAATCACAAAGCAGCAGTTGTAGGTGACACCGTAGGCGACCCCTTTAAAGATACTTCAGGTCCTGCAATTAATATTCTTATCAAGCTTCTCTCAATGGTATCAATAGTTTTTGCAGCGATTGTTGTTAACTTCTCAATTCTGTAAATAAAAGCAATACGCCCCATACCAATTGGTATGGGGCATTTTTTGTTTGTTTTTTATTCAACTGACATATATTTCTGAGCGTATTGAATATACTTTGCATCAAAGTCAGTTCCCTCTTTGATGTTTCGAAGTGACTCGTGGATGTTCATATTGTTCTCAGCCGAATCAATAATACACACTGCAATATTGGAGCAATGGTCTGCTGTTCTTTCCAGATTGGTAAGAAGGTCTGACCATACAAATCCAACCTCAATTGAACATTCGCCGTTTTTAAGACGATTAATGTGGCCATTACGCATTTTTTCTTTAAGTCTGTCGATAACCTGTTCAAGCGGTTCGATGTCCCTGGCAAGCTGTACATCATTCTTCACAAACGCAGTATACGAAAGTGTAAGAATTTCTGAAACTGCACCGCATAGATTTTCGAGTTCTTTCTGGGCATCATTGGTAAACTTTATTTCTTTATCTCTGAGTTCCTCTGCTGACTCAAGAATATTTACGCTATGGTCGGAAATTCTTTCAAAATCACCGATTGCTTTAAGCAACTTGGAAATTTCAATGCTGTCGTTATCACTCACCTGATGTCCGCTGAGCTTCACAAGGTATGTGCCGAGAATATCCTCATAATGGTCAGCCTTTCCCTCTGCCTCACGGATTTGTGTAGCTGATACAGGGTCATATTGCTTAAGCATATTAAGCCCCTGTTTAAACGATGTAACCGAGAATTCTGCCATTTCAGAAACCAGGGAGCTACAGCGTTCCAATGCAATCGTAGGTGTTGCAAGGAGTCGCTCGTCAAGTTCTGCAACCTCCTCTTTCTTATCAGTATCGGGAACAAGCTTAACAGCAAGCTTTTCAAGCAAAGATGACATAGGCAAAAGTAATACTGTGCAGGCTATGTTAAATATTGAATGAGCAACAGCAATGCCAAAATGCGACGCCGCTGCATCCAGAATAGCAGGCCTTAAAGCCATCGAAATGATGCTGAATACTGATAACCATATAACAGTACCTACCACATTAAACGACAAATGAACAATCGCTGCGCGCTTTGCATTTTTATTTGTGCCGAATGACGAAAGAATAGCTGTTATACAGGTGCCGATATTTTGACCCATAATAATCGGGACAGCCGCCCCGTACGAAACCTGCCCGGTTGCAGAAAGTGCCTGAAGAATACCAACCGATGCAGAGCTGGACTGGATTACCGCAGTAAGAACCGCGCCAACCAGAACGCCGAGTATCGGGTTTTTGAACATAATGAACATATTCCGGAATGCCGGTACATCAGCAAGACCTGAAACTGCGTCAGACATCGTATCCATACCAAACATAAGTACCGCAAATCCTAAGAGAATCGTTCCGGTATCCTTTTTGTTGCTTGATTTGGCAAACATAAAAAACACCGTACCGATAAGCGCAAGTATCGGAGTAAAAGATGTGGGCTTAAGTAGCTGTAAAAACAGATTATCGCCGGAAATACCGCCAAGGCTGAGTACCCATGCCGTTACTGTTGTACCGATATTCGCGCCCATAATAACGCCGATGGATTGACGAAGGGTCATAATCCCCGAGTTAACAAACCCAACAACCATTACAGTTGTTGCAGACGAGCTTTGGATAACTGCAGTTACGCCAAGACCCGTTAAAAATCCTGCAATTTTATTTTTTGTAAGCCTTGCAAGAATGTTCTTGAGACTGTTTCCGGCACGGCGTTCAAGTGCATCCCCCATCACGCTCATACCAAAAAGAAACAGACACAAGCCACCGATAAGTGTTAGTGCATCAAAAATTGTCATTTCTTCACCTCATTAAACCAAATTTTTCTATCTCACAAATTATACCAGACTTTTGGTTAAGATGCGGTTAAGAATATTTTATACTCTTTGTAAATTATTTATTCGGTTTGTTCGCACATACGATAACCCACACCAAGCTCGTTTTCGATAAAATTTTTATCCCCCGGCTTTGCTCCAAACTTTTTGCGGATATTCGCCATATTGACCTGCAGCTTTTTGATGCTGTTCAAATCATTATATCCCCATATTTCACGGATAATTGCAGAGTATGTCATTACCTTGCCGGGATACCTTGAAAGTAAAGCAAGGACATTATACTCTGTCTGCGTAAATTTAACTTCGTTTCCGTCAACAAACACACGGCGCGCACCGTAATCAATTGTAAGCCCATTTGCTTTAAACGAACCGGTTAAAATATCTTCATCACTCATAACCTTTTTTGAATTTCGAAGTGCAGACCTTACTCTTGCAACCAATTCTTCAAAGCCGAAAGGCTTGGTTACATAGTCATTTGCGCCCAAGTCAAGTGCATCAACCTTATCCCGTTCATCCGAGCGTGCAGAAACTACAATTACAGGTGTGGCGGATTTTTTTCTGATTTCCTTTAAGAAGCTCATCCCGTCTGCATCAGGTAATCCCAAATCTAATATTACCAAATCCGGATTATGTGAAGAAAAAAGCATCAATCCATTCTCACAGTTCCCTGCAGATACAACCTGATATCCATTTGTCTCCAAAAGAGTGGTTAGCAACTGCGTTATATTTTTTTCATCTTCAACAACAAGAATTCTGTATCTATTGTTCATATATACCGTCCTCCATTTTAAGGCTGAACCTGAAAGAAGCCCCACCGCCTCTTACATTCTGAGCACGGATTTCACCGCCATGCGCCTTTATAATAGCAGCACATACCGAAAGGCCTATCCCTGCATTATTCTTACCATCTGCCGGTGCAGACTCCTTAACGGAATAACCCAAAAAGATATCTTGCAACCGTTCCTGTGGGATACCGCAGCCATTATCTCTTACCTCAAAATAAACTTTATTTGAAATGGTATAAACCTTGAGCCACAGCCCCGTCATACCATTGGCGTGCCTTACGGCATTTTCAAGAAGATTTATAAGCACCTGTTGGATAAGCATACTATCCATAGGAACAACAATGAAATCACTTGGTATATCCAGTCGTACATTCTGCTTGGGAAATCTTTTGGCAAACTTTACAAGAACCGAATCAATCAGCTCGTCAACTACCGTGTCGGTCTTGACTATGCTTACATCATCTCCGTCCAGTTTTGTAACCGAAAGCAGGTTTTCAACCATCCGGTTAAGCCAATCCGCCTCCTCTTGTATTCCTTTCAGCATCATTTTATTTTGTTCTTCACTGAGTTTACCGTAATTTTCAAGCATAGCAAGGCTTGAACCATATATAGTTGTGAGTGGCGTTCGCAAATCGTGAGAAACAGCCCTTAGAAGATTTGCACGCATCCGCTCCTTGTCGCTTTCAGCCTTTATTACCTCCTGATGCTTTATCCGCTCTGTAAGCCCGCAGGTAACAACCGTAATAACCAGTAATATTATTGCTGAAATTATATTTTCAGGTATTGTATAATCAAATGAAAAAAATGGGAATGTAAATGCAAAATTAACTGCCAGCACACTGAAAAGTGCCGAAATTATACCATATATGTAGCCCGGTGTTATCACAGAAATAAAAAAACCCGCCATCACAAACACTGCCGGTATAATGGCGCTATCACTAATCATTAGCTGAAGAAACTGGCACAAAACAAAACACACGGCTAATATTGCAGCCGAAATCAGAATGTTTTTTAATTTTTTCATAAATATTTGCATAAGACTCCACCTCTTTGCAAAATGCAAATTCCATTTAACAATGGAATTGTACCATATTTTATCGCAAA